>DAOLBY010000044.1:0-7911 GCA_035324325.1 Paracoccaceae bacterium | reverse complement strand
GGGGCAAAAGGGGGTGGGGGAGGGCCGGGGGGCGGGGCGGGGGCGCGGGGATCAGGGCGGCCGCCGCCATTGGGCGCGCCTCCGCCGGGGCCGCCCGCCCGCCCGCCGCCGCCAGCCCGCCCAGGACGCCTGCGGCGCGCTGATGCCGGGTCGGGCAGGGGGGCTTTCCGCCCCCCTCGCGGCTGCGCCGCTCACCCCCCGAGGATGTTTGAGCCATCAGGAAAGGGAGGGGCGCCTTTCATCTTGGTCCAAGTATTCCGGGGGTCCGGGGGCAGCGCCCCCGGCGCCATTCCTCAGCGCGCCATTCCTCAGCGCGCCATGCCGCGCATCAGGACAGCGCCGAGCGCCGTCAGAACCGCGATGCCCAAGGCGAGCGGGACCGGCGTGCCGTCGAAGGCCAGTCCGAGCGGCGCCGCCAGCGCCACCCCCGCCACGGTGGCCAACGCGCCCGTGACCGAGGCCGCCATGCCCGCCACATGCCCCATGGGTTCCAGGGCGATGGCATTGAGATTGCCGAGCGTCAGGCCCGCCATGAAGAACACGCTTGTGGTCCAGACCACATAGGCCGGAAAGGCCAGCGCCGGCGGCCAGGCCCCCGCCACCATCATTCCCGCCATCGCGGCCGAGACCGCGGCCTGCACCGCAAGCGTCACGATGACCATGCGCCGCATGCCGAGCCGCACGACCAGCGAGGCGTTCAGCAGGCTTGCGCTGCCCGCGACCAGCGCGATCAGGGCGAACCACCAGGGAAACTCGGCCCCGCGGCCGAAGGTCGTGTCGAAGATCTGCTGCGTCGAGGACAGGGTGCCGAACAGCGCCCCGAAGCACAGCGCCTGCACAAGGATCGCCCGGCGGACGCTGGCGTGGCCCAGAACCTCGCGCAGCGCCGCCAGCAGCGGCGCGAAGCCCAGCGGGCGACGGGCTTCGGGTGGCAGGGTCTCGGGCTGGCGCACCGTCAGCCACAGGACCGACAGGATCGAGAACCCGATGAAGGCGGCAAAGATGGCGCGCCAGCCGGCGGCGGCGATGATCACCGATCCGAGCAGGGGCGCCGCCGCCGGGACCAGCGTGAAGACCATCATCGCAAAACTGACCACCCGCGCCATCTGCCGCCCGGAATGGATGTCGCGCACCAGCGCAAGCGACACGACCCGCGGCGCGGCCGCCCCGAGCCCCTGGACGATGCGCGCCGCCAGCACGGTGTCGAGCGTCGGCGCCGCCCAGGCCGCGGCGGCGCCGAGGCAGTAGAGGACCGACCCCGCCACGATCACTCGCCGCCGCCCGAAACTGTCCGACAGGGGCCCGGCGACCAGCGTGCCGAGCCCGATGCCGAGGACAAAGGAGGTGATGATCAGCTGCGCCCGATTCGGTGACGCGGGTGTGAGTTCGGCCGCGATTTCCGGCAGCGCGGGCAGCATCGCGTCGATGGAAAAGGCGATGGTGGCGATCAGCATGGCGATCATCGCCACGAACTCGGTCTGGCCGAGCGGGCGTGGCGGGGCATGCAAGGTCGCGGTCATGGGCGGGGGGCTATCACGCGGCCATCGGTCCTGCCAGTGCCCCGCCCGTCAGCCTGGCGTCAATTGGGCACGGCTTCGCCGTCCTGTCGGGCGATGTCGTCGATCACCCGCTGCCAGAAGGCCACCGGCTGCGCGCCCGAGACCACATATTGCCGCGCGATCAGGAAGGTGGGCACGGCGCGCACGCCCTTGGCGCGAGCATCGGCATCGCGGGCGGCGATGTCCTCGGCATCGGCCTCGCCGGCCAGGAGCCGCGCCACCGCGGTGCCGTCCATCCCGGTCGAGGCCGCGAGTGCGACCAGCGTGGCGCGATCACCGATGTCCTGCCCCTCGCGGAAGAAGGCGCGAAACAGTGCCGCCACCACCGCGCCCTGCCGACCCTCGACCCCTGCCCAGTGGATCAGCCGGTGCGCATCCAGGGTGTTGGGCATCCGGTCCATCGTCTCGAACACGATGGGCACGCCCGCGGCCTCGGCCGCCGCGGCAACCTGGGCATAGGCGCGGGCCGCAGCCTCGCGTCCGCCGAACTTGGCTTCCAGGTAGGCGCGGCGGTCGGTGCCTTCCCGGGGCATCCCGGGGTTCAGCTGGAACGGGTGCCAGGCCACGGCGAAGGGATGCTCCGGGCGGCTTTCCAGCGCACGGTCGAGGTTGGCCTTGCCGATCATGCACCAGGGGCAGACGGGGTCGGAGAAGATGTCGAGGCTGACCGTGTTCATTCCGGGGCATCCTTGAGAAGCGCGCGCACCGCCTTGCGGTTCAGCTTGCCGTTGGCGTTGCGGGGCAGGGCGGGCAGGTGGCGCCAGAGGCGCGGCTGCTTGTACCGGGCAAGGCTGCGGGCGGCGTGGTCCGACAGCGTGGCTTCGTCCAGCGCGGCGGGGCCGGTATAGGCCAGCGCGATCAGGGTGACGCCCGGGCGGACCGCATGTTCGACCGCAGCGGCCTCGGTCAGGCCGGGCAGGCCCGCCATCGCCGCCTCGACCTCCATCGGCGAGACGCGGAAGCCGCCCGCGTTCAGCATGTCGTCGTCGCGCCCCAGATAGGCGATGGCCCCATCCTCGGCCATGGCGACGGTGTCGCCGGTCAGGAACCACTCGCCCGCAAGGCGCGCTGCGGTGGCGGCCGGGTCGTCCCAGTAGCCCAGGAACAGACCCGGGTCGGAGCGGTGCACCGCCAGCACGCCCGCGTGGCCGCGGGGAACCGGCGCGCCCTCCGGCCCGAGGACGGCGACGCGCCGCCCGGCCTGGGGATAACCCGCATGGCCCGGGGGGGCAGGCCGCGCGGGGCTGCCCGAGACGAAGGTCGAGACCTCGGACATCCCAAGCGCCTCGTGAATCTCGGTGCCGGTGGCCGCGCGCCAGGCGTCGCGCAGGGCGGGCGACAGGCTTTCGCCGGCGGCCAGCGCATGGCGCAGCCGGGGCAGCGGCGGCAGGCCCGCGCGCAGCATCGGGCGGAACACCCCCGGGGCGGCGGCGAAGATCGTGGCATCGAAGCGCCGCAGCAGAAGCGGCAGCTGCGCGGCTTCCACCCCGGGGGCCGGGATCAGCGCCGTGGCCCCTGCCAGCCAGGGATCCATCAGCCCGGTGCCGAGCGTATAGGTCCAGTTGAAGGCGCCCGCGTGCATCAGCCGGTCGCCCGTCTCCAGCCCCTCCCAGCCGTCGCGCATCAGCGCGCGGGCGAGGATCGCGCGATGCGCATGCATCACCGGGCAGGGGGTGCCCGAGGTGCCCGAGGTGAAGATGATGTAGGCGAGATCATGGGCCCCGGTGTCGGCGAAGGGGCAGGGCGCGGCGTCCTCGGCCCGGGCCAGCGCGGCGGCAGGCAGGACGGGGCAGGGGGCGGGGTCGGGCAGGGCCACGCCGTCATCGGCGAGGATCAGGCGGGGCGCAATCAGGGCGGCCAGCTTGCCGGCCTCGGCTGCGGTCAGCTGTGCCGAGGTCGGCACCGGCACCAGGCCCGCGGCAATCGCACCGAGGAAGGCCACCGGAAAGGCCGGGCTGTTGGCCAGCCGCAACAGCACGCGGTCGCCGGGCGCGAGCCCCTGCGCGGCCAGGATCGTGCCCGCGCCCCGGACCGCGGCGGCAAGTCGGGCGTAGCTCCAGCGTTCCGCGCCAGTGGGCCCGACGACCTGCAGCGCCGAGCGGTCGGGGTGCGCTTCGGCGCCGGCCAGCACGTGGGCGGCCAGGTTCAGCCGGTCGGGGACGGCGGGCGGGGTGCCCTGGGCCAGGACGGAGCGCATGGGGGCAGGGGTAGCCCGCGGCGCCGTCCGGGGCAAGCCGGGCTCAGGCCGTGGCGGCGCGGCGGTCGCGTGCGCGGTTCGCCAGCGCCACCAGCGACAGCATTACCGGCACCTCGACCAGCACCCCGACGACCGTGGCCAGCGCAGCGCCCGACTGCATCCCGAAGAGCGAGATCGCGACCGCCACCGCCAGTTCGAAGAAGTTCGAGGTGCCGATCAGGCAGGCGGGAGCGGCGACCTCGTGCGGCAGGCGCAGGGCACGGGCGCCCGCCCAGGCAATCGCGAAGATGCCGTAGGACTGGATCACCAGCGGCACCGCGATCAGCAGGATCGCCAGCGGATTGGCGAGGATCGTGCCCGCCTGCAAGCCGAACAGAAGCCAGACGGTCAGGATCAGCCCCAGGGCCGAAACGGGCTTGATGCGGGCGAGGAACGCCGCCACCGCCGCCGGCCCGCCCCGCGCCATCAGCCGCCGCCGCATCGCCACCCCCGCCGCCAGCGGCAGCGCGACATAGAGGGCGACCGACAGGACCAGCGTCTCCCAGGGCACGGTCACCTCGACCACGCCCAGAAGGAAGGCCGCGATCGGCGCGAAGGCCACGATCATGATCAGGTCGTTCACACCGACCTGCACCAGCGTGTAGTCGGGATCGCCCCGCACCAGTTGCGACCAGACGAAGACCATCGCGGTGCAGGGCGCGACACCCAGAAGGATCATCCCGGCGATGTATTCCCCGGCCGTCTGCGGATCGACGAGGTCGGCAAAGACCACGCGGAAGAACAGCCAGCCGAGCGCGGCCATGGTGAAGGGCTTGACCAGCCAGTTGACGACCAGCGTCAGGATCAGGCCCGCCGGCCGCCGGCCGACCCCGGCCACGCGCGCGAAATCGACCTGCACCATCATCGGCCAGATCATCGCCCAGATCAGGACACCGATCACCAGGTTGACCTGCGCGACCTCGGCCTCCGCCACCGCCGCGAAGAGGCCGGGGGCCAGCATCCCCGCCGCCACGCCGGCCGCCATGGCCAGGCCGACCCACAGGGTCAGGCCGCGTTCGAACCGACCCATGCCGACGGCCCCCTCAGAAGGCCCGCTGCACGGTGCGCGCGGCACCCGAGATGTCGTTGCCGATGCCCGCCACCGTGTTGCAGCCTGCCGCGGCGACCACGGCGGCCAGAAGAAGCGCGCGCATCATTCCTGCCACCACCAGACCTCGGGCTGGAAGCCGATCCAGTCGCCGTAGATCGGCAGCCGGTCGGGGAAGCGCAACTCCTTGCGGTGCGCCAGCCGCGAGCGGTCGGAGTACCAGATCGGGATGACGTAGCGGCCGGCCGTCAGCACCCGGTCGAGCGCGCGGGTCGCGGCCAGGAAATCCTCGCGGCTGGTCGCGGCCAGAAGCGTGTCGATCATCGCATCGGCCGCCGGTACCTGCATGCCCATCCAGTTGCGCGTGCCGGGTTCGCCGGCCGCCTTGGCCGACCAGTAGAGTTTCTGTTCTGTCCCCGGCGACAGCGACAGCGACCGGATGTAGTGGGTCATGTCGAAGTCATAGGCGTTTGTGCGTTCGACATATTGCGCCGAATCGACCGTGGTCACGCGCACCGCCATCCCCAGCCGCTTGAGCGCCTCGACATAGATCGAGGCGACCGAGATCATCTCGTCCTGCCCGTTCTGCAGGAGGATCTCGAAGGCGAAGGCCTCTCCGGCCGCGTTCTTCAGCACGCCGTCCGCGCCCACGGCCCAGCCGGCCTCCTCCAGCAGCGCCGCGGCGGCGCGGATGTTGCGGCGGTTGGCCTCGGTCCCGTCGGCCACGGGCAGGGCATAGCCCTCGATCGCGCCGGGCGGCAGGTCGGCGGCGAAGGGCGCCAGAAACTCGGCCTCGCGCCCCTCGGCGGGCGGGCCCACGGCCCTGCCGAGCTGCGAGGTCGAGAAATAGGACTGGATGCGCGGCTGCACACCGCCGGTCAGCGTCTGGTTCACCAGCTCGAAGTTGAAGGCCTGGATCATCGCCTCGCGCACCCGCCAGTCGGCGAACAGCGCCCGGCGCGTGTTCATCACCAATCCCTCGATGCCCGAAGGCCGCTGGTGCGGGATCTCGGACTTCACCACATCGCCGGCGGCCACCGCCGGAAAGTCGTAGCGGCTGGCCCAGCGGGCGGCGTTCGTCTCGCGGTAGGACATGATCTCGCCGGCCTTGAAGGCCTCGAACACCACGCCGCCGTCGCCGAAATAGTCGTAGCGCACCTGGTCGAAATTGTGCAGCCCGCGGTTGAAAGGCAGGTCCGCCCCCCACCAGTCGGCGCGCCGTTCATAGACGATGTAGCGCCCGGGCTCGTAGGCGCCGACCCGGTAGGGCCCGGACCCGATGGGCGCCTCCAGCCCGGATTCGTCGAAATCCTTGCCTTCCCACTGCGCCTTCTGCAGCACCGGGCGCAGGCCGATGATCAGCGGCAGCTCGCGGTTGTCGGTGTTGAAGGTGAAGCGCAGGGTCCGCGGGCCGGTCGCCTCCATGCCGGCGATGGCGGCCCAGGCGGCGGCGTAGCGCGGTGCGCCCTTGGTGCCCAGGATCTCCATCGACCACATCACGTCCTCGACCGTCACCGGGCTGCCGTCGGCGAATCGGGCCTCCTCGCGCAGGGTGAACTCGACCCAGGTGCGGGCATCGTCCGTGTCGACCGATTCGGCCAGGAGGCCGTAGAGCGTGAAGGGCTCGTCGTAGCTGCGCCCCAGAAGCGTCTCGACCGTCAGCGCCGACAGGCCGGCGGGGGCGCGGCCCTTGACGATGAAGGGGTTGAGCGAATCGAAGCCGCCCGATTCCCCGAACACGATGCGCCCGCCCTTGGGCGCCTCGGGGTTGGCATAGGGCAGCGACACAAAATCCGGTGGCAGCGCGGGCTCGCCATACATGGCCAAGCCGTGCTGCGGCTGTGCCAGCGCGGGAATCGCCGCTGCACAGGCCAGCGCGGCCCAGGCGATCCGGCGCCCGAAAGCCCGGAAAAGGTCCGTTCGCGTCACGTCGACAATCCTCCGTCCTGCCTGCATCCGCTGCGGTCGAACCCTAGCCCCGGGGCCCCCGGACCGCAAACTTTATGCTTGGCCACGGGCGGCAAGCCGCGTATACAAGTGGCACTGCTCGATAGGTTTCTTGCCTGTATGAAACCTGCCTCAACACTTAACGCCGGCCTCGTGCCGGCGTTTTTTTTGGTCTGACGGGGCGCGTTCGGGACAGCCCGGAAACGCAGCGCGGCGCTATCCGATTGCAGGACGCGGCCGGACCGACAGCAGCAGCCCCGCGGCAATGGCGACGGTGACGAGGTTCCAGGCGATGCCGTTCACGAAGGCCAGCATGTAGCCGCCCGCCAGGTCGTGGATGCGGCCCGACATCCAGCCCCCCAGCGCCATGCCGAGGATGGTGGCGAAGATGACCAGCCCCACCCGCGCCCCGGCCTCCTGCGGCGGAAGGTATTCGCGCACGATGATCGCATAGGCCGGCACGATGCCGCCCTGCGCCAGGCCGAACACCAGCGACAGCGCATAAAGCGAGGCCAGCCCGTCGAAGGGCAGGAACAGCATCAGTGCCAGCGCCTGCAGCACCGCCCCCAGGAGCAGCGTCCTGAGGCCCCCCAGCCGGTCGGCCAGCCAGCCCGAGGCAAGGCGCGAGACGACGCCGCCCATGAGCATCAGCGCCAGCATCTCGGCCCCGACCGCCGGGCCGTAGCCCAGGTCGATGCACCAGGCGATGATATGGACCTGCGGCATGGACATGGCAACGCAGCAGGCGATGCCGGCGACAGCCAGCAGCCAGACCAGCGCGGCGGGCGACAGTCCCGTGGAGCGCGCACGGGCGGCAGCGGCGGCGGTCGATGTGGCCTGC
Source organism: Paracoccaceae bacterium (assembly GCA_035324325.1). Classification (GTDB taxonomy): domain Bacteria; phylum Pseudomonadota; class Alphaproteobacteria; order Rhodobacterales; family Rhodobacteraceae; genus DAOLBY01. The sequence continues at coordinate 280 of DAOLBY010000044.1, read as the reverse complement.
GCCTCGGCCGGGATACGGCGGCGCAGCGCCAGCGCCAGCGGGATCATCGCGGCAAGCGTGACCGCACCCATTCCGGCATAGGCCAGGCGCCAGCCGATATCGGGGATGGCGGCCGACAGCACCAGGGGCCAGAAGGCGCCCGAGATGTAGTTGCCGCTGGCCGCGACCGCGACAGCGATGCCCCGGCGGCGCAGGAACCACTGCGAGACATCGGCAATCAGCGGACCGAAGCTGGCGGCAGTGGCCAGCGGCTCTATATAGAGCTTCGCAGGCAGGGTAA
>DAOLBY010000043.1:21920-22605 GCA_035324325.1 Paracoccaceae bacterium | reverse complement strand
ACGCGAACTCTCTGACCGTCTGGGCGTGTCGCGCCCCAGCCTGCGCGAGGCCATCGCCGAACTGGGCTGCCGCGGTCTGGTCGAGAGCCGCCCTGGTGCCGGCGTCTATGTGGCCGAGGTCCTGGGCTCGGCCTTCTCGCCCGCGCTGGTGCGGCTGTTCGCCGATCATGACGAGGCGGTGTTCGACTACCTCGCCTTCCGCCGCGACATGGAGGGGCTGGCAGCCGAACGCGCCGCTCGCCTCGGCTCCGACACCGACCTTGCGGTCATCGCCACGATCTTCCGCAAGATGGAGGCCGCGCATGGCAAGCGCGACCCGACCGACGAGGCGACGCTGGACGCCGAGTTCCACACCGCGATCATCGAGGCCAGCCACAACGTCATCATGCTGCACATGATGCGGTCGATGTACGATCTGCTGAAGCAGGGCGTGTTCTACAACCGCCAGATGATGTTCCGCAACCGCGTGACGCGCGACCAGCTGCTGGATCAGCACCGCGCGATCAACACCGGCCTCCAGGCGCGCGACCCCGCGGCGGCGCGGGCGGCGGTCGAGGCGCATCTCGACTATGTGGCGCGCGTGCTGGCCGACGGGCTGCGCGCCGACCGGAACGAGGCCGTGGCGCGCCAGCGGCTGAACCACGAGGTGGAACGGTAGGGGCCCCGCCGATACGCTGCGGCGGGG
>DAOLBY010000043.1:17278-21864 GCA_035324325.1 Paracoccaceae bacterium | reverse complement strand
AGCCGCGCGCCAACTTCCCGGATTGCGGCATCGACCGAGGCCTGCGCGGCCTCTGCGGTCATCTGCCTGGCCAGCAGGTCGCCCGCCGCCGCGATGGCGACACCGATCGCCTTTTCACGCACCTCGCGCACCGCTTCCTTTTCCGCGGCGGCGATGCGGTCGGTCGCGGCGGCGACCCGCCGCGCGATCGACCGCTGCAACTCGTCCTTCGCCTCGGACGCGGCGCGCAGGGCTTCGTCCCGGGCATTGGCGACGATGCGGTCGGCCTGTTCCTGCACGTCCTTCTTCTTGCGCTCGTAAGAGGCAAGGATGGTCTTGGCTTCCTCGCGCAGCGCCCGCGCCTCGTCGAGTTCGGCCTTGATCTGGGCCGCGCGGCCATCAAGCAGCGCCCCCAGCTTGGACGGCAGCTTGATGTACAGAAGGATGCCGACGAACAGCAGGAACGAGATCAGCACCACGAAGTCGGTGTTGCCGAGCGAGAAGAACGGCCCGGTGGCCGCCATCGCCGGGGTCGCGGCCAGCGCCGCCGCAAGGGCCATACGGATCATCGCGTCACCCCTTCAGCCGCGCGGCGACCGCCGCATTGACCGACCGCGCATCGGCCTTGCCGCCCAGCGCCGCCACCAGTTCGCCGGCGACATCCTTGGCCACCGCCGTCACGCTCTCGACCGCGCCGGCGCGGATCGCGGCGATGCTCGTCTCGGAGGCCGCGGTGCGTTCGGAGATCTCGGCGTCGGCCCGCGCCGTCGCGGCATCGAGGTCGGCCTGAATCTCGGCCCGCGCCTTTGCGACGATGCGCGCCGCCTCGGCCCGCGCTGTCGCCAGCGCGTCGCTGTAGGCCTTTTCGGCCTCGACCGCCTTTGCCTTCAGTTCCTCGGCTGCTGCCAGGTCGTTGACGATGGTGCCGCGCCGTTCGGCCAGCACCGCACCCAGCCGGGGCAGCGCCACGCGGCTGAGGATCAGGTAGATCGCGACCAGCGCGACGGCCAGCCAGAAGATCTGGTTGGGCCAGGTCGAGAAGTCGAGTTGCGGCATGCCGGCGGATTCAGCGCCGCCGTTGCCTGCCGCGGATTGGGCGTCCGTTGCCATGTCCGTCGTCCCTTGGCTGACCAGAAGCAGGCCCCCGCCGCATCACGCGCGGGGGCCGGGGCCGGCGCGTCGGATCAGACGGCGAACATCAGCAGAAGCGCGATCAGGAACGAGAAGATCCCGAGCGCTTCGGCAAAGGCGATGCCGACGAACAGCGTTGCGGTCTGGCCGGGCGCGGCCGAGGGGTTGCGCAGCGCGCCGGCGAGGAAGTTGCCGGCCACATGGCCCACGCCGATGCCGGCACCGCCGAGGCCGATGGTGGCCAGGCCCGCGCCGATGTACTTGCCCATTTGAGCGATATCGCCTTCCATGATGGATACTCCTTTGGAAAGGTTGGGATTTCGGTTGCGTGGATCAGTGGTGCGCGCCGCCCACGGCGTCGCGCAGATACACGCAGGTGAGGATGGTGAAGACATAGGCCTGCACGACGGCGACCAGCAGTTCCAGCGCATAGATCGCCGTCACCGCCCCGATCACCACCGGCGACACCACGGCGAGCGAGGCAAAGCCTGCGATCACCTTGATCACCGCGTGCCCGGCCATCAGGTTGCCGGCAAGACGGATCGAATGGCTGACAGGCCGCACGAAGTAGCTGATGACCTCGATCACCGCCAGCACCGGGCGCACGGGTGCCGGGGCCGAGGTGACCCAGAACATCGACAGGAAGCCGATCCCCTGTTTCGCGAAGCCCAGGATCGTGACACCCAGGAACACCAGCAGCGCCAGCACCACCGTCACTGCCACATGGCTCGTCGTGGTGAAGGACATCGGCAGCAGGCCGAGCAGGTTGGCGAACAGGACGAACAGGAACAGGGTCATCACATAGGGAAAGTACTTCACCCCCTCGTGGCCCGTCACGTCCTCGACCATGTTGTGGATGAAGCCGTAGATCAGCTCGGCGATCGACTGGCTGCGCGAGGGCACGATGGCCCGGCGCCGCGTCCCCAGCACCAGCAGCGCCGCGATGCAGAGGACCCCGATCGCCATCCACAGCGTCACGTTGGTGACGGTGTACCAGTGGATATCAGAGCCGCCGAACAGCGGCTTCACGATGAACTGGTCCATCGGGTGGATGTTGAAGCCGCTTCCGCCGTCTGCCGCCACGGTCTAACCCCTCGGTTCGTCGCCCCCGGCCGTCCCGCCCTGAAGGCTGCGCGCGGTGGAGAGCATGGTGCGCACCCCCGCGGCAAACCCCAGCAGGCAGAAGATCGCCAGGAAGACGGGGAGCGAGCCGAACGCCAGGTCCAGCCCATAGCCGATCGCCGCGCCCACCAGGAGCCCCGCCACCAGCTCGATCACCATCCGCCAGGCCACCTCGCCCTGCGAGAACGCCCGTCCGGTCGGGGTGACCTTCGGCGTCTCCGCCCCCTTGGCCCGCGCCAGCCGCGCATCCAGGGCGCGCAGCCGTTCGGGATCGGGTTCGTCCGCCATTTCGGCCCCCTGTCCGTTCGCGCCGTGCCTAAGGAAGGGTCCGCCCCGAGTCAAGCCGCCTTCCACGCCGAAGGTTTTCACAGGATATCGTTCTGTTTCAGGCTCTTGGATGGATTGCGTCAGAACGCGCCGGGGCGGAGCGCACGGCGGGGGCCCTTGCCGATGTTCAACCGAACGGTTGACCTTTGGGCCGGCCGGCGCGATGCAGGCCCATGCCCGACGCCGCAGCCGACCGCCTCAGTCTCGTGTTTTCCGCCCTGGCCGACCCGACGCGCCGGGCGATCCTGGCCATGCTGCTCGAGGACGACATGGCCGTGACCGACGTGGCCGAACCCTTCGCGATGTCGCTGGCCGCGGTGTCCAAGCACCTGCGGGTGCTGGCCGAGGCCGGCCTGATCGAACAGGAGCGTCGCGGCCGCGTGACCTGGTGCAAGCTCGACCCCGACGCGCTGCGCGGTGCCTCCGTCTGGATGCAGGGCTTCGGCCAGTTCGACCCGATCGACCTCGACGCGCTGGAGGATGCGCTGGCGGGACTGATCGGCGAGGAGGAGGGGGGCGACGCCGAGGACGCAGGACAGAGTTCGCCGTGACGAAAGGTTCCCCGGCCTTGGCCGATGCGGTCGCGACAGGCAGCACTGCGGACGAAGCAGTCGATGCACAACTTCTCTCGCATCGGCAGATTGTCGGGGAATGCAAACGTCTTGCTTACTCGGTCTCTCGCACAGGCGTACGAACTATGATCTTGCGCTGATCCCATGCGACACGACTCCAATCATCAAGGTAAACCTCGTGGTAGGGCCCGACTGGCTCAAGTCGGTGCTGCGGCAGATAGTCTGTGTATAGGGCCGTGAGCTTGGTGGGCAGGTCGCTTGTTGAGCCGGTGTGAAGAAGCTGTACGCAATCACCTTCCATAACCGCCTCCCACCTTGGCGCAGGTACCTGACCCAATTCGCCGCGCATTTCGGTAACGGAATCATCAAGCCGCCGAGGGGCAGTCCAGACTGGCAAGGTAATTTGCACCCGCCAGTGCCATTTGTCACGTTGGCCAGTGGCTAGGTCGCGCATGTCTTCTGCCCAGTAGAGGATCTCAACTGGTGCTTCGACAAAGGACTTGCCCATCTTTGCCCGTGCTTCGCGCCGAATCGGGTAAATCGCAGTGAACAAGACCTTCACAGCCTTCTCGATTGAGGACCTCTCCGGCGGCCCCTCGCCATCGAGAACGGCGAAGGGTAGGGTGGGAACGTCAACCCTGACGAATTCGCCTGGCGTAGACGCATAGAGTGCGCGAAGCTTGGCCCGGTCCTTCGTCAGATCGATCATCTCGTTATTGGTCATGGCTTACTCCTCATGTAATCAATAGTGGTATGTATCCAGTTGCGCTCAGCCGCCAGTTGGCCGTCGGTGTAGTCAAAGAGCACTTCGATATGGTCGGGCATCGGTTGTCGCAGCCGACGAAGGCTTTCGAGCCTTTCAACCTCATCATCGATGGACGACAGCCTCGCGTTCAGTGCCTCCAACGCCTGATCGCGTGAGATGGCTGGCCAATGCACCATGCCTAGCAACACAGACGAGAATGTCGGGCGGTATTCTTGGAGCGCCGCTATGGTTTGCTCGATCAACACATCGTGGCCGAGGTCTGTGATCGAGACGACTTTTCGTGCCTTGATGCCGTCGGGTACTTCGACCGACACCAAGCCAGCCTTCTGCAGCTTGCCGAGCACAAAGTAGATCGAAGAGAAGCCAATCTGCGTCCACTCACGCATGCCGCGTGCTTCGATGGCCTGCTCAAGCTCGTAACCATGGCGCGGCATCTCTGCCACAAGGCCGAGCAGTAGAAGTTCTGCGTCTGTAAGGGTCACTTTCTCCATATCCTAGTACTAGAATACAGCTCGCTGCGGATCAAGTCTTAATCGCTGGCTCTCAGGACTTTGAACGGCGGCCGACCGTCCGCAAAGGGCTCGAAGCTGTCACCGGGTATCCCGTGTCAGACGGCGCAAAGGAGCCGCCGCGCAGGGCGCCTTCCTCCCCCCCAAGCGGGAGAGGGAGGGGGAGGGGCGCGCGCCCCG
>DAOLBY010000043.1:8126-17268 GCA_035324325.1 Paracoccaceae bacterium | reverse complement strand
CGCCAGCGTGGCCGCGTAGAAGGCCACCAGGATCATGTCGATGCCCGCCGCACCGACCTACCCTGCCGCCAGCCGCCACAGCGCCGCTGCCGCGACCCCGGCCGCCATGCCGCCGAACACGCCACCCCCGGCCAGCGCGGCCACCCCTGCAGCCCCGGCCGCCGCCGCCGCCCGCGGGCCGCCCTGCACCAGGGCCTGCGCCACGATGGCCGCGATCACCGCACCCGCCATGCCATCGAGGAACCGCCCCAGCGCCGGCGTCGCACGCAGCCGCGCCACCGCCCAGGGCCCCGCCACCCGCGTCAGCGCCACCACGGCGGCGACCAGCAGCACCGCAACCCAGGGCGCGGCCTCAGGCGCCATGACGATCCCCCCGCATGGCCGCCAGCACGCCCCCCGCCAGCGCCGCCGCCACCACGTTCCAGCCGGCCGGCAGCACCGGCATCGCGGCCACCGCCACCAGCGCGCCAACCGCAACCGGCCCGGCGACCGCGCCGAACCGCGGCCGCGCCGCCTTGCCCAGCATCACCGCCAGCGTGGCCGCGAAGAAGGCCACCAGGATCATGTCGATCCCGAGCGCACGCATGTCGCCCGCCGCCCGGCCCAGGCCCGCACCTGCCGCCGTGCCCGCCACCCAGGCCGACCACAGCGCCAGCCCCGCCCCGGCAAAGGCCGGCAGGCTGCCCTCGCCCGCCCGCAGCGCGGCCTCGTGCCGGGCGAAGTTCGCGTCCGACAGCAGGGCAAGCGCCGCCAGCCGCTGGCCCCGCGGCGCGGCGTTCACCACCGGCCCGAGCACCGCGCCCATCACCGTCAGTCGCGCGCTCAGGGCAAGCGTCACCAGCGCCAGCGTCAGCCAGCCCCCCGGCACCGTCCAGAGATCGAGCACCGCGAACTGCGCCGTGCCGCTGAAGGCCAGGGCGCTCATCGCCACCGCCTGCGCCGCGGTCAGCCCGCGCTCCACCGCCGCCGCCCCGAAGCCCAGGCCGAAGGGCAGGATGAACAGCGCCACCGGGGCCATGTCGGCGAACCCGGCCGCCGCGCCCCGCAGCGCGCCGCCCGCCCACTTGCCCTGCCCTGCCCGTCCCATGCCCGAGGCATAGCCCGCATCCGCTGCTGCGGAAAGCCGCCGCGCGTCGGCACGGGCGGTTTGAAGGGGGCGCGGGGGGGCAGGGTCAAGCGCTTGATCCGGTGGGACAACCGCCCGACCAGATACCTCCCCTCCCCCTCGTGGCGAGGGGGGGAGGGGCGCGCCCCCTCTCGCCCCTCAGCCGTTGTCGCGCAGCACCTGCCCGGCCAGATAGAGCGAGCCGCAGATCAGCACCCGCGCCCGCGGCGCCTCGGCCAGAATGGCCTCCAGCGCCGCCATTACCGACCCGGCCTCGGCCACCCGTGCGATGCCGGCCGAGCGTGCCGCCCCGGCGGTGGCGGCGGCCGGCAGGGTATTGGCCTCGCCGGGGATGGAGACCGCCTGCAACCCGTTGATCCAGCTGGACAGGGGGCGCAGGTAGCCCGCGATGTCCTTGGTGTTCAGCATGCCGCAGATGGCATGGGTGGGCCGCGTTGGCATGGCGGCCAGCGTGGCAGCCAGCGCCGCCCCCCCCGCCGGGTTGTGCCCGCCGTCGAGCCACAGCTCCGCCCCCGGAGCCGCCCGGTCCACGAGCGGTCCCCACCAAAGCCGCTGCATCCGGGCTGGCCATTCGGCGCGGGCGACGGCGGCCTCGGGGTCGCCCACACCCAGCCGCCGCAGCCCGGCGATGGCCGCCCCGGCATTGTCGATCTGGTGCGGCCCCGGCAGGATCGGCAGAGGCAGGTCCAGCAGCCCGCCTTCGTCCTGGAAGATCAGCCGGTCGCGCTCGGCCCAGGCGTGCCAGTGCTGGCCGTGGACAAGCATCGGCACCCCCAGACGCGCGGCCCGATCCTCGATCGCCGCCATCCCCTCCGCCGTCTGCGGTCCGACGACGCAGGGAACGCCCCGCTTCAGGATGCCCGCCTTCTCGGCCGCGATCAGCCCGACCGTATCCCCCAGATATTGCTGGTGATCGAGGCTTACGGGCGTGATCACCGTCAGCCGCGGCCGGTCGATCACGTTGGTCGCATCCAGCCGCCCGCCCAGCCCCACCTCCAGCAGCAGCCAGTCCGCCGGTTCGCGCGCGAAGGCCAGGAAGGCGGCGCAGGTGGTGATCTCGAAGAAGGTGATCGGCGCGCCGCCGTTGGCCGCCTCGCATTCGTCCAGAAGCGCCGCCAGCCGGTCCTCGGCGATCAGGTCGCCCGAAAGGCGGATTCGCTCATGGAACCGCGCCAGATGCGGGGATGTATAGGCATGCACCCGCGCCCCCGCTCCTTCCAGCCCCGCCCGCATCATGGCCAGCGTCGAGCCCTTGCCATTGGTGCCGGCGATGTGGACCACCTTGGGCAGATGCCGTTCGGGGTGGCCAAGTGCCGCCAGCAGGCGGTGCATGCGGTCGAGCGTCAGGTCGATGACCTTGGGGTGAAGGCTCATCAACCGCGAAAGGATCGCGTCGGAAGGGTCGCTCACGCCGGGGGCGCCCCCGCATTGGGGGGGGGGGCCGCGGCGGCCGGGGCCGGCGGGGCGCCGCGCGCGGCGGGCGCCTGCCGCATCAGCATCCGCAGGATGACGGCGAGTTCCTCGCGCAGCGCCTTGCGCGGCGTCACGCGGTCCAGCATCCCGTGGTCGAGCAGGTATTCCGCGCGCTGGAACCCCTCGGGCAGCTTCTCGCGGATGGTCTGCTCGATCACCCGCGGGCCGGCGAAGCAGATCAGCGCGTTCGGCTCGGCGATCTGCACATCGCCCAGCATGGCGTAGCTGGCGGTCACGCCGCCGGTGGTCGGGTGGGTCAGCACGACGACATAGGGCAGCCCCGCCTCCCTGACCATCTGGAGCGCGATGGTGGAGCGCGGCATCTGCATCAGGCTCAGGATGCCCTCCTGCATCCGGGCGCCCCCCGCGGCGGTGAACACCACCAGCGGCTTGCGGCCCTTCACCGCCGCCTCGGCCGCCGCCAGCAGCGCATTGCCCACGAACATCCCCATCGACCCGCCCATGAAGGCGAAATCCTGCGCCGCGGCGACGATGGGGGTGCGCAGCACCTCGCCCTCGGCCACCACCATGGCGTCACGGTCGCCCGTGGCCTTCTGTGCGGCCTTCAGCCGCTCGGGGTACTTCTTCTGGTCCTTGAACTGGAGCGGGTCGACCAGCGGCTCGGGCACCTTCACCTCGGTGAAGATCCCCTGGTCGAAGAGGTGACGGAAGCGATCGCGCGGGCTGATCGCCATGTGGTGCCCGCAGGAGGTACAGACGTTCTGGTTATCGGCCAGTTCGCGGTGGAACAGCATCGTCCCGCATTCCGGGCACTTGGTCCAGAGGTTTTCGGGCACCTCGCGGCGCGAGAAGAGCGAGTTGATCTTGGGCCGGACGTAGTTGGTGATCCAGTTCATGCCACGCCTGCTCCACCGGGGGACGGTCCCGGAGATAAGCCCCGGGGACCCGGAATGCAATCAGGACGGCGGGGCGGCCAGGCGGACGCGGGCCGCAGGGCCGCGCGGGTCGAGGAGGAAGCGTGCTTTGGGGCTGTCGGCGGACAGCCATTATCGCGAGGTCTTTTCGGGCTGGCTTCCGAGCGCGACGCCGAGCGCGCGATAAATAAGCCGGTTGAGATCGGTCTCGAGCAACGGTGATGAGGGTGCCGGGCAAGTTAGTTTAGTGGCCGGAGAAGGTGGTAGAATTAGTGTATGAAATCGTGGGTGCTGGATCAGGACACCTATTCCGAACCGGCATAATCTCCGTTGACTAAGCCGCCTGCCGCGTGCGACTCTTTCGAGGCTTCACTGGGTGATTTGCTAGATCGGACCCAGTGCGCACGCGGCAGGCTTCGCCGGAGCCAGCACGGGTGGCCCGCTCAGTCTGCATAGCCGTGGGCGGTGTTAACGCCCACATACACTGGCTGTGCAGGTTGTAGCGGGCCCTTGTACCCGTGCAAAAAGCAAATTCCCGTATTCTTTTCCCTTGATCAACGGAAAAATTTGCGACCCCACAACATTTTGGGAATTGACTCAGTGCCGGCACCACAGAGAGGGCAATACCACTATTAGGTGGACAAGCTTGCAAACCACTTGGACGCCCCCTAGGCCACGTCGCGCGCCAGCAACTGCCCGCCTGGCCCCGGCTTCACCTCGAAGCGGCTGATCCTGCGTACGAGGTCGGACAGTTTCGGCGCGCCGTAGGTGCGGGTGTCGAAGTCGGGGGTGCCTTGCGTGATGTACTGCCCGATCTGGCCCAGCGAATACCACTCGCCGTCCGGGTCGATGGCGCGCATCGCGGCGATGATCAGCGGGATTGCCTTGGCGGGCGGTTCCTTGGGGCCGGGGTTCGGCACCTCGGGCGCGGGGTCGGCCGCAGCCGCCGCCGGCCGTACCTCGGGCCGTTCCTCGCGCGCCGAGAGGTTTTCCACGTAGATGAAGCGCTTGCAGGCCATGCGGAAGGCCTCGGGCGTCTTCTTCTCGCCGATGCCGTAGACATCGAGCCCCTGCTCGCGGATCCGCGCGGCCAGCCGCGTGAAGTCGCTGTCGGACGACACCAGCACGAAGGCGTCGAACAGCCCCGAATGCAGGAAGTCCATCGCCGCGATGACAAGCCCGATGTCGGAGGCGTTCTTGCCCTTGGTGTTCGAGAACTGCTGGTCGGCCACAAGACCCAGCGCCGCGACCTTGCGCGCCCAGCCGCCCAGGCGCTGCGCCGACCAGTCGCCGTAGATTCGGCGGACCGAAGCCTCGCCCAGCGCCGCGATTTCCTCGAAGATCGCCTCGGCATAGCCGGAGGGAATGTTGTCGGCGTCGATCAGGACGCAGAGGCGGGGCGCGCGGTCGGTGGCCATGGGGTCTCCCTTTGGCCGCAGTCTGTACGAACGGCGCGGCGATGGAAAGGACCGGCAGGGTGGGGCGGTTTGTTAACCCACAGTTCCTAGGCCTTGGAGCATCGCCCGAGCCGGATGCCGTCGATGCCGCGAATCTCCCCTGCTTCCAGTCTGCCCGGACACTTGCGCGGGGCGCTGGTCCGATCCCACGACCGGATGACACGCCGGGCCAAGGGGATGGTGCTGCTCGCGGTCGACGGGGTTGCGGGCGCGGCGGGGATGGCGGTGGCGCTGCGGCTCTGGCCCGAAGGCGGGGGCAGCTGGCCGGACTGGGTCGTGGTGACAGCGGCAGCCGTACTGGCTGCGGGCTCGGCGGCCGCGCTGGGGCTGCAGCGGGTCAAGCTGATCGCCTGGGACGGCGACACCCGGGGGCGGGGGGCGGTGGCGGCCACGCTGGCGGCCGGGCTCGCAGGGGCTCTGCCGGGCGCGCCCGGGCCGGGGGGCCTCGTGCTGATGGCCGCGGTGCAGGCCGTGACGGCGGTTGCCGCGCGGGCGGGATTGCTGCAGGCGCTGCTCTGGGCCGGCGGCCGGAACCGGCCGCGCCACCGGGCCCTGATCCACGGCGCCGGTGCAACGGGGCGGCAGCTGGCGGCGGCGCTGCGTGCGGCTGGCGACACGCTGCCGGTTGCGTTCCTTGACGACGATGCGGCGCTGCACGGATTGACGGTGGCAGGGCTGCGCGTGCATCCGCCCGCCATGGCCGGCGTTCTGGCCCGGCGCACCGGGGCCGACCGTGCCTTCATCGCCCTGCCGGGCCGCGGGCCTGCGCATCTGGACAAGCTGGCAGCGGGGCTGCGCGCCAGCGGTCTGGCCGTCCTGTCGGTGCCATCTCATGCCGGCCTGCTGGCGGCGGGGCCGGGCAGCGCCGGGGAACTGCCGGTGCTGCCGGTCCGAGCCGCCGGCCGCGCCGCCCTTCAGCCGGCGCGGGCCGCCTATGCCGGTGCCTCGGTCCTCGTCACCGGGGCAGGCGGGTCGGTGGGGGGCGAACTGTGCCGCCAGCTTCTGCCGCTCGGGCCGCGGCGCATCGTCCTTCTCGATGCGAGCGAGGCCGCGCTCTACACCATCGACCGCGAGATGCGCGAACGCGCCGCCGGCCTTGGCATCGTGATCGAGGCGGCGCTGGGGTCGGTCACGGACGGCCCCCTGATGCACCGCATGATGCGCGACCGGGCCATCGGCGTCGTGCTTCACGCCGCCGCCTGCAAGCATGTGCCGCTGGCCGAGGCCAATCCTCTGGCCGCGGCATCCGCCAACGTCATCGGCACCCTGACACTTGCCCGCGCCGCCGCCGCCGCGCGTGTGGCGCGGTTCGTCCTGATCTCGACCGACAAGGCGGTGAACCCCGCGGGTGTGATGGGCGCGACCAAGCGACTGGCGGAGGCGGTGGTGCGCGACCTGTCGCTGCGTTGCCCGGCCACCGCCTTTGCCATCGTTCGTTTCGGCAACGTGCTCGGCTCGTCGGGGTCGGTCGTGCCGCTGTTCCGCGACCAGATCGCGCGCGGCGGGCCGGTGACCATCACCCACCCCGAAGCGACGCGCTGGTTCATGACGGCCGACGAGGCCGCGCGCCTGGTGCTCATCGCCGGCGCGCAGGCCACCCCGGCAGGGCCGGCAGGCTGCCCGGCGCATGTGCTCGACATGGGCGAACCCCTGCGCATCGCCGACCTTGCCCGCCGCATGATCGCCTCGGCCGGCCTGACGGTCCGCGATGGCGACAACCCGTCGGGCGACATTGCGGTCGAGGTGACGGGCCTGCGCCCGGGCGAGAAGCTGCACGAGGAGCTGGCTTGCCCCGGGGCGCTGCGACCGACCGCGCATCCGCGCATCCGCCTGGCCACGGATGCCGGCGGCGGCGCGATGGCAACGCTGCCGGCCAGCCTGCGCGCCCTGCGCGCGGCCCTGCGCGCGGCGGATCCCGTTGCGGCGCGCGCGGCGCTGGGGCTACAGCCTTCGCCGGGGTCCCGGACACCGCCGCCGACCGCCCTGCCGGCACGGGCAGCCGGCGCGCCGCTGACGCTGTCGCTGGCGGCCGTGCTGTGCCTTGCGGCGGGCGTGTCGGCGGCCGACCTGGCGCGACCGGCGCTGAACCTCTACGGTGCGACGGGGTTGATCGACATGCCCTCTGCCCTCATGCAGCCCGATGGCGAACTGACCGTCGTGACCGCTCATGCCGGGCCTCTCAGCCGCACAACGCTGTCCTTCCAGGCGACGCCCCGGCTCTCGGCCGCGTTCCGCTTTTCCGGGGTGCGGGGCTGGAACCGGGCCTTCTGCCCGCCGGACTGCACCGGGGCGAACCAGTTCGCCACCTACTACGACCGCAGTTTCGACCTGCGCTTCCAGATCGTTCCGGAGGGCCGGCTGCGGCCGGCGCTGGCCGTCGGGCTGCAGGACTTCGCCGGAACAGGGGTTCTGGCCGGCGAATATGTGGTGGCAACGAAGACCGTCGCGCCGGGCGTGACCGTGACCCTCGGCGCGGGCTTGGGGCGGCTGGGCGGCCGCGGCGGGCTGGGCGAACCCTTCGGCCCGCGCCCGTCGATCGACATCGGCTTCGGCGGACGACCGAACGGCGCCACCTGGTTCCGCGGTCCGGCCGCAGCCTTCGGCGGGGTGGAATGGCGCATTGACGGCCTCTGGACCCTCAAGGCCGAGTATTCCGGCGACACCTACGCCGAGGAGGCCGGGCTCCGCCGCACCTTTCGCGTCCGAAACCCGGTCAACGTCGGGGTGGAGCGGCAACTGTCGCCCGGCAGCCGGATCGGGTTCTACGTCCTGCATGGCTCGGTCGTGGGCATTGCCGGGCAGTTCGCGCTGAATCCCGTGCGACGCCCCGGCGGCAACACCGCCGGCCCCGCGCCGGTGCCAGTGGTGCCGCGCGCTGCCGCCGGCGCGGCAGGTTGGGACACCGGATGGGTCGCCGACCGCGGCGCGACGCAGGCCGCCCTCGCCCGCCTCGGTCCCCTGCTTGCCGCCGACGGGCTGCGGGCCGAGGGGTTGCGGCTGACGGCCACAACGGCGGAACTGCGCCTGCGCATCACCCGGCAGGACAGCGCGGCCGAGGCACTGGGCCGCGCCGCCCGGGCGATGGCGGCGGTGCTGCCGGCGTCGGTCGAGAGGTTCGACATCATGCCCCTGGCCGCCGGCATGGCCGCGGCGCGCGTCACCCTGCCCCGAAGCGCGCTGGAGAACCTGCAGTTCTCCCCCGGCGGTGCCGCCGCCCTGCGGGCCGAGACGGCCATCGCCGGCGTCCCCGCCGGCTGGCCGGATGATCTCGCACGCGATCCTGCGCTCTACCCCGCCCTCGCCTGGTCGGTTGCGCCCTACACGCGTCTGCGCCTGTTCGACCAGAACGATCCCGCCAAGGCCGACCTCGGCCTGCGCGCCACCGCCAGATGGGAGATCGCGCGCGGTCTGACCCTGTCGGGTGCCTTGACGCAGCGCCTGGCGGGCACCCTGCGCCAGCGACCGCCGCTGCCGCCGCGCGGGCGGCTGCAGCCCGTGCGTTCGGCGGTCTACTGGTACGACGTCATGGGCACCACGGCGGTCGAACGTCTGGCGGTCGATGCGACGGGCAAGCTTTCCCGCGATGTCTACGCACGGCTTTCGGCAGGCTGGCTGGAGCGCATGTTTGGCGGCATCGCCGTCGAGGTGCTGTGGAAACCGGCTGACAGCCGCTTCGCAGTCGGGGCGGAGATTGCGCGGGTCGCGCAGCGCAGCCCGGACGGCGGATTCGGCTTCCGCCTCCCGCCCCGGATCTACGAGACCGATGACGGGCCGCAGACAGGGCCGTCCCGCTTTCGCGCCACCACCGGCCACCTCAGCGCCTACTGGGACATGGGGAACGGCTTTCACGCGCGGCTGGATGTGGGCCGCTACCTTGCGGGCGACATCGGCGCAACGCTCGCCATCGACCGGGCGTTCGCCAACGGCTGGCGCCTCGGTGCCTTCGCCACGAAAACCGACGTTTCCGCCGCCGATTTCGGCTCGGGCTCCTTCGACAAGGGCATCCGCATCGAAGTGCCTCTGACCTGGGTGCTGGGCCAGCCCACGCGCGCGCGATCGGTCACGATAATCCGGCCCTTCGGCCGGGACGGGGGTGCGCGGCTCGACCTCGCCGCGCGGCTTTACGACGAGGTGCGGGCGGCGCATGGCCCGGCGCTCGACCGGCAATGGGGGCGGGTCTGGAAATGACCGACGATGCGCGGATGCCCAGG
>DAOLBY010000043.1:0-8116 GCA_035324325.1 Paracoccaceae bacterium | reverse complement strand
CGGACCGCTGATCCTGGTGGCGCTGCTGTCTGCCTGCGGCAACAGCGGGGACGAGGGCGCGCCGGCGCGGGCGGTGGCAGGGACGGTACGGGCCGCGCTGTCGGTTGGCCTTCCCGGGCCGGGGCCCCCGACCCCGGCACCCGTCGACCTCGCCGCCCTGCAGCAGCCGGTTCTGGAGGTCGGGATCGTGTCCACGGGCGCCGTCGCACTGGTGGTGCCGGTGGCACGGTCAGGCCGGGTCGTGACCTTTGCATCGGCCGATGGCCGCACGATTTCGCTGCGCGACGGCATCGTCGTGGCCACCCGCGGCCTCGGCCCCGACCTGATGGCGGCCGATGTGCCGCAACTGGCTGACCTGCGTCCGGGGGCGGAATGGGTGCGGCGGCACGAATGGCTCGACGGGTTGGACCAGCTGCGGCAGACGATGTTCCGCTGCACGGCTGGCTCCGGGCCGGCAGCCGGCGCGCCGCCGGGCCGGCACCTGCGGGAGGTCTGCGAACCGGCGGGGGGCGGGCGGGTGGACGGGGACGGGGTCGGGGGATTTGTCAACGACTACCGGATCGGGGCTGCGGGACGCATTGTGGAATCGTCGCAATGGCTGGGGCCGGGACTGGGGTTGTTAACCATTCGTTCACTTTCCGGGCTGCCCTGAGGCGCAGCGGCTAGGCCGGCGGGCCCGGCTGTGGTACCACTCCACACAGATGTCCTCGACCGGAGACCTGCCATGACCCGACCGCTGACCCTTGTCGGCGCGCTTGTCGCTTCGGCGATGCTCGCCCTGCCCGCCGCCGCGCAGACCGGCCCCGCGAAGGAAAGCCGCGGCAACGTCACGCTGTCCGCGCAGGGCGTGCCCCTGGTGTTCGGCGCGCTCGGCGGGGTCAAGGTGGCAGCCGGCGTGATCGCGCCCGTGCTCCTCCTCGGCGCGATGTCGAACTCGGGCAGCCACTGACCCCGGCTGCCGTCGCGCGGCCTGCGCGGCGGCAGTCCTTTCCCGGCATCGGCTCCGCTTGGCACCATCCCCCCCCCGCCCCCGGCTCTCGCCACGCAACCCGACGCCGCCGTTCAGGCGCGCGGCGGCCGTGCTGCGTCTGGGCTGGCGATTGTGGCAGCGGATCTCGGCGCGCGATCTGGGGTTGATCGCTGCCGGCGTTGCCTTCTTCGGGTTCCTCGCGCTGTTTCCGGCGCTGGCCGCGGTCGTCGCCTTGTGGAGCCTCGCGGCCGATCCGGCGGTGGTGCGCGACTGGATGGCGCTGGCGCAGGACTACCTGCCTGCCGACGGATACGATCTTGTCGCGGCGCAGGTCGAGTCGCTGCTGACCGCCACCAGTCGCACCATCGGGCTGACCACCGCACTGTCGTTCCTGCTGGCGCTCTGGTCGGCGCGGGCCGGGGTTGCGGCGCTGATCCAGGGGCTGGACGCGATCCATGGCCTGCCGGCTCGCTCGGGGGTGGACCATGTGCTGCGCGCCCTGGTCCTGACCCTGACGCTGGTGGGGCTGGCGCTCGCGGCGATGCTGCTGACCTTGGGCACGCCGCTGGTCCTGGCGCTTCTGCCGCTGGGCCGGGCCGAGGCGCTGGCGCTGGAAATCGCGAACCTTGCGCTCGGGCTGGGGCTGGTGGTGGCAGGGCTCGGCCTTGTCTACCGTTTCGGCCCGAACCGCCCCGACGGGCGCCGCCCGCCGCTTTTCACCCGCGGGCTTCTGGTGGCCGTGGTGCTCTGGGCGACGGCGGCACGGGGCTACGTCTGGTATCTGGCAAGCTTCACCGAGGCGAACCGGGTCTACGGTTCGATCGGTGCGGTCGCGGGCCTGATGATCTGGTTCTACCTCGCGGTCTACGCGATCCTGCTGGGCGCCGCCATCGACGCCGAACGCGCCCGGCTGCGACGCGAGGGAAAGCGGTGACGCCCGGCGCCCCGGGTCACGCGGTCAGGCCCACGCGGCGGCGGATCGCGGGGTCGCGCAGGCTGATCTCCTGTCCCAGCCAGCCGTCGGCATCGGGCGAGCACATCCAGACCAGCGCCCGCGCCGGCCATTCGGGCGGGATATGGGCCGAGGGGTCCATCTGGCTGACGGGGTTCACCCCGCTCTCGCGGATGCGGACCTGCATGGCGGTGGCGACCGTGCCGGGTGACAGTCCCATGGAGCGGATGCCGTTCGGACCTTCCTCGAGGTGCAGGCAGCGTGTCAGCATCGCCGCGCCGGCCTTGGACGTGCAGTAGGACGACCAGCCCTCGAGCGGATTGGTCGCAGCGCCGGACGACACGGTGATGACGGTGCCGCCGCCGCGCGCGCGCAGATGGGGAATGGCGGCGCGCATGCCGTTGAACACGCCGGTCAGGTTGACCGCTACCCCTAGCGCCCAGTCAGCCGGGTCGGCATCGGCCAGCCGCGCGATGGGGTCGATGCGGCCGGCATTGGCGATCAGCGTGTCGAGCCCCCCGAATCGTTCCGCCACCCGGGCCAGCGCCCATTCCATCTGCGCCGCGTCCGTCACGTCGCAGGCCAGCGCCATGGCGTCAGGTCCGATCCGATGCGCCAGTGCGGCGATCTCGGCCTCGGACCGGGCCAGCAGCGCAACACTTGCACCCGCGTCGGCAAAGGCTTTTGCCGCCGCCGCGCCGATCCCCCGGCTGGCCCCGGTGATGGCCACCACCTTTCCCTGCATCCCGACCTCCGCACTTGCCGTCCGACAAGGCTACTCGCCTGTCGCCTGCGTGCAAGAGCGGCCGGCAAGGTCGCACAGGAATGACTTGACCCTGCGGGCGGCGGGGCCGATGCTCGCCGCGTTTTTCCGTCTCAGGGAAGGTTTGGTCATGAAACAATGTGGATTGTTCGGGGTCTCGGCGGCCTTTGTGCTGCTCGGGACGACCGCGCTGCAGGCGCAGGTGACGGCGGAGGAGGTCTGGCAGAACTGGAAGGACCTGGCCGCCGGCTATGGCCAGGAGGTCACGACCACGGGCGAGGCGATGCAGGGCGACACGCTGGTCGTGACCGGCATGGCCTTCACCGCCTCGGCGCCTGACGCCAAGGTCACGGGCAGCCTGGACGAGGTGCGGTTCCGCGAAATGGGCGACGGCCGGGTCGAGATCACGATGTCGCCGCGCTATCCCATCGCCATGGAACTGACCGACGGCGGCGAGACGGTGGCGATCAACCTCGAGATGACGCACCAGAACCTGCGGATGGTCGCCGGCGGCAGCGCCGACAGCACCAGCTACGACTTCACTGCCGACCGCGTGGACTTTGCCACCACCGGCGTATCGCGGGACGGCGAGGCCATGCCGGTCAAGGGCGGCATGGCGCTGGGCGGATTCGGCGGGAACTATGTGGTCACGCGCGGGTCGGGTGACGCGATCGACCTGACCTCCACGATCAATGCCGGCGACCTGACCGTCACGGTGGCGGCGACCGACCACAACAGCGGGGGCGACATTGCCTTCGACCTGTCGATGGCCGGGCTGGCGGCCCAGACCTCGGGCAACTTCGGCGCGATGATGCAGATCGAACGACTGGACGAGGCGCTGGCCGCCGGTCTCGCCACCGCCTTCGGCCTGACCTATGGCGCCGTGGCCATGGACATGCGGGTGGTCGAATACGGCGAGGAAACGACGGTCAACGCCAAGGCCGCCGGCGGCAGCATCGGCGGCTCGATCGACCGCACGCGCCTGGCCTACCGGGGCGGGGCGAACGGCGTCGACGTCAAGGTCACCGGCGGCGACATGCCGCTGCCCGAAGTCACGGTCAGCTACACCGAGGCGGGTTTCGACCTGTCGGTCCCGGTGGGCAAGGGCGACGCACCGCAGGACTTCGGCCTGTCGGTGGCGTTGCGCGACCTGGCGGTGTCCGACGGCCTCTGGTCGATGTTCGACCCGATGGGCAACCTGCCGCGCGACCCCGCGACGCTGGTGATCGACGCCAAGGGCGCGGCGACGCTGACCGCCGACCTGTTCGACCCGGATGCGATGTCCTTCGGTCCGCCGGGGATGATCGAGTCGCTGTCGGTGCCGACGATCCTCGTCAAGCTGATCGGGGCCGAACTGACGGGCGACGGCGCGCTGACCTTCGACAACACTGATCTGGAAACCTTCGGCGGGGTCCCGGCGCCGACCGGCACGATCAACCTGCAGCTGGTGGGCGCGAATGCGCTGATCGACAAGCTGGTGGCGATAGGGATGATCCCCGAGGATCAGGCCATGGGCGCGCGGATGATGATGGGCATGTTCGCTCGCCCCGGCAACGGGCCCGACACCCTGACCTCGACCATCGAGTTCAAGGACAAGGGCTTCTTCGCCAACGGCATGCGCCTTCAGTAACCGCCCGCGCGACGGCCAGGGCGGGCGGAAACCCCGGGCCGCCCGTTTTCCGTTCCGCGCTTGCCCTGCGGGCGGCGCGGCCTTACCTCTCGCCCGCACCCCCGCAAAGGTTCCGCCATGTCCCGCCCGCTGCCCGACCTGACCGATGCGCTTCTGTCTGCAGCGCGCCGCGCGGGCGCCGATGCCGCCGATGCCATGGCGGTGTCGGAAGCCGCGGTCAGCATCGACATCCGGGCAGGCCGGCTGGAACAGGCCGAACGGGCCGAGGGGGGGGAGATCGGGCTGCGCGTGCTGGTGGGGCGGCGGCAGGCCTGCGTGTCCTCCTCGGACCTGTCCGACCGCACCATCGCGGCCCTGGCCGAACGCGCCGTTGCCATGGCGCGCGAGGCGCCGGAGGACCCTTTTGCCGGCCTGGCCGACCCCGGGCAACTGGCGCGGGACCGCGATGCCGGACCGCTGGACCTGGCCGATCCGGCCGACCCGCCCACGGCCGGCGCCCTGCAGGTGATGGCGCGCAAGGCCGAGGCGGCAGCGATGGACCATTCGGGGATCGTGCAGGTGGAGGCCAGCACCAGCCACAGCCTTCGCCGGGTGCATCTGGCCGCGACCAACGGCTTTGCCGGCGGCTATGCGCGGACCTCCGTCTCGGTTTCGGCCGTCGCCTTCACCGGCGAGGGCACGGGGATGGAGCGCGACTGGGCCGGCGAGGGGCGCATCCACCTGTCCGACCTGCCGGCCCCCGACACGGTGGGCCATCTTGCCGCCGAACGCGCCCTGTCACGTGCCGGGGCCCGCAAGCCCGCAACCGGAGCCTTTCCGGTGGTGTTCGACGAACGGGTGGCCAGCAGCCTGATCGGGCACCTGCTGTCGGCGGCGAACGGTGCCACCGTGGCACGCGGGTCGGGCTGGCTGCGCGACCGTCTGGGCCAACAGGTGCTGCCCGCCGGGCTTTCGGTGATGGAGGATCCGCACCGCCCCCGCACCTCGGCCAGCCGTCCTTTCGATGCCGAGGGGCTGCCGACCGCGCGCCGCGCCATCGTCCAGGACGGTGTGCTGACGGGCTGGGTGCTCGACCTTGCCTCGGCCCGAAAGCTGGGCATGGACAGCACCGGCAATGCCGCGCGCGGACCCACGGCACCCCCGTCGCCCGCAACCTCGAACATCGACCTGACGCAGGGAACCATGACGCGCGGCCAGTTGCTGGCCGCAATGGGAACGGGGCTGCTGGTCACGTCGCTGATCGGTTCATCGATCAACCCGACGACGGGGGATTATTCGCGCGGCGCCGCGGGGTTCTGGGTCGAGGGCGGTCAGATCGCCTTTCCGGTCAACGAATGCACCATCGCGGGCAACCTGCGCGACATGCTGCTGACCCTGCGGCCCGCGAACGAC
Source organism: Paracoccaceae bacterium (assembly GCA_035324325.1). GTDB lineage: Bacteria > Pseudomonadota > Alphaproteobacteria > Rhodobacterales > Rhodobacteraceae > DAOLBY01. The sequence continues at coordinate 2,409 of DAOLBY010000043.1, read as the reverse complement.
GCCCGCGCGCATCTGTCGACCCGGGTGCCCAGCCTTCTGGTCGAGGGGCTGACGATTGCCGGGGCCTGAGGACGACCTGGCCCTGCTGGTCGATGCCGCCCGGGCGGCCGGGCCGGTCGCCATGGCGCACTGGCGCCAGTCGCCCCGGGTATGGGACAAGCCTGGCAGCGCGGGTCCGGTGACCGAGGCCGACCTCGCGGTTGACCGGGCGGCGCGTCTCGAGGGTCTCGATCGTGTGCCGGCCGGGCGCCGCCGCCGCGACCGCGTGTTCATCGTGGACCCGATCGACGGCACCCGCGCCTTCATCGCGGGCGAAGCGCATTTTTCCCATGCGATCGCGGTGGCCGAGGGCGGGCGCGTGACGGCGGCAGTGGTGTTCCTGCCGGCGCTCGACCGCATCTATGCTGCCCATGCGGGCGGGCCGGCGACCTGCAACGGCGCCGCCATCGCCGCCAGCGCCGCGCCGCTGGCCGAGTCCCGTGTGCTGGCCAGCGCCGCGGCGCTGGCGCCCGACCTCTGGCCGGGTGGCGTGCCGGCCGTGCGCCGGTCGTTCCGCGCCTCGCTCGCCTACCGGCTGTGCCTCGTGGCCGAAGGCGCCTTCGACGCCACGCTGACGCCGCGGCCAACCTGGGAATGGGACATCGCGGCAGGGGCGCTGATCGCCGAACGTGCCGGCGCGCGCGTGACCGATGCGCAGGGTGGCCCGCTTGCCTTCAACGCCGCCGATCCGCGCGCGGCCGGGATGATCGCTGCGCCCCCTGCGCTTCACGAGGATTTCGTGGCGCGACGGCTGGGGCTGGCTCAGCCCGCCGTTTCCAGACAGTGACGGCGGAACGCGCGCTTGAGCATGTCGAGCTCGGCACGCAGGAGGTCCACCTCGGCACGGATATCCTCGTCCAGCGGCACGCCGGTGACGATGGTGAAATGCGCCAGCATGGCGCCGGTGCCGGGGTCGCGCAGCACGAAGGTCTGCACCCCCTCGCTCAGCGCCGCCGCCGGGATCGGCACGCGCACGGCATGTTCGCCGGGGCGGTCGGGCACGGCGGCCAGCGTCACGCCGGGCAGGACCGCACCGTCATGCATCGCCTCGATCCGCGGGGCGTCGCCGGCACCGGACAGCACGCCCTCCCACACTCCGGCGCGGATGCGCGTCTTGGTCAGCACAGGTCCGGCCATCGCCCGCCCCCCTAGACTTCGGCGCGCGGGCGGCGACTGACCGTCACGTCGCGCAGGATGATCTGGTTCATCTCGGGGCCCTCGAAGATCAGGTCGATCCAGATCCTCTCGACCCGCTTCTCGTTCACCTTGGTGTAGGCGAGGTCGAACTCGACCATCACCTCCTCGGCGGCAAGGGGCAGCTCACGCACTACCTGCTCGATGTTGGGGCCGTGGCGCACGTTGAGACGCGCGAAGATCTCCAGCGGCTTTTCCATCTCGACGATGGCGTCGACGCGGATGAGGTGGCGCAGCCGCAGCCCCTCGACGGCCGACTGGGGCAGGTCCAGCACCAGCGACAGGAACGACCCGTCGAAGCGGAACACGTCCATCCGCAGGCCGAAGGGCGCGAGGTCCTGTTCGCGCGTGTTGCGGATCTGGCGCACGGTCAGTTCCGACCGGCGGCAGTCGTGGAACAGTGTCGCGCCCTCGGCGATCTGGGCCTTGCCGGGCACCGAGGACATGCCGGGCACCGGGATCGGGCCGGTCCAGAGTTCGGGGCGCCAGACCCAGTCGGCCCCCATGGGCCGGCGCAGGGCGTTCGATCCGATGACCGGAAGGGCCAGGCGGTGTTCGGCATGGTGGATCACGCGGTCAAGGTGGCGGCGCAGTTGCCAGGCACGGCCGCGAACGTGGCGCAGCGCCTCCAGATCCAGGGCCTGCGCACCATCGGCCAGCCGGCGCCACCGCCGCACCGCGCCGCGGTGCCAGAGGCGGTCAAACATGGTATCAAGCAGCGGTGCCATCGCGTTCCGGCAGTGTCCGGTGCCCTTATTGGCACCTGCTGATTGGGGCCGCAATGGAAACCATGGTTTCCAAACGGGAAACGACATGGTCAGGGCGATGCTGGGCCTGCCGGCCGCACCGCATTGGCCGTTCGGACCGATGCCACGAAGCGGTCGATCAGCCGGCGACCTTCGGCCTGCGGCAGCGCTTCGCCGCGTCCGCCGGTCGCCGACAGCGTGGCAAGGCGCCCGCCCACGGCCAGCAGGGCGCGCCAGCTTTCCCCCGTTGTCGCAAGGGCGCCGGCGGGAGAGATGTCGGTCAGCCGTACCAGCACGGTTCCAGGCTCGCCCGTCCCCTCGTGAATCCGCACCGCATCGGCCCTGCCGGAACGGCTGAGCAGGGGCCGTCCCTCGACCGAGGCCAGATAGTCGACCAGTGCCACGGGGCCCCGGCCGGCGCCCTCGCCCG
>DAOLBY010000042.1:16859-22610 GCA_035324325.1 Paracoccaceae bacterium | reverse complement strand
ATCCATATGGACGAAGTTCGAGCGCGAATAGACCAGCACCCCCAGAAGCCCGTCGATCCCCTCGCCCGCCACCACATGCGCGGGGCTGACCCCGTGCCGCGCGGCAATGGCGACGCGCAGGTCCCAGGCCTCGGGGTCACCATACATCCAGGCCTCGGCCGCGGCCGAGCGCATCGCCGCCACCGCCGCGGGCGACGGGCCGAACAGGCTTTCGTTGGCCCCGAGCCGGGCACGGAACGGCCGGCCCGCCGCACGTTCCTGCGTTTCCGGCCCGACGAAGGGCACGGTGGCGGGCAGGGCGGTGACAAGGGGCGTGTAGCGGGGCGTGTCCATGCGCGGCAGCTAATCCGGTGGTGCGCGCTGGTTCAAGGGGGTGGTGGCTGGGGCGCTAGGATTCGAACCTAGGTATGGCGGTACCAAAAACCGCTGCCTTACCACTTGGCGACGCCCCAACTGCGGCGGTGTTTAGCGAAGCCGTCCGGCCGCCGCAAGGGGGGTGGCGCGGCGGCGCGCCCCGCGCTAAGCCCGCGCGATGCAGGTGGATGCGGTGATCCTGGGGGGCGGTGCGGCAGGGCTGTTCTGCGCCGGCGAGGCCGCGCGCCGCGGGCGCCGGGTGCTGGTGATCGAGCATGGCGCGAAGCCCGGCGAGAAGATCCGCATCTCGGGCGGCGGCCGCTGCAACTTCACCAACATCCACAGCGCGCCCGACCGCTTCCTGTCGCGGAACCCGCGCTTTGCCGCCTCTGCACTCGCACGGTTCACGCCGCAGGACTTCGTCGCGCGGATCGAGGCCGCGGGCATCACCTGGCATGAAAAGACGCTGGGACAACTGTTCTGCGACGGTCCGGCCACGCAGGTGACCGAGATGCTGCTGGACGCGATGCAGGGGGCGGGCGCGGTGCTGTGGACGGCCACGTCCTTCGGCGGGATTGTGAAGTCGGGGCAATCGTTTGCCATCGAAACCTCGCGCGGTGGGGTCAGCGCCGCGCGGGTGGTGGTGGCCACCGGCGGCAAGTCGATCCCCAAGATGGGCGCGACCGATGCGGGCTATCGCCTGGCGCAGGGCTTCGGGGTGGCCGTGGTGCCCACGCGGCCCGCACTGGTGCCCCTGACCTTTGCCGAGCAGGAGCTTGAATGGTGCCGCCCGCTGTCGGGAACCGCGGTGCAGGGCCGCGCGAACTGTGGCCGACAGGGCTTTGACGAGGCGATCCTTTTCACGCATCGTGGTCTCAGCGGCCCGGCGATCCTCCAGATCTCCAGCTATTGGCGCGAGGGCGAAGCGCTCGCGCTTGATCTGGCGCGCGGGCAGGATGCCGCCGCATGTCTGCGGATGCAGCGCGGGCGGTCGGGCCGTATGGCGGTGGCCACGGCACTGGCGGGCGTGGTGCCCGAACGGCTGGCCCGGGTGCTGGTGGCACGCGCCGGCCTGGCCGGCAATCTGGCCGACCAGTCGAACGCGGCGCTGGACCGTCTGGCGGCCGAGGTCCATGCGATGAGCGTCAAGCCCGTGGGGTCCGAAGGCTACCGCACCGCCGAGGTGACGCTGGGCGGCGTCGACACTGCCGCGCTCGATGCCCGGACGATGGAGGCGCGTGCCGTGCCGGGACTGCATTTCATCGGCGAGGTGGTGGATGTGACCGGTTGGCTGGGCGGCTACAATTTCCAGTGGGCCTGGTCCTCGGCCTGGGCCTGCGCGCAGTCCCTCTGACCGGGGCAGTCCGCGCGGCCTCGGCACGAACAGGTTGACCCTTGGTGCATGATCAGATCGGTATAATCAGTATTATGTAATATATCCGATGCCGATCGAGACACATTCACGTCTTGCAATGCGTGTGGATTTCCCTATCTAGGCCCCAACCCATCACCGGAGCCTGCCATGCGCCGCTATTTCCCGATCCTGTCCTGGGCACCGGGCTATGACCGCGCGATGCTGGGCGCCGACCTGCTGGCCGCGGTGATCGTGACGATCATGCTGATACCGCAGTCGCTGGCCTATGCGATGCTGGCCGGACTGCCACCCGAGACCGGGCTCTACGCTTCGATGGCGCCACTGGTCCTCTATGCGCTGTTCGGAACCTCGCGCACGCTGGCGGTCGGCCCGGTGGCGGTGGCCAGCCTGATGACGGCGGCCACCGTGGGCAAACTGGCCGAGGCCGGAACGCCCGAGTATCTGGGCGCAGCGATCGCGCTGGCAGTGATCTCGGGACTGATGCTGCTGGCCATGGGTCTGGCGCGATTGGGTTTTCTGGCCAATTTTCTCAGCCATCCGGTGATTTCGGGTTTCATTACCGCCTCGGCGGTGCTGATTGCCGCCGGCCAGGTTCCTGCATTGCTGGGCATTTCGGCGCGGGGTGAGAACCTGCCTGAACTTCTTCATGCAACCTACGGAAACATTGACCGGATCAGCCTGATCACCCTGGCCATCGGCGGGGGCGCTCTGGCGTCGCTCTGGGCGATGCGGCGCTGGCTGGCAGGGGGTCTTGAGCAGCTTGGCCTGCCGGCTCAGGCGGCGCGGGTCCTGGCACGCAGCGCACCGATCCTCGTCGTCGCGGCCACCGCGGCGGCGACCTGGGCGCTGGCGCTGGACGCTGCCGGGGTTCCGGTGGTGGGCGACGTGCCGGGCGGCCTGCCGGTGCCGCAGCTGCCCCCCTTCGATGCCGCGCTCTGGCGGGAACTGATGCTGCCCGCGGCGCTGCTGTCGATCGTCGGCTATGTCGAGACGGTCTCGGTCGCGCAGACCCTTGCGGCCAAGCGCCGCCAGCGGATCGACCCTGACCAGGAACTCGTGGCGCTGGGGGCCGCCAACCTGGGCGCCGGGATGTCGGGCGGGTTCCCGATGACGTGAGGTTTCGCGCGGTCGGTGGTGAACTTCGAGGCGGGCGCAGTGACGCCTGCGGCCGGGGCCTTCACCGCCCTCGGCATGGCGCTGGCGACGGTGTGGCTGACCCCCCTGCTCGCCACCCTGCCCAAGGCGACGCTGGCCGCGACCATCGTGCTGGCGGTGCTGTCACTGGCCGATTTCGGCGCGCTTCGCCGCACATGGTCGGTCAGCCGTGCCGATGGCGCGGCGATGGCGGCCACCATGGCGCTGACATTGGCCGTGGGGGTCGAGACGGGCTTGGCCGCCGGTGTCCTTCTGTCGCTGGGGCTGCACCTGTGGCGCACCGCGCGCCCGCATGTCGCGATCGTCGGTCAGGTGCCGGGCACCGAGCATTTCCGCAACGTGGACCGGCACGCGGTTGTGACGGCGCCGGATGTGCTGTCGGTGCGCGTGGACGAAAGCCTCTATTTCCCGAACGCCCGCTACCTGGAGGACTTCCTGCTGGCCGAGGTGGCCGCAAGGCCGGGTCTGCGGCATGTCGTCCTGATGTGTTCGGCGGTCAACGAGGTCGATGCCTCGGCGGTCGAAAGTCTGGAGGCCATGGTGGCGCACCTGCGCGATGCCGGCGTCACGCTTCACCTGTCCGAGGTCAAGGGCCCGGTCATGGACCGTCTGATGCGCACGCATCTCCTTGCGGCACTGACTGGAGACGTGTTCCTGACCCAGGCCGATGCGATGCACGCGCTGGCGCCTGACCTGACCCGCGCGGCCCTGGCTGCCGCACGGTGCGACACGCGCGTCATGCCGGCCTGACGGCGCTCCGGCCGCCCCGCTGCACCGCGGCAGCCCCCTGCCCGGCCTGCAGCCGGCAACGCGAAGCCGCGGTGCAGCGCAGAGGTGGACATGGAGGTTGCGTCATGCCAAGCACAGGGTCGGGACAGCGCGGTGGACCCGCCGGCGAATGGGGCGAACGGGTGACGTCAGAGGTGCTCGAAGTGCTGGGCCGCATCGCTGCGGCCCAACGTATCCCCGAAGCGTGGCAGCACGCCGCGGCCTTCTTCGGGCCGCTCGGGTTCGGGCGGCTCAACTACGGGTTGACCCGGCTGCGCACCGAAACATCCGTCGGCGATCCTGCGGACGCGCTGTTTTTGTCCACGGCCGAACCGGAATACGCACGGCTCTATGTGCGCGACGGGTTCTTCAAGCGCGCGCCGGTCTATCGCTGGGCCGTGTCCAACACCGGAATGCGGACCTGGCGCTGGGTCCATGACGATTTTGCCGCCGGCCGGCTGGCGCCGGAAGAGGCCGAGGCGGTGCGCGTCAACGCCCGCTTCGGCATCTTCGCAGGCGTCTCGATCAGTTTTCCCGACACCCAGCGCACCAAGGGCGCGCTGGGCATGACCGCCGACATCGGGATGGACCATGACGACGTGGACGCGATTCTGGACCGCCACCGCAGCGCGATCGAGGCGGTCGCGCACATGATGCACCTGCGCATCATCACCCTGCCCGCCAGCTATGTTCGCCGCAGCCTGACGCCGCGACAGCGCGAGGTCCTGGAATGGGTGGCCGACGGCAAGACGGTGCAAGACATCGCCATGCTCATGTCGATCTCGGCGGCGATGGTGGAAAAGCACCTGCGCCTGGCGCGCGAGGCGCTGAACACCGAGACGACAGCGCAGGCTGTGGCCAAGGGCACGCTCCTGAACCTGATCTTCACGCGCGACGCACCGGCTCCTGCCCCGGCCCGGTCGGGTATGGATTCCCCTACTTACGCGGTGGAAGCGGTCGCGGCATGGTGACGGCGTTCCGCAAGTAGTGGCTTTGGCCCTGGAACATCCGGGCCGCAGGCGCATCGCGATTTCGGTGCAGTGCGGCCTCAAGGTCGGGGTTGTTCCCTTCCCGGCCGAACGGTGACGGTGACCACCAGTCGGCGCCGCGTCGTGAGTGAATGCCCCGTGCGTCCCCAGCGCAGGGCGGTGGTCATGAAAACGGGGCGGTCGTACGACCGCCCCGTTTTTCTTTTGTTTCCAGAGTCTTGCGGCCGCGCGCGGGGCTCAGCCCTGGGCCATCTTCGCCACTTCGGCGGCGAAGTCCTCCTTCTCCTTCTCGATGCCCTCGCCCACGGCCATGCGCACGAAGCCGAGGATTTCGACGCCCGCCTCCTTGGCCGCCTGCCCCACGGTGACATCGGGGTTCAGCACGAACTTCTGGTTCAGAAGCGTGACCTCCTCGAAGAACTTCTTCATCCGGCCGGGGATGATGTTGTTCTGGATCACCGCCTCGGGCTTGGGCTTGGCCGAGGTCGCGTTCTCCTCCATCGCCTTCTGCGTCTGCACGGCCAGCTCGCGCTCCACCGCTGCGGGGTCGAGATCGGTCTCGGACAGCGCCAGCGGCGCGGTCGCGGCCACATGCATGGCGATCTGCTTGCCGATGCCGGCGTCGGCACCCTTCAGCGCGACCAGGACGCCGATGCGCCCCATGCCCTCGGCCGCCGCGGTATGGACATAGGCCGCCACCGCATCGCCCGACACGCGCGCCATGCGGCGCAGGGTCATGTTCTCGCCGATCGTGGCGATGGCCTCGTTCAGCGCGGTCTCGACTGTCGTGCCGGCGGGCAGGATCGGCGCGGCGCGCAGCGCATCCACGCCGTCGACCGACAGCGCAGTGCGGGCGATGCCCGAAACCAGCGCCTGGAAGTCGGCATTGCGGCCCACGAAGTCGGTTTCCGAGTTCACCTCGACCGCGACGCCGGTGCCGTCCTGCACCGCCACACCCACCAGCCCCTCGGCGGCCAGGCGGTCGGCCTTCTTCGCGGCCTTGGCGAGACCCTTGGTGCGCAGCCAGTCCACGGCCGCCTCCATGTCGCCACCGGTCTCGGTCAGCGCCTTCTTGGCGTCCATCATGCCGGCGCCGGTCTGGTCGCGCAA
>DAOLBY010000042.1:10790-16849 GCA_035324325.1 Paracoccaceae bacterium | reverse complement strand
TGAATCTCCTGAATATGAGGTGGCGCGGCGGGGCTAACCCCGCCGCATGACGGCCCTGTGACCGCCGCTCGCGCCTGCGCCGGCAATCAGGCCTCGGTCAGCGTCTCTTCTTGGGGGGCGGCTTCCAGAGCGCCCACGTCGATCCCCGCGGCCCCCATCTGCGCCGACATGCCCTCGAGCGCGGCCCGGCTGACCAGATCGCAATAAAGCGCGATGGCGCGGGCGGCGTCGTCGTTGCCCGGGATGATGTGCGTGATCCCCTTGGGCGAGCAGTTGGTGTCGACCACCGCCACCACCGGGATGCCGAGCTTCTGCGCCTCGAGGATGGCGAGGTCCTCCTTGTTCACGTCGATCACGAACAGAAGGTCCGGCACGCCGCCCATCTCGCGGATGCCGCCGAGCGAGGCCTGCAGCTTGTGCTGCTCGCGCTCCATGTTCAGGCGTTCCTTCTTGGTCAGCCCCTCGGCGCCATGGGCCATCGCCTCGTCGATCTGCTTCAGCCGGTTGATCGACTGGCTGACCGTCTTCCAGTTGGTCAGCGTGCCGCCCAGCCAGCGATGGTTCATGTAGTACTGCGCGCATTTCTCGGCGGCTTCCGCCACCGCCTTCTGCGCCTGCCGCTTGGTTCCGACAAACAGGATGCGGCCACCCTTGGCCACCGTGTCGCGCACGACCTTCAGCGCCTGTTCCAGCAGGGGAACGGTCTGCGTCAGGTCGACGATGTGGATGCCGTTGCGGTCGCCGTAGATGTATTCGCCCATCTTCGGGTTCCAGCGCTGGGTCTGGTGGCCGTAGTGAACGCCAGCCTCGAGCAGCTGACGCATGGAAAACTCAGGCAGAGCCATGGTCCTTGATCCTTTCCGGTTTCATGCCGCGGCGGGGCGTTTCAGGGTTTCCCCCAACCGGTGGACCGCCGGGGATGTCTCCCCCGGATGCCCGCACCCCACCTGTGAAGTGGCGGGGCCTTACGCGGTTTCAGGCAGCAGCGCAAGGCCCCGCCCCCAGTCCGGCGCCGGCGCGCGCAGTCGCGCCGCCCGGGCGCGGAGGAGGATCCACTCCCGCCCCTGCGTCACCCAGCCGCGCGCCACCACGGGACGGCGCGCCACTTCCGCGAGGCCGGCCGCGGCATAGAAGCACCGCGCGCGGGCATTGGAGTCGAGCACGATCAGGCTGACATCGCCCTCGGCCGGCGCAGCGCGCAGGGCCTGTCCCAGCAGCATCCGCCCGATGCCGAAGCCGCGCAGGTGCGGCTCGACCGCGAGGATGTTGATGTAGGTGGTTCCCGCCGCCAGCGCCTCGAGTTCGAGAAGCGGCACGAAACGCGGCGGCGTGCCGCCATCGGCTCCGCCACTGTTCCCGAGCGGGTAGTGGATGACCGTTCCGGCAACCCGGCCGTTGATCCGGGCCACGGTCGCATTGCGCCAGGAAAAGGCGCCCTCGTCCCGGGCCGCGCGCTGGCGGCCGATGGCCCAGGGATCGCCGCCCGGTCCCGCGATCTCGGTCCAGACGGTCATCGGCAGGCCCTCGCCCGCCGCATCGGCATGGCGCGCGAGGGTCGCGGCGTCCGCCCGGGTCGCGGGACCGAGGCTCCAGCCCGGCAGGCCGATCACGTCCGCCCCGGTCATGCTGCGGCCCCGTGGATGTGGTGGCAGGCCTGCCCGACATGCCGGTGGTCCGACCCGCAGCAGCCGCCGACGATCCGCAGGTGCGGAAGGAACCGGCCGAAGGAGGCGCAGAGAAGGCCGAACTCCACCGGATCGCCGTCATCCAGTTCGGTCGCCTCGTCCAGTTCGGCATGCGACAGGCGCGAGGCATTGGCCCGGATGCCGCCGATACGGGCCCGCGCCGGGCCGTCGATCTCGCGCATGAAATGGGTCGGATGGGCGCAGTTGACCATGTAGTAGACCGGCGCCTGTCCGGTCGCCGCATCCACCTCGGCAATCGCTGCATGCAGGTCCTGACCCGAGGGCAGCCGGCCGTCGGTCTCGACCGTGAAGGACAGGGCGCAGGGGATGCCGGCCACGGCCGCCGCCCGGGCGATGCCGAGGGCTTCCTCCACATGCGTCATCGTCATGGCGGTCAGAAGATCCGCCCCCGCCGCAGCCAGCGCCTCGGCCTGGGGCAGGTGCAGCGCCGTATAGGCGTCGGCCGTGCGCAGCGTGGCGGGCCGGTAGGCATCGGACGACGGACCCACAACGCCGCTGATCACCACGGGCAGCGCCGCCGTCTGGTGCCGGTCGCGCAGGTCCCGCGCGAAGGCAACGGCTCGGCCGTTGGTCTCGCGCAGGCCGGCTTCGTCCAGCCCCAGGGTCGCGGCCCAGCCCATGTTGGCCCGCCAGGTGAGGGTGTCGAGCACGAAGCCCGTGCCTGACGCCCGGGCGAGGTCGAGGAAGCGGTCGAAATAGCGCAGGAGCGCGGACCGGCCCGCATCGCTGTCGAGCAGGGTGAAGGACGCGAAATGCGGCAGGTCGAGGCCCTCGTGGAAGATCATCGCGGTTTCCAGCCCGGCGTCGGCGATCCAGGGGCGGGGCGAAGCAAGCAGGCGTTGCAGCGGGTTCATGGCAATAGCTCCGGGGGGGAAGGATTTCGGGATGCCCGGAGATATGCCGCGAAGCCGGTTCCTTCCGATAGCCGACCTGTGGTAAACTGAACCGTCGAGTCCTTTCGCAAGACATATCAGTAGCTTGAATTGCAACTTGGAGGTGGGTTCCGCGCCGCGGCCCTGCCCTACCCTACCGGGAGTCAAGTCATGACGCGAACCGCCTCGGCCCCTCCCCGCATCGGCACCCGCGAACGGCTACTGGCCGCGGCCGAAGAGGCGGTGGTAGCCAAGGGATTCGACGCCACCTCGATCGAGGAACTGGCCGCCGCGGTCGGGATCACGCGGGCGGGCTTCTTCTACCATTTCCCCGACAAGACGGCGCTGGCCAAGGCCCTGATCGATCGCCACATGGAGGCGGAACGGGCGCTGTTCGACCAGTTGCACGGCCGTGCCTGCGAACTCAGCGACGACCCGCTGCAGCAGCTGCTGATCCTGTTCCGGCTCTACGCCGATTTCCTGCAGGCGATGCCCGACGGCTATCCCGGCTGCATCCTGGCCAGCGCCACCTACCAGGACCGGCTGTTTGACGCCAGCGTCCGCGCGGCCTGCTGCGAGGCGGTGCTGGGCTGGCGCGGCCGGTTCCGGCCGCTTCTGGAACAGCTGTGCCAGACCCACCCGCCGCGCGAGCCGGTCGATCTGGATGCGCTGGCCGACTACCTCAACACGGTGATCGAGGGCGGCATCATCCTGTCGCGCGCGCTGGCGCAGCCGCATGCCATCGTCGGCCAGATCCTGCTGGCCCGGCAGCACCTGAAGCTTCTGTTCACGCCCTGATCGGGCGCCGGACCTACCGCGGCAGCCGGCGGATCAGCGAGGACGTGTCCCACCGGCCGCCGCCCATGCCCTGCACATCGGCGTAGAACTGGTCGACCAGCGCCGTCACCGGCAGGCTGGCGCCGATCTCGCGCGCGGTGGACAGGCAGATCCCGAGGTCCTTGCGCATCCAGTCCACGGCGAAGCCGAAGTCGAACCGGTCCTCGAGCATCGTGGTATGGCGGGTGGCCATCTGCCACGAACCGGCGGCGCCCTGGCTGATCACCTCGACCACGGCCTTGCCGTCCATGCCGGCCTTCTGGCCAAAGGCCAGCGCCTCGGCAAGACCCTGGACCAGGCCCGCAATGGCGATCTGGTTCATCATCTTGGCGATCTGGCCCGACCCGCTGTCTCCGAGACGTCGGCAGACGCGGGCATAGGCGGCCATCACCGGCTCGGCCCGGGCATAGTCGGTCTCGGCGCCGCCGCACATGATCGACAGCGTGCCGTTCTGCGCCCCTGCCTGCCCGCCCGAGACCGGCGCATCGACAATGCCGAGACCACGGGCCGCAGCCGCGGCCGCCATCTCGCGCGTGACCTGGGCCGAGACGGTGGTGTGATCGGTGAACACCGCGCCCGGGTCCATCCCCGCGAAGGCGCCGTCGGGTCCGGTGCAGACCGCGCGAAGGTCGTCGTCATTGCCGACGCAGGCCATCACGAAGTCCTGACCCAGCGCCGCCTCGCGCGGGGTCGGCGCCGCCCGCCCGCCGTGCCGTTCCACCCAGGCCGCCGCCTTGGCGGCGCTGCGGTTGTAGACCGTCACCTCGTGCCCCTTGGCCGCCAGATGCCCGGCCATCGGAAAGCCCATCACGCCCAGACCCAGAAATGCCACCTTCGCCATCGTATCCCCCTGTCAAGACCCGCGTCGTTGCCACCCCGGGCAGGATGCCTTAGGTATCGAACGAGGCCCGCCCGTCAACCCGCCGCAAGTCCGATCCCGTCCATGCTGACCGCCTTCCGCTGGCTCATGACCGCCTTTCTGGGCCTTGCGGCACTTGCCGCGCTGGCGCTGGCCGTCGCCTATCATGTCCTGTCGCGGTCGATCCCCGACTATGACGCCCGGTTGACCCTGCGCGGCATTTCGGGCCCGGTCGAGATCGTGCGCAGCAACGCCAACGTGCCGCATATCTTCGCCCAGAACGACGAGGACGCGTTCTTCGCGCTCGGCTTTGCCCATGCGCAGGACCGGCTCTGGCAGATGACGATGCTGCGGCGCACCGCGCAGGGACGGCTGTCCGAGGTCTTCGGCGAACGCACCTTGCGCATCGACGAGCTGCTGCGGCGCTACGACATCTACACCCTGGCGCTCGCCTCGGTCGAGGTGCAGGATCCGGCGGCGCGCGCCGCGCTCGAAGCCTATGCGCGCGGGGTGAACGCCTGGATCGGCGAGGTCAATGCCCGCGCGCTTGGCCGCGGGGCGCCCGAGTTCTTCCTGTTCTCGAACGAGATCGCCGCCTGGGCGCCGGCCGACAGCATCGCCATCATCAAGCTGATGGCGCTGCAGCTGTCCTCGCATCTCGAGGCCGAGGTGCTGCGCGCGCGCGTCTCGATGCTCCTGTCGCCGGCGCGGCTGGCCGACATCCTGCCCGACGACCCGAACGCCGCCGTCACCGCCCTGCCCCGCTATGGCGCGGTCGTGCCGGGTGTCGTGCCCGGGCCGGCGCCGCTTCGGCTGGCCGAGGACCGGCTGTCGCCCTTTCCCCGCCTGCCCTTCGGCGGCGCGTCCAACGCCTTCGCCGCGGCGCCGCGGCGGTCGGCGGCGGGCGGCACGCTTCTGGCCAACGACCCGCATCTGGGCTTCACCGCGCCGGCGATCTGGTATCTGGCGCGGCTGGACCTGTCGACCGGCCCGGTCATCGGCGGCACCATCCCGGGGATGCCCGCGATCCTGACCGGGCGGTCCGAGTCGATCGGCTGGGGCCTGACCACCGCCTATGTGGACGATCAGGACATCGTCCTCGAGAGGGTGAACCCGGACAACCCCGAGGAATACGCCACCCCCGAAGGCTGGAGGCCGTTCGAGACGCGGCGCACCATCATCAATGTCAAGAACGTGGATCCGGTCACCATCACCCTGCGCTGGACGGAGAACGGCCCTGTCCTGCCCGGCACCCACTACGACCTCGCCTCGGTCACGCCGCCCGGCCATGTCGCCGCGCTGGCGTGGACGGCGCTTTCGCCGCGCGACACGTCGATGACCGCCGCATTGCGGATGATGCGGGCGCAGAGCGTGGACGAGGCGCTGGAGGCCGGGCGGCTCTATGTGGCGCCGGCGCAGAACCTGACGGTGGCCGACCGCGACGGCATCGCCATGCAGGTGATCGGCGCCGTGCCGCAGCGCGACCCCGGCCACCAGACGCAGGGGCGGATGCCCGCGCCGGGCGAGGGGGCGGCGAACCGCTGGCTGGGCATGTTCCCCTACGAGGAAAACCTGCGCGTGCAGGACCCCGAATCCGGCCTGATCGGCAACACCAACAACCGCACGGTCGATGCCCCGTTTCCGCGCCACCAGTCGCATCTTTGGGGCGACACGCACCGCATCCAGCGCTGGCTGACGCTGATGGCCACGCGCGAAGTGCATACCCGCGACAGTTTCATCGAGGCGCAGCTCGACACCGTGTCGCCGGTCGCGCGCGCGCTTCTG
>DAOLBY010000042.1:0-10780 GCA_035324325.1 Paracoccaceae bacterium | reverse complement strand
GGACCTGTGGTTCACCGGGGCACCCTCGCCCGAGGGCACGCCGGAGCGGCGCCGCGAACGCGCCCTGACGCTGCTGGCCGACTGGAACGGCGAGATGAACGAACACCGCCCCGAACCGCTGATCACCGAGGCCTGGCTGCGCGCGCTGCAGGCCCGGCTGATCCGCGACGAACTCGGGCCGCTGGCCGACGAGTTCACCCATGTCGATCCGGTGTTCCTGGAACGCGTGTTCCGCGACACCGGCGGCGCCGGGGTGTGGTGCGACGTGATCCAGTCGGCCGCGATCGAGACCTGCACCGAGATCGCGCGGCTGGCGCTGGACGAGGCGCTGCTCCGGCTGTCGGAACGCTGGGGGCCGAACCTGGAAAGCTGGCGCTGGGGCGATGCGCACCAGGCGATGCACGACCATCCGGTTCTGGGCGAGGTCGCGGTGCTGCGCCATTTCGTGAACATCCGCCAGTCCACCAGCGGCGGTGACACGACGCTCCTGCGCGGCCGCACCTCGGGGCGCGACCCCGAACCCTTCCGCAACGTCCATGGCGCGGGCTACCGCGGCGTCTACGACTTTGCCGATCCCGAAAGTTCGGTCTTCATCCTGTCGACCGGACAATCGGGCCACCCGCTCAGCCGGCACTACGACGACCTGGGCGAGTTGTGGCGCCGCGGCGAATACATCCCCATGACGCTCGACCCCGCACTGGCGCGGGCGGCGGCGGTCGGGGTCACGCAGCTGTCCCCGGTCCCGTGATGCCGTCAGTCCGGCGCCGGGCGGATTACGCCCCGACACCTGTAGCGGGAACAATTCGGCGGTTGCCGGGGCCATTCCTGGCCGACTACTCTGCCGGCTCACGATTTGCGGCACGCGATGTCGCGACAACCAGGATTTGAGACATGGCCGTCCTTGCCGAACCCGACACCTCGTCCGAGGTGGTGCAGGAAGCGCAGAAGCTCCTGAACCAGTCGTCGCGACAGTCACGCGCGCCCGAGAACGGGGCCTTCGACCGCTCGACCCTTGCGGCCATCAAGCAGTTCCAGATCGAAAGCGGGCTGCGCCCCACGGGCGTGCTCGACGACAAGCTGATGGACGTGCTGCGCAAGGCGGCCAAGGAAGAGCAGCCGAAGTGGCAGGTGACGCTCAACGGCAAGGTGTACCTGCTGACCGAAGCCGACCACAAGGCGCTGATCAAGCGGGTGCAGGGCGAACTGCGCGAACCCGTGCAGAAGCTGCGCGGCGCGGTGATCGAGGCGCGCGCCAACTACGACCACATGAAGAAGCTGAATGACGACCAGTACATCGTCAGCTGGTGCATCGAGGCCTGGAACCGCACCAAGCTTCCCTCCGAGGGCGTGATCAAGTCGGCCGAGAACGGGGTGAAGGCGGCCGAACAGGCGCTGTCCTCGGGCAACCTCAAGGCCTTCGCGTCGATCTACCCCAAGGCGCAGACCGAGGCCAACAAGGCCCGCGAGGCGATGAAGAAGTACATCGCCCAGATGATCGACGGCGGCGAGTCGCTCGCGGGCGGCCTCGAGTTCGTGCGCGACGGTGCCTTCGTGACAGTGGCGGTGATCGCCGCCCCGGTGGCGGCGAGCTATGGCGCGGGGGCCATTGCCGCAGGGGTCATCGCCGGGGCCGGCTCAGCGGCGGTCGAATCGATCGCGAACGAGGTCGGCAAGCATATCTCGGGCACCAACGAGACCTTCGGCGACAGCGCTCTGAACGTGCTGAAGGACAGTTTCATCGGCGGGTCGATCGGCGCCGTGATCAAGGGCGGCGCGGCCGACAAGCTGATCAAGGCCATCGGGCCCAAGCTGGCCGCCAAGGTCGGCGGCGAGATGCTGACCAAGGCCTCGTCCAATGCCGTCGGCAAGTTCATGCTGAACTATCTCAAGAACCACGGCAAGGATGCGCTGGAAGGGATCATGAAGGAGACGCTGAAATCCTTCAAATCGACATCGCAGCCGCTGACGGTGGACAAGTTCATCGGGATCGTGGTCAAGGAACTGGCCACCGCGGGGCCGTTCAAGGCGCTCGACAACCTCGGACAGGACAAGGCCTTCAAGAAGATCTTCGAGAAGATGTCGCCCAAGGTGCGCGAGAAGGCCCTGAAGGAACTGGGCAAGGGCGCCAGCGAGGCCGACCTCTTCAAGACGTTCTCAAGCGTCTACGGCGAGTTCTACAAACATGGCGCCGGCAAGGTCTACGACATGGTGCTGAACAAGCTGACCGGCGCGGAAACGCCCGACCGGATCGAGAAGGACCTCGTTCAGGCCTTCGCCTATGACGCGAAGCTGATCGCCGAGTTCGAGAAGGAATGCCAGAAGCAGGGCAAGAAGACCAGGAAGTAGGGGCCCGTTCCCGCTTCCGTCACAGCGCCGAAAAGGCTGCCTGCTGGCGCGCGGTCCAGCGCACGTCCAGCACCCAGCCGGCCTCGCCCTCGGCCTCGGCCGTGACCACGCCCGCATCATGCAGCCAGGCCCGCCTGCGCCCGTCGGCAAAGCCGATCTCCAGCCGGGCCGTCACGCGTTCCTCGTCGCAGGCCCGAGCGATCGCGTCGAGAAGCGGCGCGATCCCTTCGCCCGTCAGTGCCGAGATGGCGAAATGGCGCGGCGAGGCCTCGGCCTGTGCCTGCAGGGCCGTGCGCGCGCCGCCCTCCACGAGGTCGAGCTTGTTCCAGACCTCGAACATCGGCACCGCGTCGTCTACCCCGAGCGAGGAGAGGATGGCCTGCACGTCGGCCGCCTGTTCGGCCGTCTCGGGGTGGCTGATGTCGCGCACATGCAGGATCAGGTCGGCCTCGAGCACCTCTTCCAGCGTGGCGCGGAAGGCCGCGACCAGTTGCGGCGGCAGATCGCTGATGAAGCCCACGGTATCCGACAGGATGACCCGGCGCTTGCCCGGCAGCACGAGGCCCCGCATCGTCGGGTCGAGCGTGGCGAACAGCATGTCCTTGGCCAGAACCTCGGCCCCGGTCATGCGGTTGAACAGGGTCGACTTGCCGGCATTGGTGTAGCCGACCAGCGCGACGATCGGGAACGGCACCTTCCGCCGGGCGGCGCGGTGCAACTCGCGGGTCTTCACGACGCGGTCGAGCTGGCGTTTCAGCTTCACCACCTGGTCGTCGATGGCGCGGCGGTCGCTCTCGATCTGCGTCTCGCCCGGGCCGCCGACAAAGCCGAAGCCGCCGCGCTGGCGTTCGAGGTGGGTCCAGGCCCGCACCAGCCGCGTGCGCTGGTAGGACAGCGCGGCCAGTTCCACCTGCAGCACGCCCTCGCGCGTCTGCGCCCGGTCGGCGAAGATCTCGAGGATCAGACCGGTGCGGTCCAGCAGCTTCACGCCCCATTCGCGTTCGAGGTTGCGCTGCTGCGCCGGCGTCACCGGCCCGTCGACAAGCACGAGCCCGACGCCGAGCGCCCGGATCCGCTCCTTCAACTCGGCCACCTTGCCCGACCCGAACAGAAGCCCCGGCTGCGCACGGGGAATGCGCACCACCTCGGCGCCTGCGACCGTCAGGCCCGGCAGCGCCGCGGCCAGCGCCACCGCCTCGGCCAGACCGTGTTCGGGCAGGCGTCGGGCGCGCGACGGGCGCAGGTCGGGGTGCAGCACATAGCCGACCGTCGGGCGCGCCGCGGTGTCGTGCCCGGCCGGCACGCCGCGGAGCGACGTGTCTTCGCCGTCCTCGATGTCGTCGGGGCCGATGATCAGTCGTCGCCTTCGTAGAGATTGACGGGCGTGGTCGGCATGATGGTCGAGATGGCGTGCTTGTAGACCAGCTGCGATTGCCCGTCACGGCGCAGAAGCACGCAGAAGTTGTCGAACCAGGTGATCACACCCTGCAGCTTGACGCCGTTGATCAGGAAGATCGTGACCGGCGTCTTGGCCTTCCGCACATGGTTGAGGAAGGCATCCTGAAGGTTTTGCTTGTCGGCCGCCATGCGTCGTAGTCCTTGTTATCGTTGCCGTTTCTTGCGGGGCGGCCGGCCGCTTGCCTGCCGCGCACCCCGTCGATCCGTCGCGTTCCTGTCCATGTCCATGCCTCGGCGGACGGCCATCAGCCGCCTGCCTCGACGCGCGCACTATGCTGTGACGCGGCGGCACAATCCAGACCAAAAAACAGGCTGTTACCTGCCGTGCCCCGGAGGCGCGCCGCGGCGGGCCTAGCGGCGCCAGCCCGAAGGCATCAGGACGGTCAGCACCGCCAGCACCTCGACCCGGCCGACGATCATCAGGACGGCGCAGAGGATGCGTGCGACGGGGTCAAGCTCGACATAGCGGATGGACTGTTCGGTCGCGTGGACGGCCAGCGGGCCCGTCGTCGTCAGGCTGGCGATGGTCAGCACCAGCGCGTTCTCGAAGCTGACGCGCGCCAGCGACAGGACGGCCACCCCGACCGCGAGCGAAATGGCAAACAGCATGAAGAACACCCAGGCGGCATAGGCGCCCTCGTTGCGCATCCGCCGCGCCGCTTCGCCCCCGCCGCCGACGGAAGAGGGATGGACAAGGCGGTCGAGTTCGCGCTCGCCATGCCGCATCAGCGCATGGACCCGCAGCAGCTTCAGCCCGCCCGCCGTGGTGGCGACGCCGCCGCCGATCATGGCGAGGCCCAGCAGGATCAGCCCCGGCGTGCCGAGCCCCGACCAGGCGCGCGCCGCCTGCCAGTCCGCGCTTTCGAGGCCCGTCGTCGTCAGGAAGGACAGCGTGGTGAACAACGCCCCCCAGAGCGCGCGGCCGGCAGTGCCAAGGTCGTCGCCCTCGATCGCGGCGCCCGCGGCCAGCCAGTGGCGCAGGAACAGGACCGAGGGCACCAGCACCAGCAGGAAGGCGGCCAGCCGGACCTCGTGGTCGGCGCGGATGCCGCGCGACCGATCGACCAGCACCGCGCCCGGAAGGCTGCGCCGGGTCACCGCCGCCAGGAGGACGAAGAAGATCAGGACTTCGCCCGCAAGGCCCGACGGCGCCGCGGCCAGCCCCTGCCCTGCCCCGGCGACCACCCCGCTTGTCGACACCGTGGCCATGGCCAGCATCAGCGGCGCCAGGCCCTCGCCCCCCGCGATCAGCAGCCAGACCCACAGCGCAAGCGTCAGCGCCGCATAGGCCGGCGCGAGTGTCAGGGTATGCCGCACCAGCCGGCGCGACGGATCGGCGATGCGCGCCACCTGGTCGGCGCCCCCCGCCCCGCGCCCCGGCACCCGGCCGGTCATCACCTCGGCCCCGCCGAGGTCCAGCGGCGCCAGGATCGCCGCGGCCGAGATCAGCACGAACAGCCCGCCGAGCCATCCGACCAGCCCGCGCCACAGGTGCAGGCTGGGCAGCAGGCGCCCCGGCGCGTCGTAGACGGTGGCGCCTGTCGTCGTGAAGCAGGACACCATCTCGAACCAGGCGTTCAGAAAGGTCGTGTCGCGCACCGCCTGCGAAAACGGCAGGGCGAGGATCACCGGCAGCAGCACATAGGCGCCGGCCAGCATGGTCAGGTGCCGCCGCGCCACGTCCGGCGGCCGCTGCCCGGCCATGGCCACGCCGATCATGGCCGTCAGCAGCAGGACCGCGACGCCGGAATACAGGAAGGCCCGCGCCACCGCGAGGTCGCGCACCGCATAGGCATGTGCGGCCGGCAGGAACATCGCCGTCCCGGCGATCCCGGCCAGGATGACGATCAGCGGCAGGTCGAGGATGCGGCGCATCGGCTGGTCCGCCCTGCCCCGGGGTCAGAAGAAGTCGATCGAGACCTGAAGCAGGCGCTCGACCTCGGGCACGTCGCCCGCCATGGCCCAGAGCGCGATCACGTCGCCCTCCTCCACGCGCAGGTCGCCGGTGGGCTTCAGGACCCGCTCGCCCTTCATCAACGCGCCGACCAGAACGCCCTCGGGAAACTCGATGTCGCGGATCAGCCGGCCCGACAGGGGCGAGGTGGACAGCACCTGCGCCTCGATCACCTCGGCCTCGGCATCGCCGATGGAATAGATGGCGCGCACGCGGCCGTGGCGGATGTGGCGCAGGATCGAGGACACGGTGGTGGCACGCGGGTTGATATAGGCGTCGATGTCGAGCGCGCCGAGCAGGGGCACCAGCGTCGGGTCGTTCACCAGCGCGATGGACATGCGGCAGCCCGCCTGCTTGGCCCGCACCGCCACCAGAAGGTTTGTCTTGTCGTCGTCGGTGACCGCCAGCAGCGCATCGGCCTTGTCGGCACCGGCCTCGGCCAGGATGTCGCTGTCCATCCCGTCGCCGTGCAGCACGATGGTGCGCTCCAGCCGGTCGGCGGCGCGTTCGGCGCGGGCACGGTTCTTCTCGATCAGCTTGGCGCGCAGCCGTTCGGCGCGGTGCTCCAGCGCCAGCGCCACACCGAGGCCCACATTGCCCGCCCCCACGATCACCACGCGTTCCTGCTTGCGGGTGGACTTGCCGAAGATGTCGAGCGTGCGGTTCACGTCCTCGGTATGGGTGAACACATAGATGCGGTCGCCCGCGAACAGCTGGTCGTTGGGGTCGGGGGCGAACAGCCGGTCCTGCCGCCGCACCCCCACGACGATGGCGCGCAGGGTCGAGAACAGTTCCGACAGCTGCCGCAGCGGCGTGTCCAGCACCGGGCAATCGGGGTCGAGCGAGATCCCCAGCAGCTGCGCCCGCCCGTTCATGAAGCTTTCGGTGTCGAAGGTCGAGGGCGCGGCCAGCCGCTGCAGCGCGGCCTCGGCCACCTCGCGCTCGGGGCTGATGATCACGTCGATGGGCAGGTGCTCGCGGCGGTAAAGGTCGGCGTATTCCTCGGCCAGGTAGGTCTGCGCTCGGACGCGGGCGATCTTGCGGGTGATGCCGAAGATCGAATGGGCCACCTGGCAGGTGACCATGTTGACCTCGTCGGAATGGGTGGCGGCGATGATCATGTCGGCATCGCGGGCGCCCGCGCGATCCAGCACGTCGGGCCAGGAGGCAAAGCCCGTCACCCCCTGCACATCCAGCGTGTCGGTCGCCCGGCGCACCAGATCGGCGTTCATGTCCACCACGGTCACGGCGTTCTTCTCGCCCGAGAGGTGCCGCGCGATCTGCCAGCCCACCTGGCCGGCGCCGCAGATGATCACCTTCATGTCAGGCCCCGGACCCCGGTTTCGCGCCCCCCTGCATCGCAGAAGGCAGGCGGGCGGTCAACAAAGGCCCGGCTCAGAGGTCGTCGTTGTCCAGGTCGTCATCGTCGCCGCCATCGGCATGGGCCATGCGCACCCCCGACTTCGAGGTGGTGACGACGCCGAGCGACTTGAGCTTGCGATGCAGTGCGCTGCGCTCCATCCCCACGAATCCCGCGGTGCGGCTGATGTTGCCGCCGAAGCGGTTGATCTGGGTGAGCAGGTATTCCTTCTCGAAAAGCTCGCGCGCCTCGCGCAGCGGCAGCGTGGCCAGCGACCCGCCGATCACCAGCCGGGCGCCGCCCTCGCCCGGGCCGTCCTGGCCGGGCAGCTCGCGCGGCTCGATCACCTCGGACCCGTCGCCCAGGATCAGCACCCGCTCGATCACGTTGCGCAGCTGGCGCACGTTGCCGGGCCAGGCCATCGTCTGCAGAAGCGCCTCGGCCTCGGCCGACAGCCGCCGCATCGGCAGGCCCTGGCTGCGGTGGAAATGGGCGATGAAGTGGCGGGCGAGGTCGGGGATGTCCTCGCGCCGTTCCTCGAGCCCCGGCACGACGATAGGCACGACGTTCAGCCGGTCGTAAAGTTCCTGCCGGAAACGGCCGGCCCGGATCTCGGCCGTCAGGTCGCGGCAGGTGGAGCTGATCACCCGCAGGTCCACCCGCACCTTGTCGGAGCCGCCGACGCGGCTGAACTGCTGTTCCACCAGCACCCGCAGGATCTTGGACTGCGACAGAAGCGGCATGTCGGCCACCTCGTCGAAATAGACCACCCCACCGTGCGCCTGTTCCAGCAACCCCTTCTCGATCCCCCGCTCGGGGGTCTGGCGGCCGAAGAGCACCTCCTCGATGCGCTCGGGCTCGATGGTGGCCGAGGTGACGGTGACGAACGGGCCGCCGGCGCGGTTGGAATGGGCGTGGATGAAGCGCGCCGCCAGTTCCTTGCCGCTTCCGGGCTGGCCGGTCAGCATCACCCGACCATTCGACTTCGTGACCTTCTCGAGCTGCGCCTTCAGCGCACGGAAGGCATGGCTGGCCCCCAGCATCTCGCCCCCCGCCACGTCGCGCCGGCGCAGGTCGGCGTTCTCGCGGCGCAGCCGGCTCGTCTCCATCGCGCGGCTGACGACGACCAGCAACTGGTCGATGTTGAAAGGCTTTTCGATGAAGTCGTAGGCCCCCTGCTTGATCGCGGCGACCGCGATCTCGATGTTGCCGTGGCCCGAGATGATGATGATGGGAATGTCGGGGTTGTCGCGCTTGACGGTCTTGAGGATGTCGATCCCGTCCATCCGGCTGTCCTTCAGCCAGATGTCGAGCACCATCAGCGACGGCGGCTCGGCGTTGATCTCGGCCATGCAGTCGTCGGAATTGCCGGCGAGGCGGATGGTGTAGCCCTCGTCGCGCAGGATGTCGCCGATCAGGTCGCGGATGTCCTTTTCGTCATCGACTATCAGGATGCTCATGTCTCTCTCCCGTCAACTCGCCTGTCCCGCTGCCGTGGGCCGGCGCGGGCGGACCGCGCGGGGGGCGCGGGGCAGCCGCACCTCGGCCATGGCGCCGCTGTGGGCACCCTCCACGAAGGGCGGCGCATCCAGCAGCGCCAGGGTTCCCCCGTGTTCCTCGATGATCTTCTTGACGATGGGCAGGCCGAGGCCGGTCCCCTTGTCTCGCGTCGTCACATAGGGTTCGAACAGCCGCGCGCGGTCGGGCGGCAGGCCGATGCCGTTGTCCATGATGCGGATGACCGCAACCTCGGGCGTGACCTCCAGGTTGATCCTCACCTCTGGCGCATGGCCTTCGGGTGCACCCTTTTGCTGAAGCGTTTCAATCGCTTCGCCGGCGTTCTTGATCAGGTTCGTCAGGGCCTGCCCGATCATCGTGGCATCCAGTTCCATCACCAGTGGCGCCTCCGGCAGGTCTGCCGTGATGGCGACGCCGGGCTGGCCGGCCGATTGGAGCGCCACCGCCTCGCGCAGGAGCCGCACGAGGTCCTCCTCGCGCCGGTCGGGTTCGGGCATCCGGGCGAACTTCGAGAACTCGTCCACGATGCGACGCAGGTCGCCGGTCTGGCGCACGATCACGTCGGCGTACTGGTCGAGGTCTTCGGGTTCGGCGACCTGGCTGCGGAACTTGCGCTTGATGCGCTCGGCCGACAGCTGGATGGGCGTCAGGGGGTTCTTGATCTCGTGCGCGATGCGCCGCGCCACGTCGCCCCAGGCGGCCATGCGCTGGGCGCTGACCAGGGCGGTCACGTCGTCGAAGGCCACGACATAGCCTTCCAGACCCCCGGTGTCGGACCGCCGTTCGGCCATGCGCACCAGCAGGCTTTCCAGCCGCCCGCGGCGGGTCAGCCGCACCTCCTCCTGCACCGCGTCGCCCGTGCCCTCGCGCAGCCGGTCAAGGAGGCCCGTGAACTCGGGCACGACCAGGGCCAGGTCCTGCCCGTGCAGGTCGCCCTGCAGGTCGAGCAGCCGGACGCCGGCACGGTTGACGAAATCGACACGGCCCTCGGCATCGAGGCCGATGACCCCCGCGGTTACCGAGGACAGCACCGAATCGAACAGACGCCGCCGCCGCTCGATCTGGGCGGTGTTCTCGACCAGCGCCTCGCGCTGCGCCTTCAGCTGCCGCGTCATGCGGTTGAACAGGCGCCCCATCATCGCGATCTCGTCGTCGCCCGGCTCCTCGATCACCTGCACGTCCAGATCGCCGCCGCCGACGCGCTGTGCCGCCCCCGCCAGCCGTCCCACGGGGCGACTGAGCCGCTCGGCAAACCAGAGCCCCAGCCAGACCGCGGCGAGGATCAGGATCAGCGCGAAGCCGAGGTAGAGCAGCCCGAACTCGAACAGGAGCCGCCCCCGCTCGGCCTCGAGTTGCTGATACAGGCGCACTGTCTCGCGCGTGTCGTCCAGCAGCCCCAGAATCGACCCGTCCACCGCCCGGGTGACATAGAGGTAACGGTCCGCGAAGGCCTCGAGGTGGACGATGGCGCGCAACTCGTCGTTGGCCCAGTCCTCGACCAGCACCACATCGCCGGTGGCGCGGGCCTGGTCGATGGCGCCCGGCGGCGGGGCCTCGAAGTCGAACAGGTAGGACCGTTCCCCGCGGGTGCGGATCTGGCCGGTGCCGTCGATCAGGAAGGCCTCCTTGATGCCGCGCTGCACGGCGGCCTGCCCCTGCGTCAGAAGCGGGCGCAACTGGTCGTCGGCCAGGAAGAACTGCGCCTGCCGGGCGACGTTCAGATAGGCGGCGAAGGCCACGGCATCCTCGGTCAGGTCGCGCCGGTGTTCGCCGTCATAGGCCTGCGCCGCGGACAGCGAGGTCCCCACCACGTCGCGCACCCGCTGCGAGAACCAGCCCTCCAGCCCGACGTTGACGGTCAGCACGGCAAAGACCGCGACCAGCACCGTGGGCACCAGCGCCACCAGGGCAAAGACCGCCGACAGCCGCAGGTGCAGCCGCGACCCGGCCGACTGGCTGCGCCGGTCGGCCACCATCCGCGCCACCCGCGCCATGACCAGCGCGGCAACCACCAGCACATAGACGAAATCGGCCAGCAGGATGATGCGCAGGGCGGGCGAGTTCGCGCCCTGGTTCATCGGCCCGAGCACGAGGAAGGTCGCCAAGGCCAGCGCCGGCCCCAGCACGAAAAGGCCGAAGGTCAT
>DAOLBY010000250.1:0-3158 GCA_035324325.1 Paracoccaceae bacterium | reverse complement strand
GGCGGAACAGGCGGGAATCGACCGGCTGGAGTTCCGCATCCTGAACGCCCTGCGCGACGGGGATGCGACGGTGACCAGGCAGGTGCTGGCCTCGACCGGCATCCTCGCCTGCCTCCAGGCCTTGCAACCGCACTGGACGCGGGCGCTGGCAGAGGCCAGCCCGGGCCGCGGCGTAGGCGTTGCGTCGTGCTGGTATGGCTGCGGCAACACCGCGCTGCCCAACCCCTCGACCATCCGTATCGGCCTGTCGCCGGCGGGCAGGGTGGGGCTGTTCCAGGGGGCGACGGACATCGGGCAGGGGTCGAACACGGTGATCGCCCAGATCGCGGCGCAGGCACTCGGCCTGCCGCTGGCGGCCTTCGATCTGATCGGGCCGGACACCGCGCTGACCCCGGACGCGGGCAAGACCTCGGCCAGCCGGCAGACCTTCGTGACCGGCCGTGCGGCGCAGGCAGCAGGCGCGCGCCTGAGGGCCGAGGTGCTGCGCCGTCTGAACATGGGCGACGGCGCGCGGCTGGTGCTGGATGGTGCTGCACTGAGGGGTACCGAGGGCGGCCATTCGGCACGGCTCGACCTCTCGTCACTGCCTCCCGACACGCATGGTCTGTCGGTGGCGGCCGAGGCGACCTACGATCCGCCGACGCGTGCGCAGGATGCAGACGGGCAGGGTTCTCCCTATGCGCTTTACGGTTTCGGGGCGCAGATGGTGGAACTGGCGGTCGATGCCGCGCTCGGGACGGTGAAGCTCGTGAAGATCACCGCCGCGCATGACGTGGGCCGCGCGATCAACCCGACGCTGGCCGAGGGCCAGATCGAGGGCGGCATCGCCCAGGGCATCGGGATGGCGCTGATGGAGGAATATGTCCCCGGCCGCACCGAGAACCTGCACGACTACCTGATCCCGACGACCGGAGACGTGCCGGAGATCGAGAGCATCCTGGTCGAGGTACCCGATCCCGAAGGCCCGTTCGGCGCCCGCGGCCTTGGCGAACATTCCCTGATCCCCACGGCGCCCGCGATCCTGAACGCCATCCGCCACGCCACCGGCGTCCTGCCCCGCCGCCTGCCGGTGCTGCCGCACCGGCTGCGCGAGGCCATGGCAGGTCGGACATGAGCACGGGCGCGGCCCCCGACGACCTGCCGCCGCCCCGCCAGGGCGACAAGATCCGCTGCGATGCCTGCCCGGTGATGTGCTACATCGCCCCGGGCCAGACCGGCGCCTGCGACCGCTATGCCAATGATGCCGGCCGCATCGTGCGCACCGATCCCGTGGTGCTGCTGTCGCGGACGGTTCAGGCCGGGGGACGCGTGGTGCCCTTCGCCGCACGCGAATGGGATGGCGAACCTTTCCCCCCCGATGCCCGCGTCACCGGCATCGGCGCCGGCACCACCTACCCCGACTACAAGCCCGCGCCCTTCATCGTGGGCAGCCTGATCGACGGCGTGGACAGCGTGACCGTGGTGACCGAGGCGATCTTTTCCTATTGCGGGGTCAAGGTGAAGATCGACACCGACCGCTTCCTCGGCCCCGAGACGGCCGTGGTCAGGGCGCAGGGCGAGGTGATCGGGCATGTCACCACGGCGGAATACGGCAGCCAGATGCTGAGCCTCGGCGGCGTCCACCACCTCACCGGCGAGTCCAAGTCCGAGGGGCGCGCGACCTGCGCGTCGCTGCTCTCTCTGTGCAACGGCGAGGCGGTGGACCTGACGATCGACGGGGGCTCGACCGTGACGGTGCAGGCCGGGGCTGCGCCCATCGTGGACGGGCGGCCCGAGAACCGGATGCGGGTGGGCTGCGGAAGTGCCACGATCGGGATGTTCGCGGCCCAGTGGCAGGGGCTCGTGGACGAGGTCGTGGTGGTGGACGACCACATCACCGGCGTCGTCAGCGAACACCAGGCGGGCAAGGTGCTGGGCTGGCAGCCGACCGGCATCCGCATCAGGGGCCATCGCAGCACCCCCGGGCGCTACTTCAGGGTGTCGGAACCCGGCCTCGGCTGGGGCGGCACGCGGCTGACCGACCCGCTGGAGATCCTCGGGCCATGGGAGGCGCGCAAGGGCGCCCGGTCCGGCCTGCGGCTCCTCATGGTGTCCACCACGGGCGAGGAATTCGCCTGGTACGTGCTGGACGACGACCTGGTGCCGCGGCCGCGGCCCCTGCCGGACACCCTCCTGCCGATCGTGAGACGGATCGACGAGAACTGCGAACCGTCGCGCTGCACCGTCCTGTTCATGGGCGGCGCGGGCGGCAGCCTGCGCGCGGGCGTCACCAGGAACCCGGTGCGGCTGACGACCAGCGTGCAGGCGGGCGAGACGCGGCTGACCTCGGGCGGTGCGGACTGCTATGTCTGGCCCGGTGGTGGCATCACCTTCATGGTGGATGTCAGCCACCTGCCTCCCGGTGCCTTCGGTTACGTTCCGACCCCGGCGCTGGTCGCGCCGCTGGAGTTCTCGCTGACCCGTGCCGCGTATCTGGCGCTCGGAGGCCACGAGGATGCGATCCGCAGCCTGCCCGAGGTCATCGCCGAAGGCGGCGAATACCCGACAGCCCTGCGCCTTGCCGTCCCGCCGGGGGCTCGGCCATGACTGCCGCATCCGGTTCCGCCGGTGCATTGGGCTGCCTGCCCCCCGGCCCGTGCCGGACCTTCCCCCGGGGGTGTTTCTGCCAAGGCGAAGCGCAAGCGGGTTCCTTCTCCGGCTTCATCTTGGCCGAGCTTCCCTCGGGGGGTGAGCGGCAGGGCCGCGAGGGGGGCAGAAGGCCCCCCTTCGACGGCGGGGCCCGGCGATGAGCGGGGCGGCGCGGGCCTGGCTGGCGGGCGGGCGGATGCATCTGCAGGAGGGACCCATCGACCTCGTGATCGGGGCCGAGGGGCCGGGGGCGGCAGGGGCCTTCGCGGCGGCGGCGGCGCGGTTCGAGGGGCTGCTGGCGGGGCTCTGCACCGAGTTGCCGGGCCTTCGGCGGGCCGATGCGGCCCCCTTCCGCGACCCTGTGGCCCGGGCCATGGAAGCGGCGGTGGCACCGTTCCGCCCCGCCTTCGTGACGCCGATGGCGGCGGTGGCCGGGGCGGTGGCCGATGCTGTGCTGGCGGCGATGGTGGTGGCGGGCAGCGCGGGGGGCGGGCTGGCGCGGGCCTGGGTCAACAATGGCGGCGACATCG
>DAOLBY010000249.1:0-3161 GCA_035324325.1 Paracoccaceae bacterium | reverse complement strand
GCGGCGGGGGCCGACGGGGTGGCGGGGTTCGTATCGGCCGCGGAGGGCTTTGCGCGTCCCACCCGGAACGCGGCGGTGGCCGAGGGCCTGGGCCGCCTGCGGCCGGTGGCCCAGGCGGCGGCGGCCGATGGCATGGCCCTGCGCGGCTATGTGTCCTGCGTTACGGACTGCCCCTTCGACGGCCCGACCCCTCCCGCCGCGGTGGCTCGCGTCGCCGCCGCCCTGCGCAAGCTCGGCTGCGCCGAGGTCAGTCTGG
Organism: Paracoccaceae bacterium; assembly: GCA_035324325.1. Classification (GTDB taxonomy): domain Bacteria; phylum Pseudomonadota; class Alphaproteobacteria; order Rhodobacterales; family Rhodobacteraceae; genus DAOLBY01. Next base: position 2,905 of record DAOLBY010000249.1, on the reverse strand, counting down.
GCGACACCATCGGGCGCGGTCGGCCTGAGGCGGTGGACGCGATGCTGGCGGCGGTGCTGGAGGTGCTGCCGCCCGAGCGGCTGGCCGGGCATTTCCACGACACCTCGGGCCGGGCGGTGGAGAATGTGGCCGTGGCGCTGGACCGCGGGCTGCGCGTGTTCGATGCCGCCGTGGGGGGCCTCGGCGGCTGCCCATATGCGCCGGGTGCGGCGGGGGACCTGGCGACCGAGGGGTTGGCCGACTGGCTGGACGGGCAGGGGTGGGACACCGGCCTCGACCCTGCCGTGCTGGCTGAGGCCGCGGGCATGGCGCGGGCGATGAGGGGCGGCTAGGCCGGTTCCTGCCAGGGATCGGGCGGCAAGGGGAGGGGCGGGATGAACGGCACGATCCGGATGACGACCGACGCGCGCGGCATCGCGCGGCTGACCCTGGCGCGGGCGGACAAGCACAACGCGCTGAACGCCGCCATGATGGACGACCTGACCGAAGCAGCGCGGGCGCTGGCCGCCGACGACGCCGTTCGCGCCGTGGTGCTGGAAGCGGAGGGGGTGACCTTCTGTGCGGGCGGCGACCTTGCGTGGATGCAGGCGCAGGCCGCCGCCGACGGCCCCGGCCGGGCCGCCGAGGCGCGGCGGCTGGCCGGGATGCTGGCCGCGCTCGACGCGCTGCCGAAGCCCCTGATCGGACGGGTGCAGGGCAATGCCTTCGGCGGTGGCATCGGGATGATGGCGGTCTGCGACCTCTGCGTGGTGGCCGCCCCCGCCCGCTTCGGCCTGACCGAGACGCGGCTGGGTCTGATCCCGGCCACCATCGGCCCCTACGTGCTGGCGCGCATCGGGGCCGGCGCGGCACGCGCGCTGTTCGTCACCGCCCGCGGTTTCGGCGCGGACGAGGCGCTGCGGCTGGGCCTGGCCTCCCGGGTCGTTCCGCCCGAGGCGCTGGATGCGGCCTTGGACGAGGAAACCGCCGCCGCCCTCCTCTGTGCCCCCGGTGCCATGGCCGAGGCGAAGCGGCTGATCCGTACCCTGTCGGCCCCCGTCACCCCGTCGATGGTCGAGGCCAGCATCGCCGCGCTGGTCGTCCGCTGGGACAGCGCCGAGGTGGCCGAAGGCACCGGCGCCTTCTTCGACCGCCGCAGGCCGGACTGGGCGGGCTGAGGGCGGGCGGGTCCGGGATGGGCGGGCCGCGGGCGCGCGTTCAGCCCGCTTCCTGTTCGCATTCCCCCGGCTGCACCCGCTGGCGCGTCCAGCCCTCGGCCAGCCGCGGCGTGCCCGGCCCGGACGAGACGGTGGCGAACATCCAGTCGCCGCGAAACTGGTGTTCCGATCCCATCGTCTGCCCGGCCGTCACCTGTCCGGTCACCGGGGCATCGTCGGAGGCGCCGCTGCGCAGGGCGATCCCCGGCCCGCGATAGCCGTGGCAGGCCCAGCCGTGGATGTCGGCCACGGGGATGTCGCGCAGGGCCGCGATGCGCGCGGCCTCGGCCCGCATCCGGGACGACGGGGCACGGTTGGTGGCGACGCGGCAGCCGTGTTCGCCCTCCATCCAGCGCAGGTGCGCGACCGCTTCGGCATCGTCCGGGGCCAGTGCGGGTGCGTTGCCCTTGCAGCCGGCATTTCCGAACAGCTCCTGACCCAGCACGCTGCCGAAACAATGGCCCGCCCGATGGAAGAAGGCGTTGCGCGTGATCCAGAGGTGTTCGCACCAGGCGTCGGCCGCCGCCGGCGCCGGCAGGCACAGCATCAGGGTCAGAAGGGCAGGGCGCATCGGGTCTCCGCCGGCATGTCTGTCGCCGGCCAGCCTGCCATTCCGCGGGGATTCGGCCAACCCGCGGAAATGACTGCTGCGGAAACGCGCAGGCCTTGCGACCGCGACGGTTTGGCCCGGCGCCCCGCGCCGCCTTCGGTTGACCCGGCAGGGGGGGCGGAGTAAACCCGCTTCGGGTGCCCGGGGCCGTCCGAGAGAGGCGGCGGGGCGCGCCCGTGTCGCCAGCCGTGGAGCCCGCCTCGTGGACGCACTTCTCCGAGACTACGCGCCGATCCTGATCTTCCTGGCGATCGCCGTGGGCCTCGGCCTCGTGCTGATGCTGTCGGCCGCGATCATCGCCGTGCGCAACCCCGACCCCGAGAAGGTCTCGGCCTACGAATGCGGCTTCAATGCCTTCGACGACGCGCGGATGAAGTTCGACGTGCGCTTCTACCTCGTGTCGATCCTGTTCATCATCTTCGACCTCGAGGTGGCGTTCCTGTTTCCCTGGGCCGTGGCTTTTGGCGACCTCAGCATGACGGCCTTCTGGTCGATGATGGTGTTCCTCGCGGTGCTGACCGTGGGCTTCGCCTACGAATGGAAGAAAGGCGCCCTGGAATGGGAGTGATGACCGGAACCGCCGTCGGCCCCGACCGCGACGTGCAGGCGGCCGAGTTCAACCGCGAACTGCAGGACAAGGGCTTCCTGCTGACAGCGACCGAGGACGTGATCAACTGGGCGCGCAACGGGTCGCTGCACTGGATGACCTTCGGCCTGGCCTGCTGCGCGGTCGAGATGATGCACACCTCGATGCCGCGCTACGATCTGGAACGCTTCGGCACCGCGCCTCGCGCCAGCCCGCGCCAGTCGGACCTGATGATCGTGGCGGGCACCTTGACCAACAAGATGGCCCCGGCGCTGCGCAAGGTCTATGACCAGATGCCGGAACCGCGATACGTGATCCCGATGGGCTCCTGCGCCAATGGCGGGGGCTATTACCACTACTCGTACGCCGTGGTGCGCGGCTGCGACCGCATCGTGCCGGTGGATGTCTACGTGCCCGGCTGCCCGCCGACGGCGGAGGCCCTCATCTACGGCATCGTGCAGCTGCAGAACAAGATCCGGCGCACCAGCACCATTGCCCGCTGAGGACACGATG
>DAOLBY010000248.1:0-3197 GCA_035324325.1 Paracoccaceae bacterium | reverse complement strand
CCCGGTCGGTGGACGGACCCAGATCATGGAGAAGGGCGAGGGCGGGCTCTACGAAAACGCTAGTCGCCTGTCGCGCGTGGCCATCGCCCATCCGGAGGGCTTTCCGCTGGCCGTTGCGAACATCTACTGCGACCTTGCCGAAGCCATCCGCGGCCAGCCGCGCGACGGCCTGCCGACCGCACCGAGCGGCCTTCGGTCCATGGCGGCGGTGCATGCCGCGGTGGCCTCGGCCCGGGCCGGCGGGGCCTGGGTCGACGCCCGCCCACCGATGTTCCGCTAGCGAAGCGTGCGCCGCTCGACCAGCCTGCAGGGAAACAGCCGTATTTCGGGGTGACGGTCGGGGGCCTCGATCGTCGCCACCACAAGCTCGATGGCTGCCTCGATGATCTGGGCAACGGGCTGGCGGATCGTCGTGAGCCCGATGATCTGCCAGCGCGACATTTCCATGTCGTTCAAGCCGATCAGTCCGATGTCGCCGGGAACGGACAGACCCGCTTCCTCGATCGCGCTGAGGGCGCCGACGGCCAGCAGGTCGTCGCCGCAGAAGTAGGCCTCGGCCGGTCCGGCCGCCAGAAGCCGCTGCATCTCGGCCCGGCCGGCGTCGAACGTGTAGCCGCCGGCATAGCTTTCACTGACCCGCATCCGCGGATGGTCTGCGAGTGCCCCCAGGAATCCCGCTGCGCGGTCCTGGGTCGAAGTGGCAGCCCTTGGACCGCCGAGAAACGCCACCCGCCCGTAGCCGCACCTGATCAGCGCCTCGGCCGCCAAGCGCCCGCAGGCCATGTTGTCGATGCCCACCACATGGACGTCCGTCGAAATCGAAGGGCGCCCGAAGGCATGCACGACCGGCAGCCCCGCTTCCTTGAAGGCTCCGGCAAAACTCGGGGGAAGGGTGGATGATGCGACGATCACCCCGTCGACCGAATACTGGCGCAGCATGCGCACCGAGGCGGCGGGATCGGTTGCATTCGTCAGATTGACCAGCAGGGGCCTGAGGCCCCGGTCCTGCAGGCCACGGGTGAACAGGTCGAAGACCTCGAGGATGAGCGGATTGTGGAAGTTGTTGGCGATCAGCCCGATCAGCTTGGTCCGCCCCGTCGTCAGGCTGGAGGCAAGCGCATTCGGCGCATAACCCAGTTCGCTTGCGGCCTTCTCGACCTTTGCCCGGGTCCTGGGCGAAACCGATGCCCCCGCGGTGAACGTTCGCGACACGGCTGATCGCGAAACGCCCGCCCGCGCTGCCACATCCCTCAAGGTTACCGCCATCGCCGATCCGCAGCCCTGCCTGTCCGCTCAGTCATACATGGAACGGCCCCCCGAAAGAACCACGCACAGGCTGCGCTCGTGCAACCAGTTGCTATCTCGGTCGCCTCCGGAAGCTCACCCTTGGGCCCCTGCGCCGGGGTTGCCCCGCGCCGGTCCGTGTCGGGCCCCCGCGAACCGCATCGACGAGACCGGGCCGTCCGTGGCCCGCAACGGTCGGGCAGAGGGGGCGCACGGCACGCAAGCCGGGTGGACAGGGACAATGGGCTTCTCTCCGGCGTGCCGACCCGACGGGGACATCCCGCTCGTCTCCGCGGTGCTGGTGCGGTCGGATCCCGAAGGAGCTACCAGAGGTCCTTCGAGGTGGCGACGTGGGTGAAGTCGCTGCCCCACAGCATGTCCGGCGCTGGCACGGGCCCCGCGCCCCTGGTCCGCACGCTTGCGCCCGTACTCGATCAGCTTGTGAAGATCGGGGTGGCCGATCTTCTCCTTGCCGGGATCACGCTCGAGGGTCGCGAGGGTCGCTGCCTCGGCCCGCTTCGGGGTGGTTTCCCTGCGACGCACATATCGGCTATATGACGGTCGACCAGGTCACCGAACGCGTGCAGGCGGGCCACGGAGGATCGGTTGGGCGGCAGCCCCCGATCGACCAGGGTTTCGGCCTGGCGCGCCCGTTTCTGGGCGTCGTCACGGCGCGAGGTCCGTCTCGATCGCGTGAGCCACCCTTCCGTCTGACTTGGACCCGGGTCAAGCACCGGAGGGAAGCTTGGTGATCGAGGCCATTCTTCGTGTGCGCCATGTGTGCAATGAGTCGTCGAACAGGGGGATATTCGGGGCTGTCAGGGCGTAGTCCGGCGTGTGCTCTACTCACGCCAACGGGTTGAAGATGCAAGAAAAATGACGGAAAATCAATCACATAGACTATCGGTTGCGCCGATGATGGACTGGACGGACCGGTATTGCAGGGCGTTCCACCGCGTTCTGACGCGGCGGGCGCTGCTCTACACCGAGATGGTGACGGCCCCCGCCGTGATCCATGGCGACCGCGACCGGCTTCTGGCGCGAGGCGCAGAGGGGCCCGTGGCGCTGCAGCTCGGCGGCTCGGATCCGGCGCAACTGGCGCAGGCGGTTCGGCTGGCCGTTCCCTTCGGCTATGACGAGGTCAACCTGAATTGCGGCTGTCCCTCCGACCGGGTGCAGTCGGGCTGCTTCGGGGCCGTGCTGATGGAACGTCCGGACCTCGTGGCCGGGATCTGCCGCGCCATGATCGCCGAGAGTCCGGTGCCGGTGACGGTCAAGTGCCGCATCGGGGTGGACGACCAGGACCCCGAAACGGCGCTGCCCCGGTTCCTCGATGCGGTGGCGGGAGCCGGCGTGCGCGCCGTCACCATCCATTCCCGCAAGGCCTGGCTGTCCGGCCTGTCGCCCAGGGAAAACCGGGACATCCCGCCGCTCGACCACCCGCTGGTGTTGCGGATGAAGGCGGCCTTCCCCGATCTGTGGATCGGCATCAACGGCGGCATCGCGACGCTGGAGCAGGCGCGGGCGCTGCTCGCGCAGGGCATCGACGGGGTGATGATCGGGCGGGCGGCCTATCACGACCCCGCGGGCGTGCTGTCGGGCGCCGACGGTCTCTGGGGCGATCCCCATGGCCCGGGGCCGGTCGAGGCGGCTTTGGCGATGCGCGCCCATATCGCCGACCACATCGCGGCGGGTGGGCGGATGCACGAGATCACGCGCCACATGCTGGGGCTGTTCCACGGCCTGCCGGGCGCGCGGGCCTGGCGGCGCATCCTGTCCGAACAGGGGCCGCGCGGAGGGCTCGCGGCCTATGACGCGGCGCTGTCGCAGGTGACGGCAGCGGCGGCCTGACGGCCCGGTCAGACGCGCCCGGAATGGCCGCCGCGGCGCCGGGCCAGCCCCGGGGCGCGGCC
>DAOLBY010000041.1:17101-23031 GCA_035324325.1 Paracoccaceae bacterium | reverse complement strand
GGGCATCTGGCGCTGGACCTTCTGCGCGGCGCCGGCCCGCAGGGCGCCGTGCTGACCTTCGATCCGCCCGAAGAGGTGCTGGCCCTGCGCGACATCGGCGGCGGCCTTCCCCTGCGGGTCGAGCGCTACACGCTGGCCGCCCTGGGCGTGACGCTGGACGCGGCGGGCGGCACGCCGGTGGTGACGGCCCTGGCCGAGACCTCGCCCGCCGCCTTCGCCGGACTGGCCGAGGGCGACCGCTTCCTCGCGGTGAACGGGCAGGCGATGGGGCTGGCCGACCTGCACGCCTTCGTCATCGCAGCGCCCGTTCTGGTGCTGGTCGAACGCCCGGGCCGCGGCACGCAGCATCTTGTGATCGACCCCTGGGACAAGGCCGCGGGGTTCCGGCCCGTGGGCGGCGCGAATGTGCTTGACCCCTCGGTCGTGGTGTTCTGACATGCGGGCCGCCGCCATGACCGAACCCGCCCCCGCCCCCCGCGTCCTGATCGTCGAGGACGACGCCGAAACCGCCGCCGCCGTGGCCGAGACCGCGCGCGCGCTCGGCTGCACGGCCGAGATTGCCGCCACCCTGCCCGAGGGGATGGCCCTGGCCGCGGCCGGAGCGCATGAGGTGATCGTGCTCGACCGGATGCTGCCAGGGGGCGACGGGGTTGAGGCCATCGCGCGGCTCAAGGCCGGGGGGGCGCGCGGGCTGATCCTGGTGCTCTCGGCACTCGGCCGCGCCGGCCAGCGGGTCGAGGGGCTGGAGAAGGGCGCCGACGACTACCTGGCCAAGCCCTTCGACGCCGACGAGCTGCGCGCGCGGCTGCGCGCCCTTCTGCGCCGCGCGGGGACCGAGGCGCTGGCCAACGACATCCTCGCCTTCGGCGCGGTCGAGATCCGCCTGCGCGCCCGCACGGTGCATGTGGGCCGCACCCATGTGCCGGTCAGCCCGCGCGAGTTCGCGCTGATCACCTATCTGGCGCGCAACGCGGGCCAGGTGGTGACGCGGATGCAGCTTCTGCAGGAGGTCTGGCGCCTGCACTTCGACCCCGGCACCAATGTGGTGGACGTGCATGTGGGCCGGCTGCGCCGCAAGCTGGAGGAGGCGGCGGGCCGCCCGATCATCCTGACCGAGCGTGGCGCAGGCTATGTCTTTGCGCCGCTGCCGCCCGCCGGGGACGCGGGGTGAACCGCCCCCGCCCGCGCGCCACGCTGCGGCTGGCGGCGACGGTGGCGGCGGCGGTCACGCTTCTGTCGCTTCTCGGGATGGCGGTGCAGTACCGGCTGGTCGAGGCGCGGCTGACGGCGGCGGCGGGGCAGCTTCTGGCCGCCGACCTCGACGGGCTGGCGGCGCTTTACGACCAGCGGCGGATCATCGCGCCGCGCCAGGCGAGCGACTCCCGCGCCGCCGCCGGGGCGCCGGGCGAGATGCCGATCCTGCGCGACCGGGACGGGCAGGTGCTGGCCGGCACAGGGCAGGACTGGCCCGCCGCGCTGGCGCCCGAGGGCGCCGGTTTCGCGCCCGCCGGGGCACGGGTGTTCACCGCCGCGGGGCAGCGATGGCTGGGGGTGGCGCGCGCCTTGCCGGGGGGCTTCCCCCTTCTGGTGGCGCGCTCGCTCGCCCCGGTCGATGCCACGCTGGCAGCCCTGCGCCGCGGTATCGCGCTGGTGACGCTGGCCATGATCGCCGCCGGTGCCGCCGTCGGCTGGCTGGCCGCGCGCCGCCCGATGGCGCGCATCGCCGCCCTGAACGCGCTGGCCGACCGGGTGGCGGCGGGCGATCTGGCCGCGCGCCTGCCCGGCCCCCGCAGTGCAGACGAATTCGGCCTGCTGGAAACCCATGTCCACGCCATGCTCGACCGGATCGAGGCCTTGAACCGCGCCACGCACCGGCTGTCGGACAGCATCGCGCACGAGTTGCGCACCCCCCTCAACCGAATGGCGCAGAAAATCGACCGCCTGCAGGGCGACCCCGCGCTGGTGGACGACGTGCGCGGCGACATGCGCGCCGCGGTGCGGGTGTTCGACGCCCTGCTCGACATCAGCCGAGCCGAGGCCGATGCCGGCACGGGCGGACTCTTGCCCCTGTCGCTTTCCGACCTCGCGGCCGAGGTGGCAGAGCTTTACGAACCCCTGGCCGAGGACGCGGGGCAGCGGCTCGACACCGCCATCGCTCCCGGCATCACCGTGCTGGGCGACCGCACGCTGGTCGGGCAGATGCTTGCGAACCTGATCGAGAACGCGGTGAAATACTGCCGCGCCGGCGATGCCATCACGATGTCCCTGACCGACGATCCTGCCGGCGCCGTCCTGACCGTGGCCGACACCGACCCCGGCCTACCGCCCGCGATCCGGGCCGAGGCCTTCGAGCGCTTCGTACGCGGCCCGGATGCGGGCGCCCCCGGCCACGGGCTGGGGCTGGCACTGGTGCGCGCCATCGCCCTGCGCCACGGCGCGCGGCTGGCGCTGCCGACGGCGGATCGGGGGTTTGTGCTGGAAATCCGCTGGCCTAGACTGCCCGCCGACCTGACAGCGAGTCGCCCCGCATGACCCTTCGCCTGCTTGCCGCCACCGCCCTTGCGCTGGCGGGCTGCGCCGCCTGGAACAAGCCGATCAATGCGCCCCTGTCGGGGTCGAACGCGCCGCTGGCCGCCGAGGCCCCGGCCGACGACGACGGCATCTACATCGGTCTGGCCTTCTCGGGCGGGGGAATGCGCGCTTCGGCCTTCGCCTTCGGCATGACCGAGGCGCTGCGCGAGGCCGGCGTGCTCGACCGCGTGCGGCTGGTGTCGGGCGTCTCGGGCGGGTCGGTGACGGCGGCGCAGCTTGGCCTCTACGGTCCGCAGGGGCTGGTCGGCTACCGCGAGCGGTATCTGCTGACGGACGCCGAGAAATACATGGCGAACTCGGCCCTGAACCCGCTGACCATCGTGCGCGGGCTGTCGGGCGGGGCGAACGGCCGCGCGACCTTTGCCCGCTACCTCGACGAGGTGCTGTTCCGCAAGGCGACCTTCGGCGACATGGCGGCGCAGTCGCGGATCAAGACCTGGATCAACGCCACCGACATGGCGAACTCCACCCCCTTCCTGTTCTCGGCCGAAACCTTCGACGCGCTGTGTTCGGACCTTGCCTCCTTCCCGATCTCCGAGGCGGTGGCGGCCAGCGCGGCCTTTCCGCTCGTGTTCAGTCCCGTGGTGCTCGAGGCCCATCAGGGCAAATGCGACTATGCCGAGCCCGACTGGCTGACCGCGGCGCGCTTCAACCCCGAAGCCTCCAGCGCCATGCGCGCCCATGCCCGGGCGCTCGAAAGCTATGCCGACCGCGAGGGGGTGAAGTTCGTCAAGCTTCTGGACGGCGGGGTAACCGACAACTTCGGCACCACCGGTCTTGCGGTGGAACGCGCCCGCGCCCAGGCCCCCCATGCGCCGATGACGCCGGCCGAGGCGGTGCGGCTGAAGCGCCTGCTGTTCCTCGTTGCCGATGCAGGCGTCAGCCGCGACCCCGCCTGGTCGCAGAAGATAGCGGGGCCGGGCGGGCCGGCGCTGGCGATGTCGATCGCCAATGCCTCGCTCTCGGCTGCCACGCGGTCGGGCTATGACGCCATGCGGGGCGAGATGCGGCGCTGGCACGCGGAACTGATCGAATGGCGCTGCGCCCTTCCGGCGACAGAGGTGCGACGCCTGCGCGGCTCGACCGCCGGATGGGACTGCCGCGATGTCAAGCTGTTCGTGGGCCAGGCCAATTCCGATGCCCTGCCTTCCGAGATGCGCGCGCAGCTGAACAAGGTGCCCACGCGCCTGCGCCTCAAGCCCGACGAGGTGGACCTGTCGATTGCCGCGGGTCGGACCGCCACGCTGGCCACGCCCGAGTTCAACGGCTTTCTCGCCACCCTTGACGAAGGCGGGATCGAGCGGCGGATTGCCGAAGGGATCGCCCGCGGCGGCCGCCGCATCGCGCCCACCGGGAATTGACTTCCGCCGCGACCCCCGAAGGCCCGCCGCGCGCGCTGCTCCTGTGGCTGTCGGCGGCCAATTTCGTGATCGGCATGGGGGCCTTCGTGGTGGTGGGCCTCCTGCCGCAGATCGCTCCGGCCTTCGCGCGCGACGCAGCGGCGGCGGGCGCGGTCATGACAGTCTATGCGCTGGTCTATACCGTCGCTTCACCCGTGCTGGTGGCGCTCACCGGCCGGGCGGACCGGCGCGCGGTGCTGCTGGCGGGGCTGATGCTGTTTGCCGTCGGCGCGGCGGTCTGCGCCCTGGCCTCCGGCTTCGGTGCGCTGCTGGCTGGCCGCGCGGTGATGGCGGCGGGCGCGGGGCTGGTGACGCCGGTCACGGCCGCCATCGCCGCAGGGCTGGCGCCGCCCGCACTGCGAGGGCGAGCGTTGGCGACCGTGTTCGGCGGGCTGACGCTGGCGCAGGTGGCGGGCGTGCCCGCCGGCGCCTGGCTGGGCCAGACCTTCGGCTGGCCCGCGGCCTTTGCCGCGACGGCCGCGCTGGCGGCCGCCACCGCGCTGGTGCTGGCCCGCCGGGTGCCGCGCGGCATCGCGGTGCCGGCAACGGGGCTGGCCGCGCTGGGCCGCGCGCTGGCCTCGGGCTGGCGCATGGCGGCGGTGGCCTTCGGCGTGCTGTTCCTGGGCGGCGTCTATTGCGTCTATGCCTTCCTCGGCGTCCTGCTGGTGGACCGGATGGGCCTGTCGCCCGGCGGCCTGTCGCTGGTTCTGGCGGTCTATGGCCTGGGCGCGGTCGCGGGCAATGCGCTGGGCGGGCGGCTGGCCGACCGCATCGGGCCGGAGCGGACGCTGATGATCCTGTGTGCCGCGCAGGCGGTGCTTCTGCCGGCGGTGGCGCTGGCCGAGCTGCCCTTGGTGCCGATGGTGGCGCTGGTCGTGGCCTGGTCGATCGCCGGCTGGTCCTTCATGGCGGCCCAGCAGGCCCGGCTGGCGGCGCTCGACCCGGCGGGAACGCCCGTGATGCTCGCGCTCAACGCCGCCGCCGTCTATCTGGCGGCGGCCATCGGCACCTCGGCAGGGGGTGCGGCGCTGCGCGCCCTGGACGGCTGGGCCGGGCCGGGGCTTGCGGGGGCGGCCTTCATGGGTCTGGCCGCCCTCTCGCTTCTGGTCGTGCCGCGGCTGCGGCGGCGGGATCAGTTCGTCAGCAGGTAGTAGCTGTTGCGCTTGCGGCCGGTGTTCTGGACGGTGATGAAGAAGAACCCGTTCCAGCGCGGGACGAAGTCGCAATAGACCTTGTCCGACCAGCTCACGTCATAGCAGACGGTATTGCCGTTCTCGTCGGTGATCAGCACGTCGAGGTTCGAATCGCCGTCGCCCACGACCGCCACCTCGGCATAGGAATTGCCGTAGAACGGCACCTTCCAGACATCCGTGCTGCCACCCGGCAGCCGCGACAGCGTGCGCGAGGCGCCGCCGATCCGCCCGCGCGAGCCTTCGGCCTCCACGTCGTCGATCAGGCCCTGCAGCGTCTCGTCCTCGCCGGCAAGCTGGCGCGCCGAGGCCAGCATTGCCGCGGCATCGACCGGGCCGTCCGCAGTGTCAGCCTCTTCCGCCACGGCCTCGCCGGCCTTGGTTTCCACCTCGCGCACGACATCGGTGAAATCGACGCCCGAGGCGAGCTTGGCCGCCGTCAGCACGGTCAGCGCGTCGCCCTGCGCCATCCCCAGCGCATAGAGGTCCTGCGACAGCGACAACTGCGCCGTCGCGCCCCTGGTGCCGGTGCCCGCGGGGTCGACGTTGGTGCCGGACTGGTCCTGCGCCACAGCGGGCAATGACAGGGCGACCAGCGCCGAGGTTGCAAGCGCGGCGGCGGTAAGACGGGTCATCGGGAACTCCTTGCTTCGGGCGGGCCCGGGCGGGCACCGGATGGAACGTGCGAACCATGCCAGCGCCCGCGATCCCTGTGAAGCCCGAGCCGCATGACAAATGCCGTCACGGC
>DAOLBY010000041.1:4434-17091 GCA_035324325.1 Paracoccaceae bacterium | reverse complement strand
GCACAGGCACTTGCGCGGAGTTGGGGGCACCCAGGAAAAGCGCGCAGCCCATGCCGGGCGTGTCGGGGCAGACGGCGCCGGGCCGCGCGGCATCCAGCGCATGGGCCGCGGCCAGATGCGCCTCGGCCCGCTTGCGCGCCTGCACCCGGGCGGCAGCAGTGGCGGCGGGCACTGCCGGGGCAAGGACCGCGGCCTGCCGCGCCAGCGCCAGCACCTCGGCCGGCATCAAGGCCGCGGGCAGGCCCGCCGCCGCCTCGGTCAGCACGAAATCCGGATCGATCACGCTGTCGCCCCGCGCCCCGGCCTCGGCCGCAGCCCGGGCGGCGGCGATCAGGCGGGGCGCATCGACGGCATCCCATGTCCGCGCCATCGCCGCCTGGTTCGCGGCACGGTAGAAATCGACCAGCAGCGCCATGTCGCCGTCGCCCCGCGCCGCAGCCGCCGCCCCGGCGCGGGCCAGCACGGCATCCGCCGCCGCCTCGTCGCCCCGCCGCTGCGCCACCTGCACCTGCGGCAGCATCAGTGTCACGCGCCAGTCGCCGCTGTCGTTCAGCCCCTCGGCGATGGCCAGCGCGGCCAGCGCCAGCCGTTCGTCCCCCGCCGCGACCGCGGCCCGACCGCGCCAGTAGAACAGTTCGGTCAGCCGCCCCCGCGCGGCCTGCGGCACCGCCACCCGCCATTGCGGCGCCGCCCCCGCCTGCCACCCGGGCGCCAGGATCGCCGCCGCCCCCTCGTCCAGCGCCAGGGCCGCCTCGGGCACGCGACCTGCCAGGAACAGCGCCCGCCCCATCAGCGCCCGCGCCTCGGCCCGGAGCAGGCGCAGGTCGGCCTCGGCAAAGCCCGTGCCCTCGGGCAGGTCGGCGCGCGCGGCCTCGGTCAGCGCGCCGAGGAAATCGCGCCGGTCGAGTGCCGCATCGGCGGCATCGAGCGAACGGCGGGCCAGATCCAGCGCCGAGGTGTTGAGCGCCGTCAGCGCCCCCTTCGACCATTGCGCGGCATAGCCACGCAATTCCTCCGCCATGTCCTCGCCGAACACCGGGGCCAGCACCGGGGCGGCCAGCAGCGCCGCCGCCGCGGCCTCGTCGAACCGGCCCATGTCTGCCAAGGCATAGGCGCGGCTGGTCTCCAGCATCGCGGCATCGGTGGCATAGGCCGCGCCGCCCTGCCGCACCAGCGCCAGCCCCTCCTCGGCGATCAGCAGGGCATAGGCGGGGTTCGATCCGGTGTTGCGCAGGCTGTCCGACAGCATGGCAAGGACCACGCCCCAGTCGGGCGAAAGCGGCCCCTCGCGCCGCGCGGCGCGCAGACCCCGGTCGAGGTGGCGCCAGGCGCCGTCCAGATCACCGGCCTCGGCGAAGGGCAGTACGCCCTCGACCAGCGCATAGGGGTCGGCCTGCTGCGCCGCTGCGGGCACAGCCATCAGCACAAGGGCCAGCGCCGCCCCCCTCATCCGCCGTCCCCCGCCAGGACGAAGGGCGCCCAGGCCGAAGGATGCGCGAGGCTGGGGTCACGCCCGTCCTCCATGAGCGCCAGCATCGAGAGGCGCAGCGCCTCGGACTTGCCGCGCGCGCGACCATCGGCCAGCCGGTCGAAGGCCCCCGTGGTCAGCCGCGCCGCCGCATCGTCGCGCACCGGCCAGTGCGACACCAGAACCGCCCGCGCCCCCGCGAACAGGAAGGCCCGTGCCAGGCCCCGACGCCCCCCCCCCCCCCGCCCCCGCCCCGCCCGCGGTGTTGCAGGCCGACAGGATCACCCAGTCGGCATCGAGCCGCAGGTCGGCGATCTCGGAGGCCGTCAGCAGCCCGTCGTCCAGCGCCGTCGGCACCTCGGGCGGGGTCAGGGCCAGCGCGGGCTCCTCGAGCCCCGGCAATTCGCCCGACAGAAGGCCATGCGTGGCAAAGGCCAGCACCCGGCGCGCCGACAGGTCGGCCGCCTTCACCGCCGCCTCGCTCGCATCCGCCCCCAGCACAACGTCACCGCCCGGCGCGCCCAGACTGGCCGCGATGGCCAGAAGCTCGGGCCGCGTCTGCGGCAGCGGTGCCAGCGACGACAGCGCCCCGGGATCGGCCAGCCCCCCGCGCGTCAGCGAAGGCCCCTGCGCCAGCGCCGCCACCTGCAACGCGCCGCCGAAGGCCGGATCGCCGTAGCCCGCAAAGGCCAGCCGGTCCGGCGCCGGCGGCGGCAGTGCGTGGATGACGCCCAGGCTTTCCACCGCCGGCAGGACCGTCAGCGCGTGGCGCCGGATCAGCCAGGGCGTCGCCCGCAACGCGGCGGGGTCGTCGTCGGCGCCCTCGGGCGGGGCGGTCGGCAGCACCGCGAAGGGCAGCGCCGTCAGCGCCCCGTCGGGCACCAGATAGACATGCGCGACATCCCCGAACACGGGTTCCAGCGGTTCGAGCAGATAGCGGTAGAGCAGCCAGGCCGCCCGCCGCGGAAAGCCGCGGCCCTGCGGCCGGCTGTCCTCCAGCGCCACGGCGGCGCGCAGGCCGGCGCCCGTGGGGTCGAGCGTGGCGCGCAGGTCGTCCACGACGCCGGACAGAAGCTCGGGCGTGGCCGACACCGCATGCCACCCCGCCGCCCGCGACGATACCGCCCAGACAAAGACCTGCGCCTGCCCGGAGTAGATCAGGATCAGCGCCTCGTCGGGGGCCAGCAGGCGCTGCACCTCGGCGAGCGAGAGGGGTGCCGGTCCGGCGCCAGCCGCCGCCCCGATGCGGGCATCGGCGGCGGCGATCTCGGCGGCGAAGGCCTCGGCCTCGCCGGTCAGGCGCACCCGGTCGGCATCGGGGCGGGCCAGCGCCGTCTGCACCTCCTGCAGCCGCCGGGCGGCGGCCTGCCGGGTGCGCAACACGTCATCCAGCCCCGCCGCCCGCGCCACTGCCCGGGCGCCGATCTGCGCGATGGCCTCGCCCGCCGCGCTGGCCATCGCGCCCTGCGCCACGCGGAAGGCCTCGTCCATCAACGGGCCGTCGTCGGCCGCAGCCGGCAGGGCCAGCGTCAGGGCAAGGGCAAGCACGCGCAGCATGCGGGCAGGTGACTGTCCCGGCCCCGGCGCGTCAAGTGACATCGCCGGTCACGCGGGTGCGCCTGCGCATCTGCACCTTGGGTGTACGGGGGGTGCACAGGGGGTGCATCGCAACCATCTGATCCTGCTACAGATACCAGTCATATTCCCGTGGCATCACCTCGGCCATGAAGGCCTCGAACTCGGACCGCTTGATCGTGGCATAGGCCGCCGGATAGCGCGGACCCAGATAGCCGGGCAGGATCGTTCCGGCCTCCAGCCGGTCGAGCGCCGACCACAGCCGCAGCGGCAGGCCGGGGTCGGCCACCTCGCCCGCGTTGCCAGTCGAGGGGGGCGTGGGGGACAGGCCCCGCGCGATGCCGTGGTGCACACCAGACAGCACCGCCGCCATCACGAGGTAGGGGTTCGCCTCGGCCCCGGCGAAGCGGTGCTCGATCCGTCGGGCGGCGGGATCGCCACCGGGAATGCGGAAGGCCACGGCGCGGTTGTTCTCGCCCCAGGTGGTGTTGACGGGCACGAACTGGTTCGGCGCGAAGCGGCGGAAGGCGTTGATGTCGGGCGCGAAAATCGCCATCGCCTCGGCCGTCGTCGCCTGCAGCCCGGCGATC
The DNA here is from genome assembly GCA_035324325.1 of Paracoccaceae bacterium. Taxonomy (GTDB): domain Bacteria; phylum Pseudomonadota; class Alphaproteobacteria; order Rhodobacterales; family Rhodobacteraceae; genus DAOLBY01. The sequence goes on along the minus strand of DAOLBY010000041.1, from coordinate 13,458 downwards.
GCCTGCCCCATCAGCCGCCCGCCCGGGTCGCGGTCGGGGGCAAGGGCGTTGCGGCCCGCGGCATCGGCCAGCGACAGGTGGATGTGCAGCCCCGATCCCGATTGCGCGGCAAAGGGCTTGGACATGAAGGTGGCATCCAGCCCGTGCCGCCGCGCCACGCCCTTGACGATGCGGCGCAGCATCAGCGCATGGTCGGCCGCCGCCACCGGGTCGGGCAGGTGACCCAGGTTCACCTCGAACTGCGCGCCGCCGTATCCGGCGCTCGCCGCCCCCGCCGGCACCCCCTGCGCCAGGCAGGCCGCATCGATCTCGGCCAGAAGGGGGCCCCACTCCGCCAGCTTGTCGAAGGCCAGCACCCGCGGCGCGGCGCTGTCGCGCCCGCCCCCGGGGGACCGGGCAGGGGCGATCATCCCGGCGGAATCACGCTCCGGATCAACCAGATAGAACTCGAGCTCGCAGGCCGTGACCGGCGTCAGTCCGATCTCGGCGAACCGCGCCACCACGCCCGACAGGATGGTGCGCGGATCGAACCACCAGCCCGCCGCACCCTCCGGCGGGGCGGGCGCGATCAGCACCTGGGCCACGCCGTCCTCCCAGGGCACCGGGGCCAGAGTGCCGGGGATGGGGAAGGAAAAGGCATCCGGGTCGCCGTCGGAAAACCCGATCCCCTCCACGTCCCAGCAGGCGCCGAGCGCGTCGAGCGTGGTGATGCCGGCGCAGAAGGCCACGCCCGAGGACCAGACCTTGGCCGCATCCCGCACCGGATAGCGCTTGCCCACGGGCGTTCCGCACAGATCGAAGGTCACGGCATCGAGGAACCGCGTGCCGGGGTGGCGGGCGAGAAAGGCGGAAAGTTCTGCGGGCATCGGCGCTCCGGTCGTCAGGGCTGGGTCATCGCGGCGTCCCATTCCCGCAGGAAGTTGCGCCGCGTCATCGCATCGAGGTTCACCAGAAGCCCGGGGTCAAGCCGGATCGGCCGGATATGCGCCGAAAGCTGGATCGCCCCCTGATCGAGCGGCGGAAACCCCGTATCCCCGCGCGACAGTGCCTGCCCCTCGGGCGAGACAAGGAAATCCAGCAGTGCACCGCCGAGGTCGGGGCGCGGGGCCGCGGGCGGGATCAGCGCGGTGCGCAGAAGCGCCACGGTGAAATCCTGCGGCTCGATCACCGCGGCGTCGGGCAGGCTGCGCGCATGGGCGGCGGCATAGCTGCCGACCACGTTGTAGGCCACCGCGATCCGCCCCGCGGCCAGGTCCTCGATCATGTCCACCGAACAGCAGTAGAGCCGGGCGTCGAGCCGGCCCATCACCTCGGCCAGCCGCCAGAAGGCCTCGGACTGGCGGGCGTCCTGCATCGCGAACAGATAGCCCGCGCCCGAGGTGCGCGGGTCGTAGGTGGCGACGCGGCCGCGGAACCGGTCCGGGTTCTCGCGCAAGACCGCCACCAGATCGCGGCGGGTCTGCGGCAGGGGCAACCCCTCGAAGGCGCGCCGCGACACCAGCACGACGACAGGTTCCAGCGCGAAGCCGAACAGCCGGTCACGCCATCGCGCCCAGCCAGGCAGGGCGCCGACCGCGGCCGACTGGAACGCCTGCGCATGGCCATCGTTGGCCAGCTTCAGCTGAAGGTCCATCGCGGAGGAGATCACCAGATCATAGGCCGCGTTCTCGTCGGCAACGGCGCGGTAGACCTCTTGCGAACTGGCCACGACGTAATGAAGGGCAAGGCCGGGGCGCTGGCGCAGGAAGCCTTCGATCAGCGGGGTCACGATGTCGGCGTCGGTGGTTGACAGCACGACGACCGTTTCCGTGGCGGTGGCAGGGCCGAAGCGGCGTTCCTCCTCGATCTCGAAGGCGGAGGCGGGCAGGGCGGCCAGTGCCGCCAGGATCAGGGCCGCGTTCAGGCCGCGGGCAAGGTCAGCGATGCGCATGTGCCCCCCTCTGTCCCCGGCCCGATGGCAAAGCCGCCCCCCATGGCCTGCGCCACCTCGGCCACAATGGTCAGGCCGAGCCCGGACCCCACAACGTCGCCCACGTTGTCGCCGCGCCGGAACCGTGCGGTCAGGTCATCGGGCGCCCCGCCCAGGCCGCGGCCCGTGTCCTCGACGCGCACCGTTACCTGCCCTGCCCCACGGTCGAGCGACAGGCGCACCCGGCCTTCGGGCGGCGAATACTTCACCGCATTGTCGATCAGGTTGCGCAGCGCGCTTTCGATCAGCACGCGGTCGCCCCGCACCAGCGCCGCCCCGGCCCCGGTCTCGACCGTGAATGCGATGTCGCGCAATTCGGCCGTGGGGGCGAAGGCGCGGGCGAGGTCGGCCAGCACCTCGGCCAAGTCCACCGGCCCCGGGTCGATCTGGTCGGACCGGTAGAGGACCATGGCGTGATCCAGCAGCTGGCTCGCCGACCGCGCGCTTTCCTCGACGGCGCGGATCACCGCGCGCAGGCGGGCGCGGGCTTCCTCGGTCTCGGCGCGGCGCAGCGCGATCTCGGCCTGGGCGCGCACCGCCGACAGGGGGGTGCGGATATGGTGCGCGGCCTCGGCGATGAAGGTTTCGGTCTGGGTCAGCGCGCCGCGCAGGCGTGCGACGAAGCCGTTCAGCGCGGCGACCAGCGGCGCCAGTTCCGCGGGCGCGGGGTGACGCACGGGTCGCAGGTCACGCGGGCCGCGGCGGGCCACCGCCTCGGCCAGCCGGTCGAGCGGGCGCAGGACCGACCCCGCCGTCAGCAGCGACAGTGGCACGGCGAGCGCCAGGAACCCCAGGCCCAGAAGCGCAGCGCGGTTCGCCAGGACGCCCGCCACCGCCTCCTGCCCGAAGCGCGTCTGGGCTAGGATGACGGTCACGCGCTGCGCCCGTTCGCCCGCAACCACGGTGCGCGCCACTGCAACCAACCGCACCTCGGCCCCGGCGTGGGCCGCATCCCAGAACCGCGCGGCCTGCGGCGGGGGAGGATCGGGTGGCAGCGGCAGGTCGTCGTAGCCCGTCAGGGTGGAGACACCGCCCGGTGCCTGCGGATTGTCGACGGCGATGCGCCAGAACAGCCGGTCCTGCCCGACTGCCCCCAGCATCGAGAATGTGGCCGCGGGCAGGTCGATCTCCACCCCCTCGTCCGTGCCGCGCAGCGCGTCTGCCACCGTCGCCGCCGCGGCACCCAGGATCGCATCCTGCGAAGCCGCTGCCGCCCGGTCGGCGGTTTCGCGCACCGCCAGGTAGAATACCGCCGTCAGCACCGCCGCCACCGCCAGCAGCTGCAGGATCAGCCGCCGCCGCAGCGACAGGCCCGCGACGACGGCGCCACCCCGCATCACGGCCCTGTCAGCCGGTAGCCGAGGCCGCGCACCGTCTCGATCCGGGTCGCGCTGCCCTCGAGCTTCTTCCGCAGGCGGGCGACATAGACCTCGATCGCATTGTCGCTGACCGATTCCGCAAAGGAGAACAGCCGGTCGCACAGCTGGTCCTTGGAGAAGATGCGCCCCGGCGCCCCCAGCAGAACCTCGAACAGCCGCAGCTCGCGGCTTCGCAACTCGCGCGGCTCGCCGGCCACTGTCAGCGTGGCAGTGACGGGATCGAAGGCGATGTCGCCGAAGCGGCGCAGCGTCTGGCCGCTGCCGCCGCGCCGGCGCAGCACGGCGCGGATGCGGGCATCGAGTTCCGCAAGGTCGAAAGGCTTGGTCAGATAGTCGTCGGCGCCCTGGTCCAGCGCCCCCACCCGGTCGGCCACCGCAGAACGTGCCGTCAGCATGATGACCGGCGTCTCCACCCCCCGGCGTCGCTGGCGCGCCAGGAATGCCCGCCCGTCACCGTCGGGCAGCATGATGTCGAGCAGGATCAGGTCATAGCCGGCCGCCGCCATGCAGTCGTCGGCCTCGGCCAGGGTCGGCGCCCAGTCCACCGCATGCCCATCCATGGCCAGATGGTCACGCACCGGCTGCGCCAGATCGGCGCTGTCCTCCACCAGCAGGAATCGCATGGCCCCCTCCGCTTCGCGTCCTGCCTTCTTTTTCGGCCGGCGCGCGGCCGCCGTGACAGGTTCGTGTCAGCTTTCCCGCGAATCGTGCCCCGTGCAAGGGACCCTGCGCCGGAGGCGGCGCGCGGCCCTGCCACAGAGGGATCCGAGGGAGGACCAAGATGACCGTTTCGTTCCGCAAGGCGCTGCGTGCCGGCGCGATCTTCATGCTGATGGGCACGGCCTCGGCGCAGGCCGCCGAATGCATCGCCCCCGCCAACCCCGGCGGCGGCTGGGATTTCACCTGCCGCCAGATCGGCCGCATCCTGCAGGAAATCGGGCTCGAATCGAACCTCGTTCAGGTCACCAACATGGCCGGCGCCGGCGGCGGCGTGGCCTATACCCATGTCGTGTCCGAACGCAACACCGACTCCAACCTGATCGTTGCGGCCTCGTCGGCCACCACCACGCGGCTGGCGCAGAATGCCTTCGCCGGCATGACCGCCGACCAGGTGCGCTGGGTCGGTACCATCGGCGGCGATCCCGGCGTGATCGTGGTGGGCAAGGACAGCCCGTTCCAGTCGATCAACGACCTGGTCGAGGCGGTCAAGGCCGATCCGTCCAAGGTCGCCTTTGCCGGCGGCTCGGCCGTGGGCGGGTTCGACCACCTCAAGGTCCTGATGCTGATGGACCGCGCGGGCTTCGGCGATGCGCGCGCGATCAAGTACATCGGTCTTGACGGCGGCGCCGACGCGATCACCCAGACCGTGGGCGGCTTCACCCAGGCGATGACCGGCGACATCTCGGAAATCCAGGGCTTCATCCGGTCGGGCGACGTGCGCGCGCTGGCCGTCCTGTCGGACGAGCGGGTGGCCGGGTTCGAGGACATCCCGACCGCCAAGGAGCAGGGCATCGATCTGGTGGCGATGAACTGGCGGGGGCTCTACGCACCCAAGGGCATCTCGGACGACGAGTTCGCGCGCTGGACCGATGCCCTGCAGAAGGTCGCCGACAGCGACCAGTGGAAGCAGGTGATGACCGACAACGGCCTGTCGCCCTATACCCTGATCGGGGCCGAGTTCGAAGGCTGGGTGGCCGAGAACATCACGGAAATCCAGGAGATCTCGCGCGAGATCGGGATCATCCAGTGATGACCGGCGACCGCATCTTCGGCGCGGTCATGATCGTTCTGGCGCTGGGGTATATCCTCAGCGCCATGAACATCCAGACCTCGTTCATGTCCGATCCGGTGGGGCCGCGCATCTTTCCCTACATCATTGCGGGCGTGGTGATCGTCTGTTCGCTCGCCATGGTCCTGCGCCCCGACCCCGAGGCCGACTGGCCCGCACTGCCGATGGTCGCCAAGCTCGGCGCGGCGCTGGCGGTGCTGGTGGCCTATACCTACGCGATCAAGCCCATGGGCTTCATCATCCCCACCACCATCGCCTCGGGCATCCTGTCCTACATGATCAGCCCGCGCGCCGTTCCGGCGGCACTGGCAGGGCTTGGTCTGGGCGTGGGCCTGTTCGTGCTGTTCAAGGTGATCCTCGGGCTTGGCCTTGTCGCCCTGCCGCGCGGCTGGATGTAGGGGGTACCGATCATGGACATCCTGTCGAACCTCGCGCTCGGCTTCTCGATCGCACTCTCGCCCTACACGCTGATGCTGGCGCTGATCGGCTGTTTCGTCGGCACGATCATCGGCTGTCTGCCGGGACTCGGCCCGTCGAACGGCGTGGCGCTCTTGATCCCGATCTCCTTCTCCATGGGCCTCGATGCCATCTCGGCGCTGGTCCTGCTCACCTCGGTCTACTACGGGGCGATGTACGGCGGGCGGATCAGTTCCATCCTGCTCAACATTCCCGGTGACGAGCCGGCGATGATGACGACGCTCGACGGCTATCCGATGGCCAAGCAGGGCCGGGCCGGCGATGCGCTGGTGATCTCGGGCGTCGCCTCGTTCTACGGCGCCTTCCTCGCCACCGTGGGCCTGATGGTGCTGTCGCCGCTCCTGTCGCGGGTGGCCTTCCAGTTCGGGCCGGCGGAATACTTCGCGCTCTACATGCTCGCCTTCTGCACGCTCGGCGGGGTCGGGTCGAACAACCAGGCCAAGGCGGCTCTGGCCGCGGCGCTCGGCCTCGGCATCGCGATGATCGGGCTGGACAAGACCACCGGGATGCCGCGCTTCACCTTCGGCGAACTGCACCTGATGGACGGCATCGACTTCCTCGTCGCCATCGTCGGGCTCTTCGCCGTGGCCGAGGTGTTCCACTTCATCGAGAGCCACGGCAAGGACAGCGCCATCGGCGTGAAGCTCGGGCGTATCGGCATCCCATGGCGCGACCTGCGAAACACCCAGGGCGCGATGGCACGGGGCACCGGCGTCGGGTTCGTCGCGGGCATCCTGCCGGGTGCGGGCGCCTCGCTGGGGTCGTTCCTCGCCTACATGCTGGAGAAATCGGTCTCGAAGAACCGCGCCATGTTCGGCAAGGGCGCGCCCGAGGGCGTGGCCGCACCCGAGGCGGGCAACAACGCCGCCGCCGGCGGCGCGCTCATCCCGATGCTGACGCTGGGGGTGCCGGGGTCGGGCACCACCGCCGTCCTGCTCGCGCTGCTCCTGACGCTGAACATCACGCCCGGGCCGCTCCTGTTCACCGAGAAGCCGGACGTGGTCTGGTCACTGATCGCGGCGCTGCTGATCGCGAACGTCATGCTGCTGATCATGAACGTGCCCATGGTGAAGGTGTTCGTCACGATCCTTGCGGTGCCGTCCTGGGTGCTTCTGCCCGGGGTGACGATGGTGGCCTTCGTCGGCATCTACTCGCTGACGGGGTCGTCCTTCGACATGCTCCTGATGATCGCCTTCGGGGTGCTCGGCTACATCTGCCGCAAGCTGTCGATCCCGACGGTGCCGATCATCCTCGGCATCCTTCTCGGCAACGCGATGGAGGACAACCTGCGCCGTGCCATGGGGCTGTCGAACGGCGACTGGACCTACCTGTTCAGTTCCGGCATCGCCATCGGGCTGTGGGTGGCCGCGATCATCGGCTTCGTCGCGCCGATCTTCCTTCGGGGGCGGCTGAAGAAACCGCCCTTGCCGGCAACCGAAAGCTACGACAAGGACTGACCGACAGCCCGGCCCCCGCGCGACCTGCGCGGGGGCCGCAGGCCGCCTTCAAGGAACCGCCATGCCGACCCGCGTTCTCGTGCCTTCGGGTGTCCTCGGCCTCGGCTTCGACCGCGCCGCCCTGGCCGCCGGGGTCGCCCGCCGCCCCGACATCATCGCCATCGACGGCGGATCGACGGACTCGGGGCCGTTTTCCCTCGGTGCGGGCCAGTCGAAATACGCCCGCGCCGCCACGAAATCGGAATGGGCCGAAATCATGGCCGCCCGCCGCGCCGCGGCCGTGCCCCTTGTGATCGGCACCGCCGGCACCTGCGGGGCCGACGCCACCGTGGACTGGATGTTCGACATCACCGCCGAGATCGCCGCGGAAACGGGCGAAAGCCTGCGGGTCGCGCGCCTCTACTCTGGCCAGCCCGCGGAGCGGGTGGCGGCGGCGCTGGCCGCCGGGCGCATCCGCCCGCTGACCCCCGCGCCCGGGATTTCGGCCGAAGGTCTGGCGCAGATGACCAGCATCGTGGCGCTGGCAGGCGCAGAACAGGTGCAGGCGGCGCTGGCGACCGGCGCCGACATCGTGATCGCCGGCCGCACCACCGACACCGCCATCATCGCGGCCCTTCCCCTGGCGCGCGGCGATCATGCCGGGGCCGCCTGGCACGGTGCCAAGATCGCCGAATGCGGGGCGCTGTGTTCGACGAACCCCACCTCGGGCGTGATCCTGGTGGAGTTCGACGCCCAGGGCTTCACCGTCGAGCCGCTGGCCGAGGGCGCGGCCTGCACGCCGCATTCGGTCAGCGCCCACATGCTCTACGAGAACGCCGACCCCTTCATCCTGTACGAACCCGGCGGGCACCTCGACGTGCGGGGCGCCCGCTACCATGCGCTGGATGCCCGCCGCGTGCGGGTCGAGGGGTCGGAATGGGTGCCCGGCCCCTACACGGTCAAGCTGGAAGGCGCGCGGGTCGCGGGTTACCAGACCACCATCCTCGCCATCCTGCGCGATCCCTATTACGTCGCCCATGCCCGCGCCTGGGTGGACCGGCTGACCGCCTTCCTGCGCGCGACGATCCAGCGGCGCATGGGGCTGGCACCCGATGCCTATGGGCTGGAGTTCCGCCTGATCGGGGTGGACGGGGCGCTTGGGGCGCTGGAGAACCGGTCGGGGGCACCGGTCGAGGTCGGGGTTCTGGGCATCGTCACCGCCGCCACCCAGGAACAGGCGTCCGAGATCGGCAAGCTGATCAACCCCTTCGTGCTGCACTACCCGCTGACCGACGACGAGGAACTGCCCACCTTCGCCTTTCCCTATTCCCCCGCCACCACCGACCGCGGCGCGCTTTACGCGTTCGCCCTGAACCATGTGATGATGCTCGACGATCCGATGGCGGCGTTCCGCCTGACCGTGATCGAGGTGGGGGCATGACCGAGACCGTCGCCGACATCGCGCTGAAGGTGCGGTCCAAGAACGCCGGGCCCTTCTGGGTGACCGTGGACGTGTTCTGCGGCAGCCCCGCGGCCTTCGCCCGGCTGTCGGCGGGGCTGGAGACCGCCGCCGTGGCGGCCCTTTACGGCCAGTCCGTGCAACTGGTGAAGCGCTTCGACATCGCCGACCTGAACGTGGTCAAGTTCAGCTTCCCCCGCCCGGTGGTGCAGGGCTCGGCGGAGGACCGCGACATGCACGGCGCGCAATGGGCGCATCTTCTCGCGGAGGCCGCGGTTGCCTGACCTCTGGCGACGGCGGGCGGTGACGCTGTCGGTCGCCGCAGCAGGGGCGGGGCTGTTCCTGCTCGCGGGCCTGCCGCTGCCGCTCCTGCTCGGGCCGATGCTGGCCTGCCTCGTGGCGGCGCTGGCGGGAACGCGGCTCGCCGACTTCGGCAAGGCCGGCCCCTTCCTGCGCACCTTCCTCGGCGTCGCGGTCGGCGCCTCGATCACGCCCGGCGTAGTCGAGGCGCCGAC
>DAOLBY010000041.1:2882-4424 GCA_035324325.1 Paracoccaceae bacterium | reverse complement strand
GGTCTCGCTCGCCTTCGTGCCGGTGTTCATCCTGGTGATCGGCGCCGTGGGCTATCCGCTGTTCCGCCGCGGCTTCGGCTTCGATCATCCGACCTCGTGGTATGCGGCGATGCCCGGGGGATTGCAGGACATGATCCTGTTCGGACAGCAGGCGGGGGGTGACGTGCGCGCCCTGTCGCTGATCCACGCCACGCGGGTGCTGGCCATCATCACGCTGGCGCCGATCCTGATGGGGATGATCTGGCAGGTGGACCTGACGCGCGCGCCCGGCCAGCCCGCCGCCGAGATGGACCCGGTGCAGATCGGCCTGATGCTGGCCTGCGGGCTGGCGGGCTGGAAGATCGCCGAAAGGCTGCGGCTGTTCGGCGCCTCGATCCTCGGGCCGATGATCCTGACCGCCGCGGCCTCGCTGTCGGGCCTGATCGACCAGCGCCCGCCGGCCGAGATGATCTGGGCCGCGCAACTGTTCATCGGCCTGTCCGTGGGCGTGAAATACACCGGCATCACCGCGCGCGAGATCCGCGTCGACGTGGGGGCCGGGCTGGTCTACGCCGCATTCCTTGCGCTGATCAGCATCGCCTTCATCGAGGCCATCGCCCTGACCGGCACGGCGCCGCCGCTCGATGCCTTCCTCGCCTTCCTGCCCGGCGGACAGGCGGAAATGGTGGTCATCGCGATCCTGGCAGGGGCCGACCTCGCCTATGTGGTCAGCCACCATCTGCTGCGGCTGGTCCTCGTGATCACGCTCGCACCCCTTGCCGCACGGATCTTCGGGCGGGGCGGGTAGGGGGCGCTGCCCGGCTCAGGCCAGCCCCTCGGCCCGGAACAGGGCGCCGAGGTCGGCCTCGGGACGTGCGCCGAAATGGCCGATGACCTCGGCAGCGGCGACGCAGCCCATGCGGCCGCAGGTGGCAAGCCCGGCGCCCGTCGCCAGTCCGAAAAGGAAGCCCGCCGCGAACTGGTCGCCCGCGCCGGTGGCATCGACCGGGGTGACGCGCCGCACCGGCACCACCGCCTGTTCCGCCCCGCCCTGCACGATCACGTCATGGCCCGACCGCGTGCAGACCAGTAGCCCCACCTCTGCCGCGGCCGTCTCCAGCGCCGCCGACAGGTCGGTCTGGTACAGCGCCTCCCATTCGTGCTGGTTGCCGATCACATAGTCGAGGTCCCGCACGAGGCGGCGGAAATCGCCCCGGTGGCGGTCGACGCAGAACGGGTCGGACAATGCGATGCCCGCGCGCCCGCCGCCGGCCCGGCACAGCCGCGCGGCGCGTTCGAAGGCCGCCTTGCCCGCCGGCTTGTCGTAGAGATAGCCCTCGAGGAACAGCAGCCGCGCCTGGCCCGCCACCTCGTCGGACACATCCGCCGGCCCGAGTTCGGAGGAGATGCCGAGATAGGTGTTCATCGACCGCTCGCCGTCCGGCGAGACGAAGATCATCGAGCGCGAGGTCGGCAGGTCCCCCCCGGGCACCGGCGGGTTGACGAAAACGGTGCCCGAGGCCGCCATCTCGCGCGCATAGAACCGCCCCAGCGCATCGTCGT
>DAOLBY010000041.1:0-2864 GCA_035324325.1 Paracoccaceae bacterium | reverse complement strand
GCCGGCGGCCCTGCATCGCGGCATAGAGCAGTTCGCCCCGCTCGCGCTCGACCAGCTGCATGATCCCCTTGCCGATCCCCATGAGGTCGAGAAAGCTGTCGTCGGCGGTCGAGATCACATCGACGATGGCATTGCCGATGCCCACGACGTCATAGCGTTTCATCCGGTCTTCTCCTCGTAGGCGCACAGATCGGCGATGGGGCAGACCGTGCAGCGCGGCTTGCGGGCCAGGCAGGTATAGCGTCCGTGCAGGATCAGCCAGTGGTGCGAATGGCGCAGGTAGGGGGCCGGCACGTTGTCCTCGATGGCGCGCTCCACCGCGATCTCGTCGCGGCCCGGGGCGATGCCGGTGCGGTTGGCGACGCGGAAGACATGCGTATCTACCGCCTGCGCGGGCAGGCCGAACCACATCTGCAGGACCACGTTCGCCGTCTTGCGCCCCACCCCGGGCAGCGCCATCAGCGCGGCGCGCGAGCCTGGCACCTGCCCGCCGTGACGTTCGATCAGCAGGCGCGACAGGGCGATGACGTTCCTCGCCTTGTTGCGGTAGAGGCCGATGGTGCGGATGTGCTCGATCAGCCCTTCCTCGCCGAGGGCCAGCATCGCCTCGGGCGTGTCGGCAATGTCGAACAGCGCGCGGGTGGCGGCGTTGACCGAGCGGTCGGTGGCCTGCGCCGACAGCGCCACCGCCACCAGGAGCGTGTAGGCATTGCGGTGGTCAAGCTCGCCCTTCGGCTCGGCGTTCGCGGCGGCAAAGCGGGCGAAGATCTCGGCGATGGCGGCATAGGGAAGCTGTGCGGGCATGGGCGCGGTATGGCGCGGCCGGGGCACGGCGACAAGGTGCGAAGCCGCAGAATCCGGGTCGCGGCAGGGCGCGGCGCAGGATAGCTGCTGGCTGGCCGCGGCGGTGCAGGCGGGGATTTCACACCCCCGCATCCGCGGCCGAGCAGGCGGGGGTTTCACACCCCCGCACCCCCGTGGGATAGTTGGGCCATCAGGAAAGGGCCGGAGGAGCAGCGCATGACCGACCTTTCGCCCGCCTACCACTACCGCGTCATCGCCCGCGCGCTGGCCGAGATCGACGCCGGCGGGCCGGGGCTGACGCTCGACGGCCTGGCCGCGCGGATGGGGATGAGTGCGGCGCATTTCCAGCGCACGTTCAGCGCCTGGGTGGGGGTCAGCCCGAAACGCTACCAGCAATACCTCGCGCTCGACCACGCCCGCCGCCTGCTGGCCGAACGGTTCACCGTGCTGGAAACCACGCTCACCACCGGGTTGTCGGGCACCGGGCGGCTGCACGACCTGTTCCTGCGCTGGGAATCCATGACGCCCGGCGACCATGCGCGGGGCGGCGAGGGGCTGCGCATCTTCTGGGGCTGGTTCGAAAGCCCCTTCGGCCCGGCGCTGGTCATGGCGACCGATCGCGGGCTCTGCGGCATGGCCTTCGCCGCCGAGACCGGCGAGGAAGCGGCTTTTGCCGACCTGACCGGCCGCTGGCCGCGCGCCGAATATGTCGAGGATCCGGTGATGCTGCGCCCCTGGGTTCTGGCGGCCTTCGGCGCCGCACCGGGGCGCAACGCCGAAACGCCGCTGTTCCTGATCGGCGCACCTTTCCAGGTGCAGGTCTGGGAGGCGCTCATCCGCATCCCTTCGGGCCATGTCACGACCTATGGCGAGATCGCCGCCGCCATCGGCCGGCCGAAGGCGGTGCGCGCGGTCGGAACGGCCGTGGGGCGCAACCCGGTCAGCTGGCTGATCCCCTGCCACCGGGCGCTGCGGCGCTCCGGCGCACTGGGCGGCTATCACTGGGGCCTGCCGGTCAAGCGGGCGATGCTGGCCTGGGAATCGGCCCGCGAAGATGCGGGGCATGTGCCGGCAACGTGATGGGCCGGTTTCCGCCGATGCGGGGCGGGAACTTCCGGCGGCCGCGGGGAGTTGCTATATGCTGCGCGCAGAAGCGCTGCGCACAGGCGCCGGACACTGACATGAGGCTCGAGACATGATCCTGAAGGCACCCCTGATCGCTGCCATGGCCGGCACGCTGGCACTGGCCGGCTGCGTCGACACTACCGGCGGCGGCGACCCCAGCCGCGCCCAGCAGGGCGCCATCGCCGGCGCGCTTCTGGGCGGCGCCATCGGCGCCACCCGCGACGGCGACAACCGCCTGCTCAAGACCGCCGTGGGCGCCGGCCTCGGCGCCGCCATCGGCGGAACCATCGGCGCGCAACTCGACCGGCAGGCCGCCGAACTGACCGCCGCGGGCGTGGGCGGGGTGCGCAACACCGGGTCCGAGATCGTGGTGACGATGCCGCAGGATATCCTGTTCGCCACCGACAGCGCCGCGCTGCGCCCCGACCTGCGCAACGATCTCGCTTCGGTCGCGCGCAGCCTCCTGAACTATCCCAACACCGTGGTGCAGGTGATCGGGCATACCGACAACACCGGCACCGCCGCCTACAACTACGACCTGTCGCAGCGCCGCGCCGGCGCGGTGGCGGCGGAACTGCGCGCCAACGGCGTGCCGGGCGGCCGTATCCAGGCGTTCGGCCGCGGCTTCGACCAGCCGGTGGCCTCAAACGCCACCGCACAGGGCCGGGCGCAGAACCGGCGGGTCGAGATCGTCATCCGGCCGACCAGCTGACGGCAGGCGTTTCGCATGGCGAAAAAGGCCGGTGCAGCCCCCCTGCACCGGCCCTTTTCACATTGACTGGCGGTCCGGTGGTCATATGAATTGACCAAAGCGGGTGGTTAGCGGGTGCGGTGATGCCCTTCCAGAAGGTCGAGGCGGAGAAGATCGCCGGCGCCGTGGTGCGGCAGATCGAGCTTCTGATCCTGCGCGGCGTCCTGCGCCCGGGCGAGCGCCT
>DAOLBY010000247.1:0-3220 GCA_035324325.1 Paracoccaceae bacterium | reverse complement strand
GCGACATCGGCACGCGCGCCCTCGGCGAAGCGCACCACGGGGGGGGCAACAGCCCGCGGCGAACGTCCCTCGACAGTCGTCAGGAAGGCGGTCGCAGCAGGGCCCAGACCCCGGTCCAGCAGGAACTCTGGCGACAGGTCATCCTCGTGCAGCAGCAGGGCCGCAGGGGCGTTGCGGTCCCATTCCTCGCCTGCCGGTACGGGGCCCGGCGCCAGCATCGCTTCGGGTGGAAGTGGCGGCGCAGCGACAGCCAGACCGCGCGGGTCGAACCGGCCCCCGGTGAAGATCCGGATATTGTCAGCCTTGGCGAGATAGGTCTTTCCGGGCGTGTGCAGCCCCGCGACCCAGCGCCAGGACAGGGTATTCGACGCCGGGTCGCCATCGACCAGGTGGCGCAGGAAGAAGTCGGCGCCCAGTTCCCAGGGCAGGCGCAGCGTGAAGATCCAGATCGAGGCGAACCACATGCGCGCGTGGTTGTGCAGGTAGCCGGTCGTCACAAGTTCCTGTGCCCAGTGGTCGAAACACGGGATCCGGCTGTCGCCGCTGCAGGCCGCGTCCCAGCCTCGCCGTAGCCCTGACTCGGTGGCGATCCGGTTCAAACCTGCCAAGACCCCCGACCGGTAGGCATTCCAGACCCCCGGGCGCAATTCCAGCCAGCCCTTCCAGTAGGTTCGCCAAAGCACCTCTGACACGAACTTGTCCGCCGTTTCGCCATGCGCTGCCTGCGCCGCCTCGATCAACTCGGCCTCGGTCACGAGCCGGTGGCGGATATGCGCCGACAGGCGCGACACATGCGGATGGCCTGCCAGGTCGAGGTTGCGCAGACCGGCATAGGCGCGCCCGGCCTGCGGCATGAAATCCTTCAGCCGGGACAGTCCCGCCGCGCGCGTCGGTTCTGGAAACGGAACGCCGTGGTCAGGCATCCGCTGCAGCTAGGCGGCCCGGCAGAACGGTCAATACCGCTCGAGGGTGCACCAGAGCCCCTCGGCGGGTCGGGACGTGGGAGGATGGTGCTGCCAGAGAGGATTGAACTCTCGACCTCTCCCTTACCAAGGGAGTGCTCTACCACTGAGCTACGGCAGCGCTGCCCGGCCGTCGGTGGGGCCGGGATGGCGCCGCAGATAGCCGCCTTCGCGCCGCGCCGCAAGGGTGGAATCGGGACAGCCGCCACCGGACGATCTGGACCGCGGCGCGGGGCTGCGGTAGGAAGGCGCGATGACCGACCCCCCTTCCCGACCCGGCCGCGACCCGTCGCGCCTTGTGGCCGAGCCGGACCGAACGGACCGGCTGAAGGCCGCGCTCAAGGCCAACATGGCCCGACGCAAGGCCCAGGCCCGCGCCAGGACGGCAGAGGAGAAGGACGAACCGCAACGGCCCGCCAGAGGCCCCGAGCAGGACTGAACCCATGGACCAGATCCTCGTGCGCGGCAACGGCGCGCTGCATGGCCAGATCCCGATCGCCGGGGCCAAGAACGCCTGCCTGACGCTGATGCCGGCGACGCTGCTGACCGACCAGCCGCTGACGCTGACCAACGCGCCGCGGCTGTCGGACATCCGCACGATGAGCCACCTGCTGCAGTCGCTGGGGGCCGAAGTCACGACGCTGCAGCGCGGGCAGGTACTGGCAATGTCGTCGCACGCGCTGAACGGGGCGCGGGCCGACTATGACATCGTGCGCAAGATGCGCGCCTCGATCCTCGTTCTTGGTCCTCTGCTGGCGCGCGACGGGCAGGCGGTGGTGTCGCTGCCCGGCGGCTGCGCAATCGGCGCCCGGCCGGTTGACCTGCATCTGCGCGCCTTCGAGGCGATGGGGGCGGAACTGGATCTGCGTGACGGCTATGTGCATGCCCGCGCGCCCGGTGGCCGCCTCAGGGGCGCGGTGATCGACTTTCCCTTCGTCTCGGTCGGCGCGACAGAGAACGCGCTTCTGGCTGCCACGCTGGCCCGTGGCACCACCGTCCTGAACAACGCCGCGCGCGAGCCCGAGATCGTGGACCTTGTCCGCTGCCTGCGCGCCATGGGTGCCCGGATCGAGGGCGAGGGGACGGGAACCATCACGGTCGAGGGCACCGACGCCCTGCACGGCGCAACCCATCAGGTGGTGACCGACCGGATCGAGCTCGGGACCTACATGCTGGTGCCCGCGATCTGCGGCGGCGAGGTCGAATGCCTGGGCGGGCGGCTGGAACTGGTCGGTGCCTTCGCCGAACGGCTGCAGGCGGCGGGCGTGCAGGTGACCGAGACGCCGCGCGGGCTGACCGTTCGCGGCAACGGCCGGGTGCGCGCGGTCGATGTGCGGACGGAACCCTTCCCGGGCTTTCCGACCGACCTTCAGGCGCAGATGATGGCGTTGATGTGCACGGCCGAAGGCACCAGCACGCTGGAAGAGACGATCTTCGAGAACCGCTTCATGCATGCCCCCGAACTGATGCGCATGGGCGCGCGGATCGACGTCCACGGCGGAACGGCCCGCGTGACGGGGGTGGACCGGATGCGCGGCGCGCCTGTCATGGCGACCGACCTGCGCGCCAGCGTCTCGCTGATCCTCGCGGGCCTCGCGGCCGAGGGCGAGACGCTGGTCAGCCGCGTCTATCACCTCGACCGCGGCTACGAACGGGTCGAGGAAAAGCTGTCGGCCGTGGGCGCGCAGATCGAGCGGGTCGCCGCATGACCGACGCGCGGTTCGAGGACGGCGCCGAACAGGCGCTGCGCCTGACCGCGCGGGACGCGGACGACCTGCGCGTGATCTCGGCGCTGTGCCAGGATGCGGTGCTGCCGGCAACGGAGATGCGGCGGGACCGCCGGCGCCGGCGCTTCGCCGTCCTCCTCAACCGCTTCCGCTGGGAGGACCGCGCCGCGGCCGAGGCCGCGCGCCGCCCCTACGAACGCGCCCGCGCCCTTCTGGTCATCGAGGGCGTTCTGGCCGTCCGCAGCCTCGGCCTCGACCGGAACGACCGCGACCTGGTGCTGTCGCTGCTGTCACTCGACTGGGCGGCGGGCGAGGATGGCGCGGGGCGGCTGACGCTGGTGCTGGCGGGCGACGGGGCGGTGGAACTGACGGTCGAGACGCTGGACGTCACCCTGCGCGACGTGACGCGGCCCTACCGCGCGCCCTCGGGCAAGGCGCCCTCGCACCCCGAGGACTGAACCGCGCCTTGTTCCGCCCCGCCCCCCGGTCTAAGTGACACCCGCACCCGACCGGAGGCCGCCATGCCCGTCA
>DAOLBY010000246.1:0-3266 GCA_035324325.1 Paracoccaceae bacterium | reverse complement strand
CTTCGGGCTGGCGCCCGAACTGCCCGCCCTGACGGCGCGTGCCGCGCGCGAGGGGGCCGAGGCGGCGGGTCTCGACCCGCGCGCGTCCACCCTGCTGATCGCGGCGCATGGCAGCCAGGTATCGCGCGCCTCGGCCGACGGGGCGCGGGCGATGGCGGGGCTTCTGGGCCGGATGGCCCCCTTCCGACGCATCCTGACCGCCTTTGTGGAAGAGCCGCCCTACATCTTCCAGGTGGCCCGGGGGCTCGACCGGGCGGTCTGCCTGCCGTTCTTCGCGCTGCGCGCGGGCCATGTCGCGGCGGATGTGCCCGAGGCGCTGGCGGCGGCCGGCTTCCATGGGCCATTGTTGCCCGCCATCGGCGAGCATGCCGAGGTCGCGCGGATCATCGCCGCGGCACTGGCGCGCGACGGCGGCGGAACCGGTTTCGGAAACGGACAGGGCTGACGCGCAGGCCCCCTTGCGCCCCCTGCCCCGGCCCCTAATCTGGCGCCGCCGCGACAGGAGATGCCATGCCCCGCCCCATCGTTCCCCTGATCCTGTGCGGAGGGTCCGGCACCCGCCTGTGGCCCCTGTCGCGCCGCGACTACCCCAAGCAGTTCGCGGCCCTGACGGGCGAGGGGAGTCTGTTCCAGCAGGCCGCGGCGCGGCTGTCGGGGCCCGGCTTCGCGCCGCCCCTGGTCGTGACGGGGGCCGATTTCCGCTTCATCGTGACCGAACAGCTGGCCGCCGCGGGGGTGGACCCCGGTGCCGTGCTGATCGAGCCCGCACCCCGCAACACCGCCCCCGCAATCCTGGCCGCCGTCCTGTGGCAGCACGCGCGCGACCCCGATGCGCCGGTGCTGGTCGCACCCTCCGACCACCTGATCCCCGATGCCGCGGCCTTCCGCGCCGCCGTGGCCGCCGGTCTGCCGGCGGCCGGGGCCGGACGCATCGTCACCTTCGGCATCCGTCCCGACCGGCCCGAAACCGGCTATGGCTGGCTGGAGCTTGCCGAAAGCCCGGGCGACTTCGCACCGCGGCCCCTTCCCCTGGCCCGCTTTGTCGAAAAGCCCGACGCCGCCCGTGCCGCGGCGATGCTGGCGGATGGCCGGCACGTCTGGAACGCCGGTATCTTCCTGTTCACGCCGCGCGCCTTCCTGGCCGCGGTACAGGCCCATGCGCCGGAGCTTCTGCCCCCCGTTCAGGCGGCGGTGGACGGCGCGGCGCCCGACCTCGGCTTCCTTCGGCTCGCGGCCGGCCCCTGGGCCGGGGCGCCCGAGATCTCGGTCGACTACGCGGTGATGGAGCGGGCGGAGAACCTGTCGGTCGTGCCCTATGCCGGCGCCTGGTCCGACCTCGGCGACTGGAACGCGGTCTGGCGCGAGACGGGGCCGGACGCCGCCGGCCTGTCGCGGCACGGGCCGGTGACGGCCATCGACTGCGAGGGCAGCCTGCTGCGGTCGGAACCCGGGGGGCCGGAACTGGTGGGCATCGGGCTGCGCGACCTCGTCGCGGTGGCCATGCCCGACGCGGTCCTGGTGGCCGACAGGTCGCGGTCGCAGGAGGTGCGCGCGGCGGTCGCCTCGCTGAAGGACCGCGGTGCCAGGGCCGCCGAATCCTTCCCGCGTGACCACCGCCCCTGGGGCTGGTTCGAGACGCTGGCGCTTGGCGACCGCTTCCAGGTCAAGCGGATCGTGGTGCATCCGGGCGGGCGGCTGAGCCTGCAAAGCCACATGCACCGGGCCGAGCACTGGATTGTCGTGCGTGGCACCGCCCGGGTGACCGTGGGCGAAGAGGTCACGCTCCTGTCCGAGAACCAGTCGGTCTATGTGCCGCTCGGCGCCGTCCACCGGCTGGAAAACCCCGGCAAGGTCGACATGGTGCTGATCGAGGTGCAGACCGGCGCCTACCTGGGCGAGGACGACATCGTCCGGCTGGACGACGCCTATGCCCGCGGACAGGGCGCGCGCGGCTGAACTGACCGCCATGAGCCCCGTCGCGCGCGCCCGAAGTTGTGAAACTTTTTTGACCGGGCGGTTTGTCACGCGATTGTCACATGCCGCTGACACTTGCTAGGGTCGCGCCAGGCCGCCCCCCGCAGATGCGGGCAAACCAACCGGCGGCGACACGAAGAAACGTTCAACAGATAGGGAGATACCCATGAAGTTCAGTGCAGCCCTGGCCTCGACGGCCAGCCTGGTGGCGATGCTGAGTGCGGGCGCCGTTGCCGCGCAGTCGATGGACGAGATCATCGAGGGCGCCAAGAAGGAGGGCATGCTGTCCACCATCGCCCTGCCGCACGACTGGTGCGGCTATGGCGGCATCATCGCCGATTTCAAGGCCAAGCATCCCTTCCTGACCGTGAACGAGTTGAACCCCGATGCCGGTTCGGCCGACGAGATCGAGGCGGTGAAGGCCAACAAGGACAACAAGGGCCCGCAGGCGCCCGACGTGCTGGACGTGGGCCTGGCCTTCGGCCCGGCGGCGCAGGCCGAGAACCTTCTGCAGCCCTACAAGGTCGCCGTGTGGGATTCGATCCCCGACGGGATCAAGGAGGCCGACGGCCACTGGTACGGCGCCTACTACGGCGTCATGGCCTTCGCCGTGAACAAGGACCTGGTCGAGAACGTGCCGCAGGACTGGGCCGACCTGCTGAAGCCCGAATACGCGGGCCAGGTGGCGCTGGCGGGCGACCCGCGCGCCTCGAACCAGGCGATCCTCGGCGTGCTGGCGGCCGGCATGTCCACCGGTGCCGCGCCGGGCGAAGCGGCGGGCAAGGCCGGGCTCGAGTTCTTCAAGGCGCTCAACGACGCGGGCAACTTCGTGCCGGTGATCGGCAAGGCCGGCACTGGCGCAGGGCACGACCCCCATCATCATCGCCTGGGACTACAATGCGCTCGGCTGGGCCAACACGCTGGCCGGCAACCCGCCGGACGAGGTGGTGATCCCGCAGTCGGCCGCGCTCGCGGGCGTCTATGTGCAGGCGATCAGCGCCTATGCGCCCCAACCCAATGCCGCACGCCTGTGGATGGAGCACATCTTCTCGGACGAAGGGCAGCTCGGCTACATCAAGGGTGGCTGCCAGACCGCGCGCTTCGCCGAGCTGGTCGCGGCGGGCAAGGTGCCGCAGGAGGCGCTCGACGCCATGCCGCCGGCGGACGCCTATACCAACGCCTACTTCCCCTCGCTGGACGAGGTGAACGCCAACCGCGCGGCGGTGACCGGCGGCTGGGATGCCGTCGTCGGGGCCAAGGTCCAGTAACCCCACGACCCCGCCCGGCCCCGC
>DAOLBY010000040.1:0-23961 GCA_035324325.1 Paracoccaceae bacterium | reverse complement strand
CTGGTCGGACCGGCGCTGGAAGGGATGGACGGCCGGGCGCGGCCGACAAGAGCGCGATACGAGCCGCCCCGCCTGCACGAAACCGGTCCCGAGCCCGGCTTCACCCTGACCGACGGGCGGCGCAGTTACGCGGCACGTCTGGTCGAGGCGGCGGACAGGCAGGCGCGCCTTCTGGTCTTTGCCGATGCGATGCCGCCGGCGGCAACCGATCTGTGGGTGGCAGCCGCGACGCTCGGGCCGGGCCATGCGACGCGCTCCGACGACACGGCGCCCGGTGTCATCTGCTTCACTCCCGGCACAAGGCTGCGAACCCCCGACGGCGCGCGACCGATCGAGTCGATCCGCCCCGGCGACCGGCTGCTAACGCGCGACAACGGCCCGCAGGAGGTGCTCTGGACCGCCAGCCGCCGCATGACCGGCGCGCGGCTCTATGCACTGCCGCATCTGCGCCCGGTGCGGATCCGGGCAGGTGCACTCGGCTCGGGGCGACCCGACGCCGATCTGCTCGTGTCGCCGCGCCACCGCATGGTCGTCGAAGGCCCCGCAGCCCGCGCGCTGTTCGGCGAGGCGGAGGTGCTGGTCACCGCCGAGGACCTGGTCGACGGCGCGGCCGTCACGGTCGATCTCGGCACGCGCGAGACGACCTATATCCATGTCCTGCTGGAGCGGCATGAGGTGGTCTGGGCCAACGACCTTGCGACCGAGAGTTTCCACCCCGGCGCAGCCGACCTGACGACGCTCGACCCACGCGACCGCTTTGCCCTGCAGGCGATCCTGCCCGAACTGGCGGGCGATCCCGGTGCCTATGGCGACTACGCGCGCCGCTGCCTGGGCCGGGCCGAGGCGGCGATCCTGGCACATGACCGCGCGGCCTGAAGCGGATCAGCCGCCGCGGTAGTGGTTCAGGATGTGGACGCGGATCGCCGAGGCGAGGCCCACCTCGCCCCGGCGCGCGTCGATCTCGGCCGCCAGCGCATTGAGCGTCTGGCCGCGTTCGGCTGCGATGGGGCGGAAGGCGTCCCAGAAGGCCGGTTCCAGCGAGACGCTCGTGCGGTGGCCGTTGAGCGTGAGCGAGCGCTTGGCGGGACGGTCGGGCATGATGGTCAAGCTATGCCCCCTTGCGCGGCACCGCCAGCCGGAGTTTTCCTGAAAACTCCGGCGCGGAACCTGTCACAGGTTCCGGTGCGGAGCCTGCAACGCAGGCTCCGGTGCGATTTCCGTCACGGAAATCGCGTCACGCCAGCCGCGTGACCTTCTCGCGGTTGCAGATGATGATGAACTGCCCGGCATTCGCGAATACCCGGAAGCCGCGGCGGCGCATCTCGGCAAGGAAGGCCTCGCGGCCGATGGCGCGCTCCACATCGACCGCCTTGCGCCGGATGACACCGCCTTCCCGCGCCGACTGTGACGAGAACAAGTGCAGCAGGAAGGCCTCCGGCGAAACGCCATGGGACGAAGCGACGGCTGGTACAGCGGACATGGACACCTCCCTGTCCGGCAAGCTGGCACATCGTGCTTAAGGTGAGGTTAAGGCTTGGGTTCGTCCGTTCCGGCTCCACCGCCCGTTTCCCGCTGGTGGCCGTCGAGGTCACGCGCCGCCTTCTCGGCCCTCGCCGCCTCGGCCGCGCGTTCGGCACTGGTGCGGCCGAACTTCGCCGCATTTGCATCGGCCTGAGCCCGGGCCGCCCGGCGCGCGACTTCCTTGCGCCGCGCGCGCAGGTTGACGACCTCGCCGCTCATCCCTTCGGTCCGATCATGTCCTCGGGGCGCACGATGCGGTCGAAGGTCTCGCCGTCCACGTAGCCGAGCGCAATGGCCTCTTCCCGCAGCGTGGTGCCGTTGCGATGCGCTGTCTTGGCGACCTTGGTCGCGGCGTCATAGCCGATGGTCGGGGCCAGCGCGGTGACCAGCATCAGGCTTTCCTTCATCAGCTTCTCGATGCGCGCCGTGTTGGCCTGCGTGCCCACCACCATGTTGTCGGTGAAGCTGGCCGCGGCATCGCCCAGAAGCTGCATGGACTGCAGCACGTTGTAGGACATCATCGGGTTGTAGACGTTGAGCTCGAAATGCCCCTGGCTGCCGGCGAAGCCCACGGCCGCATCGTTGCCCATCACGTGGGCGCAGACCATGGTCAGCGCCTCGGCCTGGGTCGGGTTCACCTTGCCCGGCATGATCGAGGAGCCGGGCTCGTTCTCGGGCAGGATCAGCTCGCCCAGCCCCGACCGCGGGCCCGAGCCCAAGAGCCGCAGGTCGTTGGCGATCTTGAACAGGCTCGCCGCCACGGTCTTGAGCGCGCCCGAGAACATCACCATCGCGTCATGGGCGGCCAGCGCCTCGAACTTGTTGGGCGCGGTCACGAAGGGCAGGCCGGTGATCGCCGCGATCTCGGCCGCCACGCGGGTGTCCCAGCCGACGCGGGTGTTGAGGCCCGTGCCGACCGCGGTGCCGCCCTGAGCCAGTTCGTAGATGTGCGGCAGGCACATCCGCACCCGCTCGATCCCGCGGTCGACCTGCGTGGCATAACCCGAGA
Source organism: Paracoccaceae bacterium (assembly GCA_035324325.1). GTDB lineage: Bacteria > Pseudomonadota > Alphaproteobacteria > Rhodobacterales > Rhodobacteraceae > DAOLBY01. Next base: position 21,431 of record DAOLBY010000040.1, on the reverse strand, counting down.
ACTCCTGCCCCAGCGTCAGGGGGGTGGCATCCTGCGTATGCGTGCGGCCGATCTTGATGATGTCCCTGAACTCGGTCGACTTGGCCCAGAGCGCGGCCGACAGTTTCTCGAGCCCTGGCAACAGCACATCGCGCGCCATCATGCCGATGGCCACATGCATCGCCGTGGGGAAGGTGTCGTTCGACGACTGGCCCATGTTGACATGGTCGTTGGGATGCACGGGCTTCTTCGAGCCCATCACTCCCCCTAGCATCTCGATCGCGCGATTGCTGATCACCTCGTTGGCGTTCATGTTCGACTGGGTGCCCGATCCGGTCTGCCAGACGACAAGGGGAAAGTTGTCGTCGAACTTGCCCTCGATCACCTCGGTTGCCGCCGCCGCGATGGCATTGCCGAGTTCGGCAGAGATGTCGCCCTGGGCGATGTTCACAAGTGCGCAGGCCTTCTTGATGACCCCAAGTGCGCGCACGATGGCGACGGGCTGACGTTCCCAGCCGATGGGGAAGTTGATGATGCTGCGCTGCGTCTGCGCACCCCAGTACTTGTCTGCGGGAACCTCAAGCGGGCCGAAGCTGTCGGTTTCGGTGCGGGTCGCGGTCATGTCGGGCCTCCGGGTGCGGGCATTCGCGGGAACGGCCCCGGACTAGCGGCGCGGGCGCGCGAAATCAATCGGCATGCCGTCGCATACCGGCGCGGCGCGGGGCAAGGCTACTTGCGGAACTTGTCCAGCCGCACGACCTCGGCTTCGGGGCGCGGCTCGGGGGGGGTGTCGTCATCGTCCTCGTCTTCCCCGTCGTCCTCGCCCTCCTCTTCCTGCGTCTCGAAGCGCAGGCCGAACTCGACCGAGGGATCGACGAAGGTGCGCACCGCGTCGAAGGGGATGGCCAGAGGCTCAGGCTGATTGCCGAAATTCAGTGTCACGGCAAAACCGTCCGGCCCGACCTCGAGGTTCTCGAACCAGTGCTGGATGACAATGGTCATTTCGGCCGGATAGCGCGACCGCAGCCAGTCGGCCATCTGCACGCCGGGGTGGCCCGTGTCAAAGGTGATGAAGAAATGGTGCGACCCGGGCAATCCCTGCGTCGCCACATCGGCCAGCACGGTCTGGATCAGACCGCGCATCGCCCGGTGCATCAGGCTTCCGTAGTCGATGGATCGCGCCATGGCTGCCCCTTCACCACCCGGCGCCAGCATAGGGGATTCGCCTCGGTTGAAAAGGGGCGACGGGTGGTCGCCAGCGTCAGCCGACCGGCCGCACGAGTTCCCGAATCAGCTTCATGCGGATCGCCGCCGGATAGCCGTCGACGGTGCGTGCCGTCACCACGAAACCGCGGGGCGAGATGACCCACCGACGGTAGAACTCGGTCACCGGGGCGCGCGGCCCCGGGTCCTCGATGGCGATGGCGTTGATCTCGATCCCGGCAGCCACTGCGGCGGCGCGCGCACGGGCCACGGTGAAGCCCGTGTTCTCGGGCCCGTCGCCGGAAATGTCGATCACGCGCCGGCGGCAGTCGGGAACCGCGTCGAACTGGGCGGCGGCAAAGGCGATGGCCTCGCCCACGGCGGTGTCGGATGCGGTGAAGGCCCTTGACAGCACTTCGGCGCGGTCGGCGAACCGCATCACATGGCCGTGCGTCAGCATCCGTGTCCAGGGCAGTACCACGGCCTGCCGCCCGACACCCGACCAGTGGATGACCGTCAGCGCCACGTGCCCCTGCACCAGGATCTCGGCCACCTCGGGGTCGCGCAGCGCCATCGCGAGGCCCTGCACCTGGACCGCATATTCGCCCGCGTCGATGGAACCCGAGATGTCGACCGCAAGCACCAGGGCGGTATCGCAGGCCCGCGCCGCGGCGCAGCCAAGGACCAGGGCCAGGATTGCGGCACGCAGCATCGGTCACATGATGGGCGCGGGCGGCCGGGGTGTAAACCACGAATGGGCAAGGTGCAGGTTTCTGTTGCCAGGTACCTGCGGACCCCGCCTTACGCGGCTAAGCGCAAGGACTTGAGGTTTGGTGTTGCGAGCCGCTTACGCAGCCAGCGCCACCGGAGCACGGTTGTCGTTGGCAACTGTGATCATGGACCGATAACGGTGGTACCTCACCGAGCGAAAGCTGGCCCCTTTCAACGTCCGTCGATCCTGTTTCGGCCCCATGCCCCGCAACGCCGGGGAAGTTGGTGGAGCCGCCGGGTACCGCCCCCGGGTCCGATCCGTCTATTGCGGGTGCGTTTATCGCCATAGCCCCGGGTTGCCCCGCAGCCTTTCCAATATGGCCCCGCACGAGGCAGGCTGCAAGCCCCACACCGCGCGGCCCCAACGCCGCCGTTGATCGGCGACCGGGCGCATGCTTTCATCCGCCCCGCGTCCCCGTCAGCGGGACGATTTCGATAGCGGAGGATTGCGGATGAAGCGTGTTTCGATGGGGTTCGGCGGCGTCTGTGCCACCGGCATGTGGCTGGCGGCATCCGGGGGGGCGGCCGCGCAGGGGCTGCCCGAATGCGGCCGCTACCCGCTCGCGGAGCCGACCTATACCTGCAGTTGTCCCGCCGGACCGGCGCGCGGGTCGGTCTGGGGCAGCGGCCCCTACACCGCCGACAGCGACATCTGCACCGCGGCGCGCCATGCCGGGATGATCACCGATGACGGCGGAGCGGTCATGGCATTGCGGCTGGACGGGTTGGGGGAGTACCCGGCCAGCGAAAGGAACGGCGTCCGGACCAGCCGCTGGGGCCGCTACGACACCTCGATCATGGTTGCCCCGGCGATGGCGGCAGCCCCGACGGCGCCCGCAGTCCCCGAGGGTCCTGTCGCCTGCACGACGCTGGGGCCGGACGTCGAGACGCGCTGCACCTGCGACGAGAACGGGGCGAACGGCGCCATCTGGGGCGCCGGCCCCTACACCTCGGACAGCGATCTCTGCACGGCCGCGCGGCACGCCGGCGCCATCGGCCTTGCGGGGGGCGAGATCAGCGTCATCCGCGCTCCCGGCCTGACCTCCTACAAATCGACCGAACGCAACGGCATCCTGTCGATGGAATGGGGCGAATACGGCGAAAGCTTCTTCGTCAACGCCAACAACTGACGGCGAGCAGGAAGGGGCCGCGCCTTCCGGCGCGGCCCCCCAATCGCACCCGATCGGGGCTGGGTCAGAACCCGGCCTTGATCCGCTCGAACTCTTCCACCATGCGGTCCCGCACTTCGGTCGGGATCGGTGTCTGCGCCAGCAGCGTGCCCTCGATCGGGTCGGTGTCCGCCGCGACCTTGTCCTCGAGCGGGATGGTCGCCAGCGCCGCGGTGTTGGCGTGGGCATAGCCGAAGTTGTCCAGAAGCCCGCGCGCCGACCGTGGTTCCAGCCAGGCATTGATGAAGTCGTAGGCCTTGTCCTCGGACCCCGGCGAGTTCTTGACGTTGATGTAGCCGCAGAACCAGCTCGACGAGCCCTCGGCCGCCTTCCTCTGGAAGCCGACCGGGAAGCCCTCGGACCGCATCAGCGAAACCGCATCGTTCCACGACCAGGCGGCCAGAACCTCGCCCGTGGCCATCAGCTGCGCCAGTTCCGACGGATCGGACCAGTAGGCACGCACGTTCTGGTGGGCGGTGCGCAGCCATGCGGCAGCGGCCTGGAACTGTTCCTCGGATACTTCGGTCCAGTCGCTCACGCCGGTGGCGAGCAGGCCGAGCGCCCAGACATCATCGGTGTTGTCGGGCAGCGAAATGCGGCCCTGATACTTGGGGTTGTGGAACACCGACAGGCTGGCCACGTCCTCGGCCGGCACCTGGTCGGTGTTGTAGGCGATTGCCGTGAAGGCATAGTCGGTCGGGATGTACCAGACCGTCTCGCCGTCGACGAAGACCTCGCTGTCCTTGAAGCGGTCGGCGATATTCGGCCATTCGGGGATGCGGCTGACATCCCAGGGTTCGATCAGCCCGGCATCCCGGTATTTCGACACCATCTGGCTGCAGGGATGGACCACATCGGCGCGGAAGCCCGAAGCGATCTTCTGGAACGCCTCGTCGTCGTCGGCGAAAAGGGCATAGGTCGGCATCTGGCCGTGCTTCTCGACATAGCCCTCGATAAGCGACTGTTCCTCGAAGCCGGCCCAGTCAAAGACGATCAGTTCCGGGTCGGCCGCATGGGCGGGCAGGACGAGGCCAAGCGCAAGCGCGGCCGATGCCATCAGGTGGCGGCGGATGGTCATGTGTGCTCCTCTGTCGGATGCGGCTGAGCCGCGGGCTCTCGGGCCGGCCCTTCCCCGGGACCGTGCCGATTGCGGGCAAACTAGGGGGCAAGCCCGGCACGCTCAAGAGAAACCGGGCGGAGCCCCGCCCAAATCGCGACCTTGTGCCCGTCGAAGTGGCAATGGAGGGGCATCGCCCCCGGCCCCGCCGCCTTTCGCGCAGCAGCCCGAGCCGCTAGTCTGGCCTTTGTGAGAAACGGGAGACGGTGCGATGCTGGCGACACGACGGGCGGTTCTGGCGGGGGCGGGGGCGGCGCTGGTGTCGGCCTGCGTGCCGGGGGCCGGCGGGCCGGCGGTGGGGCAGGCCGCGGCCCGCGCGCCCGACCCGGCGATGCGCCCGGCCCCCAACGCCGGCTTCGACGCCTGGGTGTCCGCCTTCCGGTCCCGCGCGCAGGGCCGCGGCATCGCGCCCGCCACGCTCGACCGCGCCTTCCGCGGCGCGGGCTTCCTGCCCGGCGTGATCGAGCGCGACCGCAACCAGACCGAGTTCACCCGCACGACCGAGGACTATCTCGCCATCGCCGCCTCGGATGAGCGCGTGGCCAAGGGCCGCGCCGCGCTGGCGCGCTGGGCGTCGGTGCTCTCGGCGATCGAGGCGCGGTTCGGCGTCGAACCCCGCGTCGTCACCGCCGTCTGGGGGCTCGAAAGCTACTACGGCGAGCGGCGGGGCGACGTGCCGGTGATCTCGGCGCTGGCGACGCTGGCCTACGACGGGCGGCGCGGGGCCTTCTTCGAAAGCCAGCTGACCGCGGCGCTGCGCATTCTGCAGACCGGCGACATCGCGCCGGAACGGATGACGGGCAGCTGGGCCGGCGCCATGGGGCATACCCAGTTCATCCCGACCTCCTATCTTGCCTATGCGGTCGATTTCACCGGCGACGGGCGGCGCGACATCTGGTCGGACGACCCGACCGACGCGCTGGCCTCGGCGGCGGCCTATCTGTCGCGCTCGGGCTGGACGCGCGGCCAGCCCTGGGGGCTGGAGGTCGAGGTGCCGCCTGGCTATGCCGGCCCTGCCGGCCGCGGGGCGGCCCGCGGCGTGGCCGACTGGCGCGCGGCGGGGCTGCGGGCCGCGGGCGGCGGCGCAATCCCCGACCACGGGGCGGCCGCGCTGATCCGGCCTGCCGGACCGGGTGGCCCGGGGTTCCTCCTGTTCCGCAACTTCGGCGTGATCCTGCGCTACAACAATGCCGAGAACTACGCCCTCGGCGTCGGACACCTGTCGGACCGGCTTGGCGGAGGCGGGCCGATCCGCGGCAGCTTTCCGCCCGACCGGACGGGGATGACGCAGGCCGACAGGCAGGAGATGCAGCGCCTGCTGACCCGCGCGGGTTTCGACACCGAAGGCGCCGACGGCGTGATCGGGGCCCGCACCCGCGCAGCGATCCAGGGCTATCAGGCCCGCATGGGCCTGCCGGTGACGGGCGAACCTTCGGCGGAATTGCTGGCGCAGCTGCGCCGGGGGTGACGATGGCCGCGGCCGTTCCCTCTCAGAAATCGAACGCCTCGGTCTCGATCCGCCGGCCAAGTGTCAGGGCGTCGGCGACATGCACCATGGGCGACAGGTCCACATCCGACCGCCCCTGCCGCAGCAGATCGGCCATCCGCGCGTAAAGCCCCGGGTATTCGCGGTTCGGCCCCTCGGCCGCCACCTGCCCATCGATGACCAGCCGCGCGCCGCCGTCCTGCAGGACCAGCCGTCCTGCATCGGTCTCGATCACGATGTCCCAGGTCTGGGGGCCTTCCTGACGCCAGTCCAGATCAGCCGTCACTCTGCCTGTGAAGGTCAGCCGGGCGGCGATCGGGGTCTGTCGGTTGGCGGGGAACTCCAGTTCGGCCGCAGTCAGGTGGACGGGCTCGGGCAATACCTCGGTCAGGATCGACAACGCATTGATCCCAGGGTCGAAAACGCCCATGCCGCCGGGCTCGAACACCCAGTCCTGCCCGGGGTGCCAGTGCCGCACGTCCTCGCGCCAGGTGATGTGCGCCGACCGGATCGCCCGGCGCGCGAGCCAGGCCTTCGCGGGCGACACGCCATGGGCCATGCGCGAATGCCACGTGGCGAACAGCGTCGCCCCCTGTGCCACCGCCAGGGCCCGAAGGGCATGCACCTCGGCCAGGGTCTGGCCCGGAGGTTTTTCCAGCATGACATGGCGCCCGGCGCGCAGAGCGGCCTCGGCATAGGCAAAGCGCGGCTGCGGCGGCAGGCACAGCGACACGACCGGCACATCGGGCCGCGCTGCAAGGAAATCGGCGAAATCGGTGAAGGCCGGCACCCCGTCCACCGACCCCGCGCGCGACACGGTCGCCGCAAGCTGCCAGTCCGGGCTGTCCGCGATGGCCGGCACATGCTGGTCGCGGGCAATCTTGCCGATGCCGACAAGGGCGATCTTCATCGGGCGATCCTCAATGCGATTCCTTCCCCACCGCGTTTCCCCGGCAACCGCGCAGGAAATCGAGGTCGGCGCCGGTGTCGGCGCCGGTGACGTGCCGGTGGTGCAGCATGGCATAGCCGGAGGCCGGCGCCTCGGCCGGCGGCACCCAGGCGGCCATCCGGGCCGCCAGTTCCGCCTCGGGGATGTCGAGGTGGAGCCGGCGGTTCGGCACGTCAAGCTCGATCAGGTCGCCCGTGCGCACCACGGCGAGCGGCCCGCCCGCGGCGGCCTCGGGGCTGGTGTGCAGCACCACCGTGCCATAGGCGGTGCCCGACATCCGCGCATCCGAGATGCGTACCATGTCGGTGATGCCGCGGCGCAGGATCTTGGGCGGCAGTCCCATGTTGCCGACCTCGGCCATGCCCGGGTATCCCTTGGGCCCGCACATCTTCAGGACCATCACGCAGGTCTCGTCGATCTCCAGCGCCTCGTCCTCGATCCGCGCCTTGTAGTCGTCGATATCCTCGAACACGACCGCCCGGCCGCGGTGGACCATCAGCGCGGGCGTCGCGGCCGAAGGTTTCAGGACCGCGCCGTTGGGCGCGAGGTTGCCGCGCAGGACCACGATCCCGCCCGAGGCCGCCAGCGCCCTTTCGGCCGGCAGGATCACGTCCTCGTTGTGGTTCACCACCTCGCGCACTTCGTCCCACATGCTGCGGCCCGACACGGTGAGGGCCTCGCGGTGCAGCAGGCCCGCCTGCCCCAGCCGCTGGATCACCACGGGCAGGCCGCCGGCATAGAAGAACTCTTCCATCAGGTACTTGCCCGAGGGCATCAGGTTCACGACCGTGGGCACGTCGCGGCCGCAGCGGTCCCAGTCGTCCAGCGTCAGGTCCACCCCCACCCGACCGGCGATGGCCAGCATGTGGATCACCGCGTTGGTGGACCCGCCGATGGCCGCATTGGTGCGGATCGCGTTCTCGAACGCCTGTTTGGTCATGATGTCGGACGGCTTGAGGTCGTCCTTGACCATTTGCACGATGCGCCGCCCGGTCAGCTGCGCCATGACGCGGCGGCGCGAGTCCACCGCCGGGATCGCGGCATTGCCCGACAGCGCCATGCCCAGCGCCTCGGCCATGCTGGCCATGGTGCTGGCGGTGCCCATGGTGTTGCAGGACCCGGCCGACCGGCTCATGCCGCCTTCCGCCTCGACGAAATCGGCCGCCGTCATCGTGCCCGCCTTCACCGCCTCGGAGAAACGCCAGATGTGGGTGCCCGACCCGGTGACCTCGCCCCGGAAGCGGCCGTTCAGCATCGGCCCGCCCGAGACCACGATGGCCGGCACGTCGCAGGAGGCCGCGGCCATCAGAAGCGAGGGCGTGGTCTTGTCGCAGCCCACCAGCAGCACGACGCCGTCGAGCGGCTGGCCGCGGATCTGCTCCTCGACCGCCAGCGCGGCGAGGTTGCGGAACATCATCGCGGTCGGGCGGAAGGCGGATTCCGAGGCCGAGAACACCGGCACCTCGACCGGAAAGCCCCCGGCCTCGTAGACGCCGTGCTTCACCTTCTCTGCCAGGGCGTCCAGATGCGCGTTGCAGGGCGTCAGCTCCGACCAGGTGTTCAGGATGCCGATCACCGGGCGGCCGTCGAACAGGTCGTGCGGGAACCCTTGGTTCTTCATCCAGCCGCGGTGGTAGATCGCGTCCTTGGACGATCCCGCGAACCATTCCTGCGAACGCAGGCGGCGGGGCCAGGGGGCGGGGGTGAAGGTCATGTGCCTGTCCTACTTGGATTTGTTGTAGACATCGAAGATGACGGCGGCCAGGAGCACCAGCCCCTTGATCACCTGCTGGTAGTCGATCCCGATGCCGAGGATCGACATGCCGTTGTTCATCACCCCCATGATGAAGGCGCCCACCACGACGCCCACGATCTTGCCCGACCCGCCGGCCATGGACGCGCCGCCGATGAACACCGCCGCGATCACGTCGAGTTCGAACCCGACCCCGGCCTTCGGCGTCGCGCTGTTCAACCTTGCGGTCACGATCATGCCGGCAAGCGCGGCCAGAGCCCCCATGTTGACGAAACACAGAAACGTCAGCCGGTCCGCGTTGATCCCCGACAGCCGCGCGGCCTTGAGGTTGCCGCCCACGGCGTAGATGCGCCGCCCGGTCGTCGTGTTCTCGGTGAAGAAGGCATAGAGCGCGATCAGCACCGCCATCACGATCAGCACGTTCGGCAGGCCGCGGAAGCTGGCCAGCTTCCAGCCCACGAACAGAAGCGCGCCGCAGACCACCAGATTGCGGATCATGAAGATGTTGAGCGGCTCCTGCGCCATGCCGTAGGCCGCCTGCTGTTGCCGCGTCCGCGTCCCGGCCCAGACCAGGACGAGACACAGCGCCGCGACGATGGCCATGGCGGTCAGGTTCGGGCGGCCTGGTCCGATGACATCGGGGATGAACCCGGTCGAGAGCGACTGGAACGACCGGGGAAACGGTCCGATGTTCTGCCCGCCGAGCATCCACAGCGTCAGTCCCCGGAATACCAGCATCCCCGCGAGCGTCACGATGAACGAGGGGATGCGCCAGTAGGCGATCCAGTAGCCCTGCGCCGCGCCGATCAGCGCGCCCACGGCCAGGACGCAGGGAATGACCTGCCAGACCGGCATGCCCAGATTGACCGTCAGCACCGCCGACACCGCCCCGGTGAAGGCTGCGACCGAGCCCACGGACAGGTCGATATGCCCTGCCACGATGACCAGAAGCATCCCGAGCGCCATGATCACGACGTAGGAGTTCTGCAGGAAGATGTTGGTGATGTTCTGCGCCGACAGGAAATCGACGCCGATCTGTATGCGCACCACCGCGACGAAGAACAGCACGATGGCGACCAGCGCCATCAGCATCCCGTAGTCGCGCAGGTGCTCGGCCAGGTAGGACCGGCCTGCGGTGGGGGCGGGCGCGCGACCCTCGGCCGTGTCCGTCATGCCACGGTCCCCCGGCAGAGTCCTTCGCGGGAACCTGCAGATCGCTGGCAAGAGATCGGTCGCCTGGTCATGCGGCTTTCCCTGTTGTCTGGAGGATCAGCGCCATGATGCGTTCCTGGCTGGCTTCGGCCCGCGTCAGTTCGCCCACGATCCGGCCTTCGTTCATCACGTAGATGCGGTCGCACATGCCCAGAAGCTCGGGCATCTCGGACGAGATCATCACCACGCCCCGGCCCTGCGCCGCAAGCTCGTTCATGATGGCGTAGATCTCGTATTTCGCGCCGACGTCGATCCCGCGGGTGGGTTCGTCAAGGATCAGCACCTGCGGGTCGGTGAACAGCCACTTCGACAGCACGACCTTCTGCTGGTTGCCGCCCGAAAGGTTGACCACCTTCTGGAACACGCCAGGGGTGCGGATGCGCAGCTGCGCGCGGTAGTCCTCGGCCACCTGGGCCTCGCGGCCCTTGTTCAGAACGCCCCGCAACGCGACGCCGGCCAGGTTCGCAAGGCTCACGTTGCGCAGGATCGGCTCGTCCAGCACGAGACCGAGCGCCTTGCGGTCCTCGGTGACATAGGCCAGCCCTGCGGAAATCGCCTTCGGCACGGTCGAGACATCGACGCCCTGCCCGCGCATCCGCACCTCGCCCGCCTCGTGGCGGCCCCAGCTTCGGCCGAAAAGGCTCATGGCGAACTCGGTGCGGCCCGACCCCATCAACCCTGCGATGCCCACGATCTCGCCCGCGCGCACGGTCAGGGCGGCGTCGCGGATTACCGTCTGGCCCTTGCGGTCGGGATGGCCCACGGTCCAGCCGCGCACCGACAGGAGCTCGTCGCCGACGCGGGGCACCCGCTCGGGGTAGCGGTGCGCCATGTCGCGGCCGACCATCATCTGGATGATCCGGTCCTCGGAGATCCCGGCGCGGTCGATGGTGCCGACCGAGGCGCCGTCGCGCAACACGGTGATGCGGTCGGCGACGCGGCCGATCTCGTTCAGCTTGTGGCTGATGATGATCTGGGTGACACCCTGCGACTTGAGTTCCAGCATCAGGTCCAGCAGCTTCTGGCTGTCGTTTTCCTGAAGCGCCGCCGTCGGCTCGTCCAGGATCAGAAGCCGCACGTCCTTGGCCAGGGCGCGGGCGATCTCGACCAGCTGCTGCTTGCCGACGCCCAGCTTGCCGACCTCGGTCGTCGGCGGATCGGACAGGCCCACGCGGCGCAGCAGGCGTTCGGTGGCGGCGAAGGTCTCGGGCCAGTTGACGAGACCGGCGCGGGCGCGTTCGTTGCCGAGGAACAGGTTCTCCGCAATCGACAGAAGCGGCACCAGCGCCAGTTCCTGGTGAATGATGACGATGCCCTGCGCCTCGCTGTCACGGATGCCGCGGAACCGCGCGGGGGCGCCGCCATAGACGATCTCGCCCTCGTAGCTGCCATGCGGGTAGACGCCGGACAGCACCTTCATCAGGGTCGACTTGCCCGCACCGTTCTCGCCGCAGATCGCATGGATCTCGCCGGTCTCGACCGACAGCGTGACATCGTCGAGCGCGCGGACGCCCGGGAAGGACTTGCCGATCCCCCGCATGTCGAGAAGCGTGGCCATGACCCCCCCGGCGACGACCGCAGCCGGGCCCGCGGCGGGGCCCGGCGCATCCCTGTCCGGCCAGCCTACTTCAGCTGGTCGGCGGTGTAGTAGCCCGATCCGACCAGGATCGCCTCGTAGTTCGAGATGTCCACCGACACGGGCTTCAGCAGGTAGGAGGGCACGACCTTCACGCCGTTGTCGTAGGTCGAGGTATCGTTGATCTCGGGCTCCGACCCCGTCAGCAGCGCCTCGACCATTCCCACCGTCACACGGGCCAGTTCGCGGGTGTCCTTGAACACGGTCGAATACTGCTCCCCCGCGATCATAGACTTGACGCTGGGCACCTCGGCATCCTGTCCGGTCACGATCGGCATCTTCAGGTCGCCGGTGCCGTATCCGACGCCCTTGACCGACGACAGGATGCCGATGGACAGCCCGTCATAGGGCGAAAGCGCGCCGTGCAGCACCTTGTCGCCGTAGTTGGCGGACAGCAGGTTGTCCATGCGGGCCTGCGCAACCGAACCGTCCCAGCGCAGGGTGCCCACCCGGTCCATCCCCGTCTGGCCCGAAGGAATGGCGATGTCGCCCGAGGCGACCAGCGGGTCGATGACCGACATGGCGCCGTTGTAGAAGAAGAAGGCGTTGTTGTCGTCGGGGCTGCCGCCGAACAACTCCACGTTCCAGGGCTTCACGCCGGGGAACCGTTCCTTCAGGCCCGCGACCAGCGATTCCGCCTGCAGGACACCCACCTGGAAGTTGTCGAAGGTGGCGTAGTAGTCGACGTTTCCGCTTTCGCGGATCAGCCGGTCGTAGGCGATGACCTTGATCCCCGATGCGGCGGCGTTCTCCAGCGCGTTCGACAGCGTGGTGCCGTCGATTGCTGCGATCACCAGCACGTCGACGCCCTTGGTGATCATGTTCTCGATCTGGGCGAGCTGGTTGGGGATGTCGTCCTCGGCATATTGCAGGTCGGTCCCGTAGCCCGCGGCGGTGAACTGCTCGACCATCGAATTGCCGTCGGAAATCCAGCGCGAGGACGATTTCGTGGGCATCGCGATGCCGATCGTGCCCTTGTCCTGCGCCATGGCGGGGGCCAGCCCCAGCGTCGCGGCGACGGCCAGCGCCGAAAGCGCCGTGGTGATGAACTTCATGATGTCCTCCCAACACCCCCGGTCTTGCCGCCGGGAAGCCCTGCACAGCCCCTTGGCCGCACCGGTCCAGTGGTGACTTGCAACGTCATGCCTGTCAAATCAGGTTTGCGGAAGAAGATATGCCGAAACCGGCATGACGGAGGCGAACGATGTTCATGCGACGGGGGATCAAGCTGGCGCATCTGCGGCTGCTGGCGGTTCTGGTGCAGACCGGGCAGGTGGGGGCGGCGGCCTCCGCGCTGGGGCTGACGCAGCCCGCTGCCTCGCGGCTCCTGGCCGAGGCCGAGCGCATCGCGGGCACCGCGCTCCATCAGCGCACCGGACGGGGGGTTGCGCTGACGCCGGCGGGCGAGGCGCTGGCGCGACGGGCGCAGCAGGTGCTGATCGACCTCGACGATGCCGGCCGCGAGGTGGCCGAGATTGCCGAGGGCCGGTTCGGTCAGGTGCGGGTTGGCGCCGTGACCGGCCCCGCCCTCGACCATGTGCTGCCGGCCGTGGAGCGTGCGCGCGACGCGTTGCCGGGCGTGTCGGTCGAGGTTGTGGTGGCCACGTCGGACGTGTTGTGCGAGGGGGTCGCGGCCGGGCGGCTCGACTTCGCGCTGGCGCGCCTGCCGGGGGATGCGGGGGCGACCGGGTTCGCCTATGCCGAGGTCGCGCCCGAGCCCGTCGTGATCGCCGCACGGCGCGGCCACCCGCTGGCGGACGGGCGAAGGGTGGCACCGGCCGACCTGATGGCCTTCGACTGGGTCATGCCGGCGCCTGAGGCCGTGCTGGCCCGGACCGTCCGGGCGCGGCTGCGCGCCATGGGCCTGCCCGACCCGCCGGGGCGCGTGGCGACGGCGAGTTTCCTGTTCACGCTGGCGCTGCTGGCCGACAGCGATGCGGTGGCGCCGCTGGCTCGCGCGGTGGCAATGCGCTTTGCCGGGGGCGGGGGCGCCGGCATCGCCGTCCTGCCCGCGGATCTGGGCATCGAGGTGGCGCCGTGGGGCCTTGTCACCCGTGCCGGCGCAGGCCTCACGCCATCTGCCGCACGCCTGCGCGACATGATCCTGCCCGCAGAGCCGGTGGCGTGAGGCTGCTGGGCCGCCATGACGTGGCGGAATGGCGACACCGCGGGTCCGCCACGGGGGGTGCCCCGTCAAATCGCCATTTCCTCGTTGCTGGCCCGTTAACGACTGACTAGGCTTCGCGAAAGGTCGTGCGGGTCCCTGTCGGGGCCCCCTCACGCATATGCAGGGAATGAAGATGACGCACCCCGCCACCGTTCAGACCGTGATCCAGACCGGCATCCGCCAGCACAGCCTGCGCAAGCACTGCCGGCTGGGGCGGGCCACGGAACTGGTGTTCGTGCTGGTGACGGGGGCGGTGATGGCCCTGGGCGGCGGGGCCGAGGCGCAGACCTGGGACGGCGGCGGCGCGAATGCCGACTGGAACACGGCAGGCAACTGGAACCCCGATGGCGTGCCCGCCGCGGGGACCAATCCGACCGTCGGCGGCGCCGGTGGCGCGAACGCTGACCCCACCATCTCGGCGAACACGAATGCCTATGTCCTGACCACCATCAGCGGCGGCACGGTGACGGCGAACGCAACGCTGACCTCGGGCAGCGTCACCGTGTCCGGCACCGGTACGCTGGTCATCGGCGCAACCGGCGGTGTCGCCGGCAATACGACGGTGCAGGACACCGGCACGCTGAACAACAACGGCACGCTGACCGGCACACTGACCATCGCGGGCACGGGCTTCGTGAACAACGCAGGCGCCGTGACCGGCGCGACGACGATCTCTGGCGGCATCCTGAACCTGAACGCGGGGACGAACCTGGCCGACGCCCAGACCCTGACGATCGACGGCGGCACGGTGAACGTAAATGCCGATGACACGATCGGCGGGCTGGCAGGCACCGCGGGCGGCACGCTCAATTTCACCGTCAACAACGGCCTGACGATCAACCAGGCGGGCACCACCACCTACGCGGGCCTGATCACCGGCGCGACCGCAACCAATGACCCCTATCTCGTCAAGGACGGGGCAGGTTCGCTAACGCTTAGCGGGGCGAACACCACGACGGGCGGCGGCCGGGTGCTGGTGCTCGGCGGAACGCTGGTTCTGCAGGGCGGCAACGCCATCGGGGACGGCAACGTGCTCGATACCAGCGCCGGCATCGTGGACCTTCAGGCGAACGAAACGATCGGCGGCCTAGTCGGGGCAGCCACCGGCACGCTTCAGCTGAACGGCAACACCCTGACCATCGCCGGCGTGACGGGTGTCACGAGCGCCGCCACGGGGGGGGCAATTACGGGCACCGGCGGCGTCACGATCAATGCCGCGGGGTTCACGCAGCAGTTTGATACGGCGCTGGCCTACACCGGGGCCACCACGGTCACGAACGGCACCTTTCGGCTTGGCGCCGACAACATCATCGCCGATGCCTCGGCCGTCACCGTCAACGGCGGCACGCTGAACCTGCAGGGCTTCAGCGACACGGTGGCCAGCGTCAACATGACCGCGGGCAATATCCTCGGGGCAGGCACGCTGACCACGACCGGCACCTACACCCAGTCCAACGGCCTTCTGGGCGGCGGGCTGACCGTCACCACGACCGCCGCCAAGTCGCTGTCGGGCGGCACCATCGCCGGCACGCTGACGGGCACGGGGGCGACCAACGTCTCGGGCGACACCATCCTTGCGGGGTCGGGCACGATCTCGGGCGGGCAGGTCACCGTGGGCGGCGCGACGCTGCGCATCGACGGCGGCGCGCTGACGGCGCCGGTCTTGATGAACAACGGCACCCTGCGCGCCTTCGCCTCAAGCACGGTGACAGGCAACGTGACGCTGGCTGATGCGACGGTCAACGGCCTGACGGCCGACGACACGACGACGCTGACGATGTCGGGCGTCATCTCGGGCAACGGCGCGCTGAACACAGCCGGCTTGGGCACCACCATCTTTACCGGCGCCAACACCTACGCCGGCCTCACCACGATCAGCGCGGGCACGCTGCAGATCGGGGCGGGCGGCACCTCGGGCACGCTGGGAACCGGGGCGGTCACCAACAACGCGGCGCTGGCGTTCAACCGCACCGACGCGCTGACCGTCGCGAATGCCATTTCCGGAACCGGGACGGTCACGCAGGCGGGAACCGGGACAACGTCGCTGACCGGCGCCAACACCTACGCCGGCCTCACCACGATCAGCGCGGGCACGCTGCAGATCGGGGCGGGCGGCACCTCGGGCACGCTGGGAACCGGGGCGGTCACCAACAACGCGGCGCTGGCGTTCAACCGGTCGGACGACGTGACCGTGTCGAACGTGATCTCGGGCACGGGGTCCGTGACGCAGGCGGGCGCCGGCACGACGACCCTGTCGGGTGCCAACAGCTATGACGGCGTGACCAATGTGAATGCGGGCACGTTGCTGATCACAAACGGTTCCGCCCTGGGCAGCACGGTCGGCGGGACGGTCGTCGCTGCCGGTGCCACGCTGGCGGTGCAGGGGGGCATCAGCGTCGGGGCCGAGGCGCTGACGCTGAGCGGCGCGGGGGTTGGCGGCAACGGGGCGCTCCGGAACGTCTCGGGCACCAACCTCTGGGGCGGCACTGTCACGCTGGCCGGCAACGCAACCATCGGGGTGGTCGGGGCGCTGAGGCTGGAAGGGGTTGACGGAGCGTTCGACCTGACGAAGGTCGGCACCGGCAACCTTGCGTTGACGCAGGCAAGTTCCTACGGCGCGACCACGATTTCCGGGGGCATCCTGCAGGTCGGCGCGGGCGGCACCACCGGAACCCTGGGGACCGGGGCCGTCACGAACAACGCCACGCTTTCATTCGTCCGGTCGAATGCGCTGACCGTGTCGAATGCGATCTCGGGAACCGGCGAGGTGAGACAGGTCGGCAGCGGCAACACGACGCTGACGGGGGCAAACAGCTATTCCGGGGTGACGCAGGTCACTGCGGGCACGCTGACCGTCGGCAACGCAACGGCGCTGGGCACGGCGGCAGGCGGCACCACGGTCGCCGACGGGGCGACGCTGGCGCTGGACGGCGGAGCGGGCCTGACCGTGACGGGCGAGGCGCTGACGCTGAACGGGGCGGGCGTGGCCTCGGGCGGGGCGCTGCGCAACGTGTCGGGCGACAACACCTGGACGGGCGCGGTGACGCTGGGCAGTGCCGCGTCGATCCGGTCCGAGGGCGGTTCGCTGACGCTGTCGGGCAACGTCGCCAACGGCGGCTTCGGGTTGACGCTAACCGGGTCCGAGGGCGGGCGCATCACGGGCATCATCTCGGGAAGCGGGACGCTCGAGAAATCCCTGACGGGGACCTGGGCACTTGCCGGCAACAACACCTACGCCGGGCTGACAACGGTCAACGGCGGCACGCTGGTGCTGGAGGGCGGGCAGGCGATCGCCGATACCGCGACCGTGTTCGTCAATGGCGGCACGCTCGAACTTGCGGCCGACGAGACGGTCGGCGACCTCACCTCGAACGCCGGCACAATCGCACTTGGCACCAATACGGTGACCATTGCTGCCGACAACTCGGCCTCGAGCCTCAACGGCACTGTGACCGGCGGTGCCGGGTCCGGCATCGTCAAGAACGGCACGGGCACCAAAACCGTCGGCGCCCTGCTGACCATGGCCGATGGCACGATCACCGTGAACGCCGGGACGCTGGTGCTGACGAACGGCGGCAACAGCATCGGAGAGATCATCGTCGCGGGCAGCACGCCCACGGCGGCCACGCTGCGCATCGGGGCCACCGGGGCCGCGGGCGGGGCCACGGGGCAGATCCGCACGACCGGGTCGATCATCGACTATGCCGACGGTGTGGACAACGCCACCCCCATCACCATCGAAAGCAACACGACGCGCGTGCAGGTGCTGGCAGGCACCGCGACGCAGTCAGGCGAGATCGGCGAGGACGTGGCGCCCCGGCCGCTCGAGAAGATCGGCGACGGCACGCTGATCATGACGGCCGCGAATACCTATACCGGCGTGACGACGGTTTCGGCCGGAACGCTTGCGCTCGGCAATGCCGGCGCGGTGTCGAACACCGCCTCGACGCTGGTTGCCAGTGGCGCTACGCTGCGGCTTGACACCAGCGCCAACGTCGGCGCGCTGGGCAACGTGGGGGGCACGGGCGGGACCGTGAACCTGCAGGCCAACACGATCACGCTTGGCGGCGCGAGCCTTTCCGACAGCTTTGCCGGTGTCATCACGGGGACGGGCGGGCTCATCAAGGGCGGCACCGGAACGCAGACGCTGACCGGCACCAACACCTACAGTGGCTCCACGACGATCAACGGCGGCATCCTGCAGATCGGGGCGGGGGGGACCAGCGGAACGCTGGGCACGGGCGGGGTTGCGGTCAATTCGCCGGGCAGCCTGACCTTCAACCGCACCAACACGCTGACCGCTGCCAACGTCTTCACCGGCGACGGCACGATCAACCAGTCCGGCACGGGCACGACCGTTCTGACCGGCGCCTCGGGGGCCTTCGCCGGCACGACCAACGTCAATGCCGGCGCGCTGCGTTTGGACGGAACGCTCGGCAGCGCGGGGTCGCAACTGTTCGTCAACAGCGGTGGGACCCTGCAAGGCTCGGGTACGGTCGGCGGCAGCGCTCAGGTCGAAAGCGGCGGGACGCTGGCTGCGGGTGACGGCGTGGGCGATGCCGGGCAACTGGCCATCGGCGGGGCCCTGACGCTCGAGGCCGGGTCGACCACGCGTTTCGACCTCGGCGCTCCGAACCTGAATTCGGGCGTGGACAGCGACCGGATCAATGTGGGCGGCCTTCTGACCCTCGGCGGCACGCTGGCGGTCGATTCGGCCGCCGCCGACGGCTACTATCGCCTGTTCAACGCCACAGGCGGCGTGACCGGCACATTCGCGTCCTCGCCCGGCGGGGCGACGGTGCTGACCAATGTGACCAACCAGGTGAACCTGCGCGTCGGCGCCACGGCGCCGGTGCAGTTCTGGGACGGCGCCAACTTCACCGACAACAACGCGGTCGACGGCGGCGCCGGAACCTGGAACGCGACGAACACCAACTGGACGATCTCGAACGGCCAGTTCAACGACGGCTGGCTGTCGGGCGAAGGCGTGTTCCAGGGCGCGGCCGGCACCGTCACCATCGACGGCGCGCAGTCCTTCCAGGGGCTGACCTTCAGCACCGCCGGCTATATCCTCAACGGCCCCGGTACGCTTGTATCGCCGACGGGCGGCGGGTTCTCCAACCTTGTCGCCGATGCCGACGCCACGATCAACGCGGCGATCACGGGAGCCGGCGGCATCAACAAGTCGGGCGCGGGCAACCTGACATTGGGCGGCGTGAACACCTATGCCGGCATCACCGATGTCGCGGCCGGCACGCTGACGATCAACGGATCGCTGACCGCCTCGGCAACCGAGGTGGCCGCGGCCGGCACGCTGGTCAACAACGGCACGGTGCAGGGCGTCACCAACGCCGGCACCTTTGACAACAACGCCGGCGCCACCGCCGGGGCCGTCACGAACTCGGGCACCGCGACCAACGACGGCACCGTGGCCTCGCTGTCCAACACCGCAGGCACATTCACCAACACCGGCGCCATCACCGGCACCGCCGGTGTTACCGGTGGCACGCTGGACAACCAGGCGACGGGCACCGTAGGCGGGCTGACCACCATCGGCGGCGCCGGCACCGTGACCAACGCGGGCACGATGGCGGGCGTGACCAACGCAGGTTCGTTCGACAACTCGGGCAGCGCAGGCGCTCTGACGAACACCGGCACGGCCACCAACTCGGGCACGCTGGCGTCGGTGGCGAACAACGCCGGAACCTTCACCTCGAACGCCGGCACGGTGACAGGCGCGACGACGAACAGCGCCGCGATGGACATCAACGGAGGCACCTTTACCGGCGGCATCACCAACAACGCCGGCGGCACCATCGACGCCGAAGGCAACATCACGGCCAACATCCAGAATGCTGGCACATTCAGCACGACGGCTGGTGGCCTCACCGAAGTCGGCGGTTCGACCTTCACCAACACCGGCACGGCCAACATCGTGGCCGGCGGCTACACGGGCCTCGGCACATTCGCCAACAACGCCGGCACGACCACCGTGACCGGTCAGACCCTCGGCGCCACCTCCATCACCAACGCCGCCACGATGAATGTGACCGACGGAACGCTCGACGGCGCCTTCGGCAACACCGGCACGGCGAACTTCGCGGGCACTTCCAGCGTCACCGGCCTCACGACCAACTCCTCGGTCATGAACATGGCCGGCGGCGCCACGACCACGCTCGGCGGCGTCACCAACAACGGAACGATGAACCTGAACCTGGCCGGCGACACCACGGTTGCCGGTGCCTTCGGCGGCAGCGGCACGGTCGACATGTTCGGCGGCGCGGCCAGCGGCGACCATACGCTGACCTTCACCGGCGCTGCGGGGTCCGTCGGCGCGCACAACTGGTTGATGAACTACACCGCCGCCGGGGTCGGCGACACCATCGTCGCCGCGGGCGGCCAGTTCGGCGGCGGGCTCCAGAACTTCACCTTCGACCTGGCGGGCGACTTCGCCCTCGGCACCGAGGCGGTGGTGGTGCAGGGCCAGACCGGCCTGAACCGGGACTTCACGGTGCAGGGCGCGGCGCTCGGCGGCACGGTCGTCTATTCGCTGGCCGACATCGGCGGCGATACCCGGCTGGTGGCCGAGGCAAACCCGGGCTTCGGCGGCATCGCATCCGGCGTGTCGCTCACCCAGGCGCTGATCGCCAACGTCGTCAACCGCCCCTCATCGCCCTTCGCCAGCGGCCTTGTCACCGAACAGGGATGTTCGCGCGGGGGGTATGCCCGCGGCGTCTTCGGCCGGTCGGATGCCTCGGGCACCTCGAACAACGGCATCAGCACCCGGACCAACAACCTGTCGGCCAGCTACGCCGGCGCGCAGGGCGGGTTCGACGTGATCTGCAACGACGGCCGGTTCTTCAACGGCTGGAACGGCGGAGTCGGCGCGATCGTCGGCTACAACATGGGCAAGACCGACCAGCCGGTGTTCGGCCTGGGCGGCACCACGACCCTGACCTCGACCACCAGGGCCGATTTCTCGCAGCGCTACCTGGGCTTCTATGTCGTAGGCAACCGTGACCGGCTGACCGTCGACGCGCAGATGCGGTTCGAGAACACGGAATACGAGATGTCGGAAGCCGTCGAGGCGGGCTTCGACGGCCTCGGGCTTCAGAACGACAGGTTCAAGACCAAGGGCGTGAACTTCACCGGCCGCGTCAGCTACAACGTCGAGGTCAACCAGGAAGGGCTGAGCTTCGTGCCCACGGCCGGGATCTCGATCTCGCGCACGGGGTCGTCGCGGCTGACCTTCTCGGGCAACGGAAACACGCTCGACCTCGACAGCTACACCTCCAAGGTGGGCTTCGTCGGCGGCACGCTGGCGCGCACGCGCATCAACGAGGCCGGCGATGCCGGTTCGACCTACTTCGCCAGCGCAAACTACTATCAGGAGTTCGGCGGCGACCGCATGGCGACCCTGACCACCGTGGCGCCGGCCACGACGACGCGCATCGCGTCGTCCGACATCGGCGGCTTCGGCGAACTCAGCCTCGGCTGGAACTACGTCCGGGTTCTGGAGAACGGGCCGGGCGGAGCGCGCCAGCTCAACGCCTCGGTCCGGGCCGATGCGCGCAAGGGGGCGAACATCTCGAAGAGCTACAGCCTGACGGCGCAGGTCCGTCTGTCCTTCTGACGGTCGCGGGGCATCGTGGGAGGGAGTTTGAAGGGGGGGCAGGAAACTGCCTCCCTTCGTCATTCCGACACGGAAAAAACGCACGAGACCCGCAGGCGCCGCTTTCCGTGACGGCTTTTTTCTGCCTACACTGCCCCATCGAACGACGTGCATTGTTGCTGCCATTGGCCTGACGTTCTGGTTTGTGCGGGGGGAAGGATGCTCGACGTACAGTTCGTATTCGAAACCGGGGCGGCCTCGCATCCCGGTCGCGTCCGCAGCCACAACGAAGATTGCTTCCTGACCCGCCCGCGGTCCGGTGTCTGGCTGGTGGCCGACGGCATGGGCGGACACAAGGCCGGCGATTTCGCCAGCCG
>DAOLBY010000039.1:2866-24091 GCA_035324325.1 Paracoccaceae bacterium | reverse complement strand
CCTGCCAGGACCGCGACATCTTGGTGGGACAGAACAGCACCAGCGGCGGGTCCATCGACAGCGACGAGAAGCTGTTGGCGGTGAAGCCCATGTGTCCGTCGGGGCCGTTCGCGGTGATGACGCAGACGCCGGTGGCGAAGCGGCCGAGCGCATCGCGGAACGACCGCGCGTTTTCGGCATCGGGGGTGAAGGCGGTCTCGGTCATTGCGGCGGCCTCCGGCATGTCAGGCGACCTCGCGGCCCAGGGCCAGCGAGTAGAGTTCGAACCAGGTCTGGCGGTCCATCGGCACCGTCGCCGCGTCGCCGAGAGAGGCGATGCGGTGCAGGCTGTTGGTGCCCATCACCGGCAGGATGCGGGCGGGGTGGGCCAGGAGCCAGGCCACCGCCACCGACGACCAGTCGGTGCCGGCCTGCCGGCCGAGCTCGTCCATCCGCGTGCGCAGCCCGGCCGAGGCCTCGGCCAGAAGGCGCCCGCCCGCCAGCGGCGACCAGGCCATCAGCGGCAGCCCGCGTTCCTGCATGTCGGCCACGTCGCCGTTCACGAAGGCCTCGTTCGCCATGAGGCTGAGTTCCATCTGGTTGGTGGAAAGCCGTGTTTTCATGCCCGATTGCAGCAGCCTGAAATCCCAGGGGCGGAAGTTCGACACGCCGACCGCCCGAACCTTGCCCGAGGCGACCAGATCATCCAGGCAGCCGCCTGTCGCGTGATGGTCCATGAACGGGTCGGGGCGGTGGATCAGCAAGAGGTCGATGCGGTCGGTCGCCATCTCTCGCAGGGAGGCCTCGACCGAGGCGGTGATATGCGCGGGCGAGGTGTCGTAGTGCTTGACCCGTGCCCGCGAATGGCGGCCGACCGGGGCGACGATGTCGCATTTGGTGACGATCTCGACCCTGTCGCGCAGCCCCGGAGCGGCGCGGAAGGCAGCCCCCAGCAGGGTTTCCGCCGTGTAGCCGCCGTAGATGTCGGCCTGGTCCATCGTGGTGATGCCCTGGGCCAGGCAGGCCTCGACCTTGGCCTGCACATGGGCGGGCGAGGTGTCGGCATCGTCGCCCAGCCGCCACATGCCATAGACGATGCGGCTGAAGTCCAGCCCCTCGGCAATCCGAACCCGGTCCATCAGCGGCGCACCCCGTTGCCGAGCGGCGTGGCCGGCGTGGCGGCCGGAACGCGGCCATAGGCGTGGGGCAGGCTGACGGTCTCGAGGTGCGGCAGCACCTTGGTTCCGAACTGCTCGGCCTCGTCCAGATGCGGGTAGCCTGACAGGACGAAGGCGCGGATGCCCATCTTTCGGTATTCCTCGAGCTTCGTCAGGATCATGTCGGGCGAGCCGACCAGCGCCGCGCCGCAGCCCGACCGGGCGCGACCGATCCCCGTCCACATGCCGGGCTCGACATAGCCGAACTGGTCCGCCAGTTCCCGCGCCCGAGCCTGGTGGGACACGCCGAGCGAGCCCGAGTCATGCGCCCGCTGGCGGATCAACTGGCCGAACTCGTCGTCGAGCTTCGACACCAGATGGTCGGCGTATTCCTTCGCCTCGGCCTCGGTGTCGCGCACGATCATGTGGACGCGCAGCCCGTAGTCCAGTGTCCGGCCATGCGCCGCGGCCCGGGCATGCACGTCGCGCATCCGCTTTTCCAGCATCTCCTTCGGCTCGGGCCACATCAGGTAGACGTCGCACTGCGCCCCGCACAGCTCGAGCGCATCAGGCGAGTAGCCGCCGAAATAGAGCAGCGGGCCGCCGTTCTGCTGGTAGGGTCTGGCGGGGTCGGCCGGCAGTTTCTTGAGGCTGTAGATCTCGCCGTGGTGTTCCACCTCGTCCTGTGTCCAGCACTTGCGCAGGATCTCCACGACCTCGTGGCTGCGGCGGTAGCGGCGGGCGCTGTCCTCGACCTCGCCGGGGAAGTCCGAGCTGATGACGTTCAGCGTCAGCCGCCCCTTGAGCATGTGGTCGAGCGTGGCGACGGTGCGGGCCAGCATCATCGGATGCAGTTCGCCGCAGCGGATCGCAGCCAGGAAGTTGATGTTCGACGTGACCTGCGACGCGGCGGCCACGAAGGTCAGAACATCCTGGCCCACCTGGAAGGACGAGGGGCACAGGATGTTGCGGAAGCCCAGCCGCTCGGCGGTCTTCACGATATCCGAGCAATGTTCCCAGGACGACCGCAGGCGGCCGTCCGGCACGCCCAGGTACTCATAGTCGTCCGAACACAGCGCGGCGAACCAGGAAACCTCGGCGCCGTCCAGTTCGGGCGAGGTGACGGGGACCACGGTCATCTGATTCTCTCTCCCTGAGACTCGAATTTGGCCTTGCGTATCACCCGCGTTAGTGTAAATCAATACTGTATCAATTGTTCGAAAAGGCGCGAGTCGGGATGAAAGCCGGCGCACTTCCGCTCTATCTCCAGATCAGCGAACTGCTGATCCGCGACATCGCCGCCGGCCGGCTGATCGACGGCGAACGCCTGCCGCCGGAACGCGACATGGCCGCCAGCCTGGGCATCGCCGTCGGCACATTGCGCCAGGCGCTGAAGGACCTGACCGCCAAGGGCATGCTGTCGCGGGTGCAGGGATCAGGCAACTATGTGCGCGCGCGCACCGATGCCGAAAGCGTCTATGCCCTGTTCCGGCTGGAACTGGCGGCCGGCGGCGGCCTGCCCACGGCCAAGGTTCTGGCCGTGGACCGGGTGCCGAAGCCCGCCTACCTGCCGGACTTCGGCACCTCGGACCAGGGCCATCGCATCCGCCGGCTGCGGTTCCTGTCGGGTATTCCCGCTGCGGTCGAGGAAATCTGGCTCGATGCCGGCTATGCCCCGCGCATCGTGCCCGAGGATCTGTCGGAATCGCTCTATCTGTTCTATCGGACGCGGCTCGGCCTCTGGATCGCGCGGGCCGAGGACCGCGTGGGGCAGGGCGCCCTGCCCGACTGGGCGCCCGCCGCCTTCCCCCATTCCCCCGGCACGCCCCTGCCCGAGGTCGCCCGCGTTTCATGGGCGCAGGACGGCGCGCGCGCCGAGGTGTCCCTGACATGGTTCGACCCCGTGCGGGTCAGGTATGTGGCGCGGCTTCGCTGACGCCAGGCAACAACGGCGCAAGGACGCGCCCGAACGAAGGATGAGGAACGTGAAGACGATACGGTACGGCGTCATCGGCTGCGGCATGATGGGGCAGGAGCATCTGAGGAACATCGCGCTTGTGCCGCAGGCCGAGGTCGTGGCGATCTTCGAGCCCGATGCGGGGATGCGGGCCGAAGCCGCGCGCTTCGCGCCGGGGGCGCAGATAGTGGGCTCTGTCGCCGAGGTGCTGCCGGTCGAGGCGGTGAACTGCCTGCTGATCGCCAGTCCGAACTTCCTGCACGTCGCCCAGCTGGAGGAAATCGCGGCCACCCGGCCGCTGCCGGTTCTGGTCGAGAAGCCGCTGTTCACCGACCCGGCCGATGCGCCCCGCCTGGCCGCCCTGCGCGCGGCCTATCCCGCGCCGATCTGGGTGGCGATGGAATACCGCTACATGCCCCCGGTCGCCCACCTGATCCGCGAGATGGAAGGCGCGACCGGCGGGGTGAAGATGCTGACGATCCGCGAACACCGCTTCCCCTTCCTGTCCAAGGTCGGCGACTGGAACCGCTTCAACACCAAGTCGGGCGGGACGCTGGTGGAGAAGTGCTGCCACTTCTTCGACCTGATGCGCCTGATCGCGGGGGCCGACCCCGTGCGGGTGATGGCCAGCGCCGGGCAGGACGTGAACCACAAGGAAGAGGTGGTGGACGGCCGCACTCCCGACATCTGGGACAACGCCTATGTCATCGTCGATTTCCAGAACGGCGTGCGGGCGATGCTGGAACTGTGCATGTTCGCCGAAGGCTCGCGCTATCAGGAGGAGATCAGCGTCGTCGGGCCAAAGGGCAAGATCGAATGCCTGGTGCCCGGGCCGGGGCGGTTCTGGCCGCATCACCTGGGCGATGCGCCGGTGCCGCGCGTCGTCGTCTCGCCCCGCGATCCCAAGGGGCCGCGGGTGCTGGACGTGCCGGTGGATCCGGCGATCCTCGCGGCGGGCGATCACAACGGATCGACCTTCTACCAGCACGCCGGTTTCGCAAAGGCCGCGGCGGGGCAGGGCGGGGTCGAGGTGACACTGGCCGACGGCTGGTGGGCCGCGGCGATCGGCATGGCGGCGCAGAAGTCGGCGGCCGAGGGGCGCGCGGTGGACCTGGGGGCGGAGGGGTACTTTCCCGCCTGAATTCCCCGCCTTGCGGCGCCTCCGGCGACCCCGCCGCCGGCGGCCGCAACCCAGGGCCGCGCGGCGGGCGGGCTCCCTTCCGCAGGCCCGCCCGTCTCGCGGGCAGCGCCGCGAAGGCGCGCGCGCCCGGCCCGGAAGCGACCGCGCCTGTCATCAAGGTTCCGCTTGACTGGAACGACCCCATTGCAGGCCCGGCCTGCCCCGCCCCGCCTCCAGTGGAAGGGGGGCCCATGGTGCTTGAGGTTCAATCGGTCACGCGGATGGTCGGCCGCAAGGCCGCGGTGGATCCCCGGCCCTCGTCGGCATCATCGGCCGGTCGGGCGCGGGCACGTCGACCTTCCCGCGCATGGTGAACCGCCTGACCGACGCCAGCCCCGGCGAGATCCGGTTCGAGGGGCAGGACATCCCGGCCTTCCGCGGCGCGGCGATGCGGGTCTGGCAAGGCCCGTGCGCCAGGATCTTCCGGCAGTTCAACCTCGTGCCCCGGCTCGACGTGGTGTCGAACGTCCGGCACGGCGTGCTGGACGGCCGCTCCACGCTGCAGACGCTGTTCAGCCTGCGCACGGCCGCCGATGCGGGCATCGTGGACATGAACGACCTCGTGCAGACCTGGAAGTCGAACGCGATCCCCGAAGGCGCGATCGTCATCCGCAAGAACATCCCCGGGCGCGTGAAGATCGACATGACCGCGATGCTGGCGGCGCTGCCCGGCACCCACAAGGATTGCGCCGATGCCATCCAGGCCGGAGAAACCCAGGGCTTTCGTCCGATCAACGACCCGGCCGGCGACGTGATCGAGCAACCAGGCAAGCGCGGCGCTGCGCACTGGTCCTGACCTGATCCAGCGGGCCGTGCGACCCTTTGCGCGGCCCGTGCACGTTCCGGGGGGACACATGGCCGCGATCGCCGCCGCCAGGCCTATTTGGGGCTGCTGCTGGCGGGTCCTGTCATGCTCATGGTCTCGGGCTTCCGCGTGGCCGACGGACGCAGGGCCGCAAGCTTCCGGGTGGGCATCCACCAGGTCTTCGATTTCCCTGCCACCGTCACCGGCGAGTTCGCCGACAAGTTCGACCGCTTCCCGACCCACGTCGCCACCTTCTTTTCCGCGCTGATCGAGACGATCAACATCGCCGCCGTATCGACCCTGCCAGGCGCCGTGATGCGCCTTCTGCCGGCTTTGGTCTCGACCCGCGGGCTGGCGCCCTTTCCGCGGTCGATCCCGGCGTTCCGCCGCACGGTGGACCTGCGCGCCTCGGCCATCCTCGGCCATCCTCGGCTGGGTCGGCGCGGGCGGAATCGGCCACGAGTTGCGCAACGCGATGACCCTCGGCACCGGCCGCATCGACATTTCGGCGACGGTCTTCCGGATCCTGTTCCCCGCCATCGTGGCCATCCGCCAGGCGTCGGGCCAATATCGCCGCCGCCTCGTCCTCGGGGGGGCGCAATGACAGTGACCACCGATCTCACCGCCGACACGGCGCGCGCCCGCGCCGTTGGGCTGATCGCCCGCAAGCGGCGCCTCGCGCTGGCGGTGCCGGTTCTTCTTACGGCTTCCCTCGCCCATGTCTGGGTGGCCTTCGACGTGGGCAGCGCGGCCGAGCCTGCGCGGATGGACAATGCCCGCATCCTGGTGGCCGGCAGCCAGGGCCACAAGGTCGACGTCACCCGCGACGGCCGCTCCGGCAGCCTCGACATCGCCCGGGTCGATGACCGCATCGTGCTGGCGCTTCCGGTGGCCGAGGCACCCGCCTGGGTCAATGCCTCCGACAGCCGGGTGGCGGTGACGACCCCGGGAGGACGGCTGGCCGTCACCCGCAAGAAGGACGCGGTGTTCCGCTGCCTCGTCGGGTGGGAACTGTTCCGGCTCACGCTCGACAGCCCCGATTTCGGCGCATCGCTCTGGTCGATCCTGACCCGCCCGCAGATCGACCCCGCGCGCGGCAACCTCGCCCGCCGCTGGGCCGATCTCCGGGGCAACCCGATGCGGCGCAGCGCCGGTATGGCCTCGGCCATGGGCGAGACGGTGCTGGTGGCCTTCCTCGGCACCGTCGGGGCGGCGGCGCCGCTGGCGCTGCCGCTGGCCTTCCCGGCTGCCCGCACCTTCGCCCCCCTCGGGGCCCTTCGCTTCGCCTTCATCCGCGGCGTGGACGGGCTGATCTGGCCGATCTTCCCGTCGCGCGCCTTCGGGCCGGGGTCGCTGACCGGAACGCTCGCCATCCCCGTGACCGACACCGGCAGCTTCGGCATGACCTTCTCCGTGGCACTCGGGAACGTGGACGGCACGCCGATCGAGGGCGTCCGCCCGACCGGCGCGCGGGCGGCGCGGCAACACCGCTCCGGCGTGGTGGCGCGGGTCACGCCGGTGTTCCCGAGCCCGGGTGCTCTACCGCTTCGAACCGGACACCCGCAGCGTCACCGTGATCGGGGCGGCCACCGGCGGCGGCATCGGGCTGTTCATCACCCACGCCATCCAGACCCGGCAGGACCGGAAGGACGTGACCAGCGACATCGTCCCGATGGTGCTCATGGTCATGCCGATGGACAGGCCGTCGGGCTGGCTGCGCGCCAGGCCTATCAGGGGGGACGGCGGCGGGCGATGACGGCCCGTGCCCGCCCCCTCCGCCCCCGCCTTTCCTGATCGCACAAGTATCCTGGGGGTGCGGGGGCCAGCACCCGCTCAAGCCCGGGTCGCCGTGCCCCGCCCGTCCGCCACCGAACCCTTCCTCCCTCCGGGCACCTGCGGGCCGGACGAACCCGACGCCGCCGCCTTCTTCGAAGCCCGCGCGTCGCGGCGCACGATGCCCGGGCCGGCTACCCGGATCGGCCATGGGGCGATCATCCAGCCCGACGTGACCATCGGTGCCGGCGCCATGGTGACGAAGGATGTCCCCCCTGCACCCTCCTTCGCGGGCTGTCCCTCCGTGCCGCTGCGCCGCCGGTTCCCCGAGGCCGTCGCCGACCGGATGCAGCGGCTGGCCTGGCGGGACCGGGACCACGCCCGCCTGCGCGCGGGGCTGCCCGATGGTCGCAGCCTCCCGGTCGAGGCGTTTCCGGAACGCGATGGCGGCTGACGGTGCGCCCTGCCCGTCACTCCGCCGCCAGTCGCATGGCCACCGGCTGCGCCACGAACCGCCGCCCTGCCTCGCCCGCCAGATAGGACAGCCGGCCGCCGCAGATCGTGGCTTCGACCTGACGGGTGGCCACATTCACGACCGTCAGGTCGGCGCGTAGGCCGGGCGCGATGCGGCCGCGGTCGGCCAGCCGCATCACCTCGGCCGGCATGGCCGAGATCATGCCCCAGGCGCGCGGCAGGTCGGCAAGACCGCCGTCGACGAGCCGCCAGGCCGCCATCGCCAGCGCCGGGGCGTGGTAATCCGACACGAGCACGTCGCAAAGCCCCGCCGAGATCAGGTCGGCGGCCGCCACGCTGCCCGACTGGCTGCTGCCGCGGACCACGTTCGGCGCCCCCAGCAGGACCGGGCTTCCCATGGCCCGCGCCGCCGCTGCCGCGCGGCGCGTCGTCGGGAACGCGGCGATCCGCGCGCCCATCATGCCGTAGCGCTCGCGCGTTTCGCCGTCGGGGTCGTCGTGGCTGCCGTAGAGGACGCCCATCTCGTCGAAGGCATCGGCCAGCCGGCACAGATGGCGCGGCACCTCGCGCGCGCCGGCCGCCGCGGCCTCGATGGCGGCCAGCATCGCCTCGGGGGTTCGGCCGTTGCGCCAGGCCCAGTGGGCAAAGGCTGCCGGTCGCAGGCGGCGCATGTCCTGCGCCTCCTGCAGATGGTCATTGAAGATGACAAGGTCGATGCGGTGGCGCCGCACCGTCTCGATCAGCCGCGCGGCGGCGCCGACGAGGTGCACTTCGGCGCGCAGCTGCACGCGCAGGTCGGTCAGTGCCTGCGGGCGGTATGCATCGAGCGCCGTCAGCAGGGCCTCGGCGCCTTCGGGGCCGCGCGACCCGCCCTCCCAGCTCCAGCCCTGCGCCAGCCAGGCGGTGGTGAGGCCATGCGCGGCGGCCTCTCGGTCGGCGGCGGCAAGGCCGCTGTCCAGCGGAAACGCCACGCCCGGGCGGGGAAACAGGTGATGCTCGAACCCGTCACCATGCAGGTCGAGGATGCCCGGCAGCACCAGGTATCCGGTCAGGTCGATCTCGGGAAAGGCCCCGCGTTCGATCCGGCCACCCGCCAGCCCGACCGACCGGCGCTGCATCTCGCCGTCGCGCAGGATGGTGGCGCCGGTCAGGCGCAGCGGGGGAAGGATCGGGGTCATGCGGGGTCCGGGGCTGTCTGCCCTGTGGATAAGTGCTTCCGGCGACGCCCGTGTGACAAAGCGCGCGGGATCATTCGGGCACCACCACCGGCGTCACCCGTTCGCCCGCGGACCAGGTGGTGCCGTATTCTGCCGGCCGGCCCGCGCCATCGACCTTGACGGCCACGGTGCGCAACCCCGGCGCGCCCTGCGCCAGCATCCGGAGCGTGGCAGAGGTGCCGCGGGCGGTCCTGGCGGGGATGCGGGTCGAGCCCCGGGCATAACCGGCGAGCCCCTCGGCCGGCAGGGACGCGGTGACCGGACCGCCGGCATCCAGCCGTGCCGCAAGGCCCGGAAAGCGTATCGCCGGAAAGACCGGCCGGAAAAGCGGCAGCGGCTGGCCGCCGGCCAGCGACAGGCTTTCGAGCGCATGGACCTGCGTGCCCGCGGGCCAGGCCACACGCGCGGCGCGGATCGACGCGCTGATGCAGGGCCCCGGGGGCGAGGCGGTGCGCGCCACCGCCGTCGCCGCGACGAAGGCCGCGTTCTGCCCCCTGGTGCGGGGGGGGGCGCCCCGCCCGCCAGGCCCTCCGCGCCCGGTCAGGCCGCCCCCCTGACCGCCCCCTGACCGCCCCGAGCATCGCGGGCCTGCTGGACCGCGACGGGCGGATGGAGCCCGTTCCCGCGGGCGATGCTGCCCCGCCCGACCTGACGCGCGAGCCGATGGACCTGCCCGCCGGCCGCCCGCTGCGCCTGCAGGCGCTGGCGCGCGGCGACGAGAGGTTCCTGCCTGGTCTGGCCTATTCCACGCAGCGCGGCTACGGGCGCACCCATGCCTTCGTGGGCGAACTGCGCATCGGCCCCGTGGCGGTCGAGATGGAGATCCCCGAGCGCGGTTTCGCGGTCGAGATCGGCGAGATCGAGCTGACCGAGTGCGAGACGGTGAACCAGCTCAAGGGCTCGCGCACCGAGCCGCCGCGGTTCACCCGGGGCTACGGCCTTGTGATGGGCCAGTCCGAGCGCAAGGCCATCGCCATGAGCCTCGTCGACCGTTCGCCGCGCTGGCAGGAACTGGGCGAGGCCTCCGCCGGTGCCCCGGCGCAGGACGGGGAGTTCGTCCTGATGCACTGCGGCAACATCCTGGCGACCGGGTTTCTTGGAGCACATCAGGCCGCTGCACTACATGGATTTCCGGGCGGAACTGGAACTGGTGCAACGGCTGGACGAACCGACCGGGGGTCTCGATGTCAGCGTGCAGGCCCGCCTTCTGGGCCTGATCCGGGGGCTGGTGCGCGGCCTCGGCCCGTCGGCCGTGATCGTGACGCATGACCTTGCCCTGTTGCGACTGCTCGCGCACCGGCTGATGGTGATGCAGGGCGGCCGCGTGGTCGAGACCGGGCTGACCAATCAGGTCTTGGACGATCCGCAGCACGTCTGTAGGCAGCTACTGGTCTGCTCTGTCCTGAAGGTGTGATCCGATGCTGTTTGCCTATCGCTCCGATGGCCCCCGACTGATCCCGCTGGAACCGGACGCACCGCCCGCCGAGGCGCTGTGGATCGATCTCTTCCGCCCGCAGCCCGCCCAGGTTGCCGTGCTCGCCGAACTGGGCGTCGAGGTGCCGAGCCTGGCCGACATGGAGGAGATCGAGATCTCCGCCCGGCTCTACCGCGAGAACGGCATCGACTACATGACCGTGGTTCTGCCCGGGATGTCCGAGACGAAAGAGGCGATGACCGGCCCCGTGACCTTCATCCTGATGCCCGAGCGGTTGATCACCGTCCGCCACCACGCGCCGCGCCCCTTCGAAACCTACCCGGCCCGTGCCGACAAGGTGGGGCCGGGCTGCGCCGGGCCGGATGCGGTGTTCCTCAGCCTGGGTGAAGAGATCGTCGGGCGGCTGGCCGACATCCTGGAGGCGGCGGGCCGCGCGCTGGATACCGTCGCGCGCGAGGTCTACGGCGAGACCGGGCCGGCCGATGCCGCGCATCTTCAGGACGCGCTGCGCCGTGTTGGGCGCGAGGGCGAGACGGTGGCGCGGGTGCGGCTGTCGTTGCTGACCGTGGAACGGGCGGTCAGCTGGTACGGCCAGACGCTGGTGGACGGCCTGCGCGGCACCGCGCACAAGGATGCGGTCAAGGGCCTGATGCGCGACATCCACGCGCTCGAGGTTCATGCCGACCACCTGTCCAGCCGGGTCGCGCTGGCGACCGACGCGACCCTCGGCATGATCAACCTCAGCCAGAACCAGACGATCAAGATCGTCTCGGTGGTGGCGGTGGTGTTCCTGCCGCCAACGGTCATCGCCTCGGCCTACGGGATGAACTTCGCCAACATGCCCGAACTTGACTGGGCCTGGGGCTACCCCATGGCGCTGGGGCTGATGCTGGCCTCGGCGGTCGGCACCTACCTGTTCTTCCGGTGGCGGAAATGGCTGTGACGGCAGTGATCGAGGTTGCGGGGCTGGCAAAGTCCCTTGCGCCCTGCAACCAGCGCGGTGCCGTCCTTGCGGTGTTGGTGGGCGCGGTGCCGGCCGTGGCGGCCGGCGCATCGGGCGCCGGCAAGTCCACGCTGATGCGCATGATCCAGGGCAACTGCCGTGCCGACGCAGGATCGATCCGCAGTGCGGGGACCGAGTTGGTGGACGCAGGGCCCCGCACGGTGACCGCCCTTCGCCGGGGCACGCTGGGGCATGTCCGCCCGTTCCTGCGCGTGGTGCCCCGCGTGCCGGCGGAGGAGATGGTGGCCGGGCCATTGCTGGCCCTCGGCCTGCCGCGGTCCGAAGCGCTGGACCGCGCTGCGGCGATGCTGGCCCGGCTGAACCTGCCCCGCGGGCTGCGGGCGCTGTCGCCCGCCACCTTCAGCGGCGGGGAACGGCAGTGCGTGACCATCGCCCGGGGTTTTGTCCATCCCCTTCCCGCACGTCGTCCGGACGAACCGACCGCCGGCCCCGACGCCGACAACCGCGAGGTGGCGCCGCGGTTGATCGTGAAAGCAAGGGCGCGCGGTGCGGCGGTCCTCGGCATCGTCCACGACGAAAGGGCGCGGTCGCGGGTCTGCGACCGGTTGCCGGATGCGGCGGAGTCCGCGCCGCGGACCCGGGCTGCCTGACATGCCGGGGCGCGTCTTTGCTGTTGTGGGGCCTTCGGGCGCGGGCAAGGACACGCTGATCGCCGCTGCCCGCTCCGCCCGGCCGGACCTGCACGTCGTGCGCCGCGTCATCACCCGGCCCGAGGAGGCGGGGGGAGAGCCCTTCGAGGGCGTCACGCCAGGGGTGTTCGCCGCCCGCGCCGCCGCCGGTGATTTCTGCCTGATCTGGGCGGCGCATGGCCTGTCCTACGGGATCCCGGCCTCGGCGCGCGATGCGCTGGCGCAGGGCCGCGACGTGGTGTTCAACGGCAGCCGCGCGATGCTGGCCGAGGCGCGCGGCATGTTCCCGGGCCTGACGGCCATCCTGGTCACGGCGCCCGCCGCCGTGCGGGCCGCGCGGCTTGCCGCCCGCGGCCGCGAAACCGCATCCGAGATCGCCGGCCGTCTGGCACGTGGCCGCTACGACGTGCCGCCGGGCATCCCGGTGCGACGGGTCGAGAACGGCGGCCGGCTGGAGGAAGCGGTGGCGGCCTTTCTTGCTGCGCTGGCGCCCGAGGGGGTTGGGCGATGAGCGGGCAGCCGGGCCGAGGGACATCACCCCACCCCCCAGCCCTCGCCACAAGGGGGAGCGGCGGCGCTTGCAGGCGTACTGCGGGCATTCCGGCGGACTGCCGCGGCGAGGGAGCGGCGTCGCCATCCGTGCCTCCCTCCCCCCTCGTGGGGGAGGGATGGGGTGGGGGGACCGGCCACCGCCCGGACCGCCGGACCGCCCTATCCGCCCAGCGGATAGCGGTGGATCAGCCGGAACCGGCCGTCGGGTGCCTCGCCGAACAGCGCCACGTCCGGCAGGCGCAGCGCAGGTGGCAGCACCGCCTCGACGGCAGGGGCCAGCGCCCCGATCGCGGCCTCGGCCTCCGCTTCCGGCAGGTCGCCGGTCAGCGTCAGGTGGAACCGGAACTCCTCCATCACGAAGGGATAGCCCCAGCGGTCGAGAAGCGCGCGCTGCCGGGCGGTCAGCCGGTCGGGAATGCGGCGCGCGGTCTCGTCCGGCGTGGGGGGGGCGCGGAAGGCGTCCAGTGCCTCGACCAGTCGTGCCGCCAGCGCCTGAAGCGCGATGGACGGGCCCGCCGGAACCAGCGCCACGAAACCGCCGATCCGCGCCAGCCGCAGCGGGCCGGCATCGACCGGCACAAGCCGCAGGCACAGCGCCTGGATCGCCCAGTGCAGCTGTGCGGCGTCGGTGCCGGGGGCCAGCCGGAAGGGCGGCTTCAGCGTGCCGTGAAAGCCGTAGCGCGCGGGCGCCGCCACAACCTCGGACCATGGTCTGGGCAGCGGGGCAACGCGGGCCGGCGGGCCATTGCGCAGGCAGCCCGTCTCGGCATCCCACCCCAGCCAGTCCGCCCCGAACCGGCCCAGATCGCCTCCTGGCGCGGCATAGACCGCATAGCGGCGGAACCCTTCGAATCGCGCCTCCGCCATGGCTGCCCCCGCATCCGTTGTCCAACACGCTCCGCCCTGATACCCGCCCCGCCCCGAGCACCGCAAGGAAGCCCCCGATGACCGAGACGATTCTTGCCAATGCCCGCATCGTCCGCCCGTCCGAGGTGCTGCACGGGGCGGTCGTGCTGCGCGACGGGCAGATCGCGGACATCGCAACCGGCGCCGGCCTTCCTGCCGGCGCCATCGACATCGACGGCGACCTGCTGCTGCCCGGCCTGGTCGAGTTGCATACCGACAACCTGGAACGCCATATCGAGCCGCGCCCGCGGGTGGACTGGCCGCATATGGCGGCCATCGTCGCGCATGACGCGGAGCTGGCGGGGGTCGGCATCACCACGGTCTTCGACGCGCTGCGCGTCGGCTCCGTCACATCGCAGGCCAAGGGAAACTATGGCGAATACGCCCGCGCGCTGGCCGACGAGATCCTGTCGCTGCGCGCCGCCGGCGCCCTGCGGATCAGCCATTTCCTGCACCTCAGGGCCGAGTTGTGTTCCGAGACGCTGGTCGAGGAGATGGCCAAGTTCGGCCCCGCAGACCGCGTGGGCATCGTCAGCCTGATGGACCACACGCCCGGCCGGCGACAGTTCCGCAACCTGAAGTCGCTGCGCGATTACGTGATGGGCAGGCACGGCTACAGCGAGGCCGAGTTCGAGGCCCATATCGCCAGCCGGCAGGATCTCGGCGCCCGCATGGGACCCTTGCACGAAAGGACGGCGGTGGCCGGGGCACGCCGCTACGGCGCAGTGCTGGCGAGCCACGACGACACGCGCCCCGAGGATGTCGCGCAGAGCGCCGCCCATGGCGTGACCTTCGCCGAGTTTCCGACGACGCCCGATGCCGCGCGGGCCTGCCGCGACGCGGGCATCGCCGTGATGATGGGGGCGCCGAACCTGGTGCGTGGGGGGTCGCATTCGGGTAATGTGGCGGCGCAGGAACTGGCGGAGGCAGGGCATCTCGACATCCTGTCGTCCGACTATGTGCCTTCGGCGCTGTTGACGGGGGCGTTGATGCTCGGCGATCTCTGGGGCGACCTGCCCCGCGGGGCGGCCACCGTCACCCGCGCGCCGGCCGCCGCCGCGGGACTTGCCGATCGCGGCCATATCGACCCCGGCGCGCGGGCCGACGTGATCCGGGTGCGCCGCCTGCCCGGCGGGGCGGCGGTGGTGCGCGGAACCTGGGTCCAGGGCCGACGGGTGGCCTGATGCGCCCGAGGGAGGCCCGAGAATGACCGCTGCACGCCCCGCCGCCTTCACCGCGCCCGGCCGGTTCTGGAAGGGCAACCTGCACACCCATTCCACCCGGTCCGACGGCGTGCTTCCGCCCGACGAGGTCTGCCGCCGCTACCGCGAGGCGGGCTATGATTTCCTGGCGCTGACCGACCATTTCGTGGGCGCCTACGGCTATCCGATCGTCGACACGGTGCCCTTCCGCACCAATGCCTTCACCACCCTCCCCGGCGCCGAGCTCCACTCCGGCACGATGGCGAACGGCGAGCTGTGGCATATCCTGGCCGTCGGCCTGCCACCGGACTTTGCGCCTTCCGACAGCCCCGATTTCGCACCCCGGGCGGGGCAGGAGACCGGGCCGGAACTGGCCGCCCGCGCCGCGGCCGCCGGGGCCTTCGTCGCCATCGCGCATCCGCAGTGGTCCGGGCTGACGCTGGCCGATGCGCGGTCGCTGGCCGCGGCCCAGGCGGTCGAGGTCTACAATCACGGCTGCCTGGTCGATTCGGACCGGCCCGACGGCACCGCCATCGCCGACCTTCTGCTGGCCGAGGGGCGGCGGCTGACGCTGATCGCCACCGACGACGCGCATTTTGCCGAAGCCGACCACTTTGGCGGCTGGGTCATGGTGAAGGCCGAGGCGAACGAGCCCGGGGCGCTGCTGGCCGCGCTGCTGGCCGGGCACTTCTATTCCAGCCAGGGCCCCGAGATCCATGACCTTCGGATCTCGCCCGACGCGGTCGAGGTCGATTGCTCGCCCGCAGCAACGGTGATCGTGCAGGGTGCGGGTACTGCGGCGGTGGCGGTGCAGGGCGCGGCGATGACGACCGCGCGCCTGCCGCTGAGGCGGCTCGGTGCCTCGCCTTTCCTGCGGGTGACGGTGCGGGACGGGCAGGGCCGGCGGGCCTGGTCGAACCCGCATTTCCGCTGACCCGTGCCCACTGGTCAGCCGGCCCGGATCGGGCTAGGACGCGGGCATCCGAACCGCGGGGATCGACCATGAAGGCCGCCGTCGTCACCTTTCCCGGCTCGAACTGCGACCGCGACCTGACCGAGGCTTTCCGCCTGGCCGGCGCGACGGTCGCCCGCGTCTGGCACAAGGACACCGACCTGCCGCCGGGCACCGACATCGTGGGGCTGCCGGGGGGGTTTTCCTTCGGCGACTACCTGCGCTGCGGCGCCATTGCAGCGCGGTCGCCCATTGCCGCGGCCATCGCCGCCCATGCCGCGCGCGGCGGCTATGTGCTGGGCATCTGCAACGGCTTCCAGGTGCTGACGGAAACCGGCCTGCTGCCGGGAGTGCTGATGCGCAATGCGGGGCTGCGCTTCGTCTGCCGGACCCTGGGCCTGACGGTCGCCACCGCCGCCAGCGCCTTCACCGCGGGCTATGCGGCGGGAGCCCGCATCGCGTTGCCCGTCGCGCATCATGACGGCAACTACACGGCAGATGCCGAGACGATGGCGCGCCTGACCGGCGAGGACCGCATCGCCTTCCGCTACACCGACAACCCCAACGGCTCGATGGCCGACATCGCGGGCGTGCTTTCGGAAAACCGGCGGGTGCTGGGGATGATGCCGCACCCCGAACGGGCGGTCGAGCCAGCGCATGGCGGGACCGACGGGGCGGCGCTTTTCCGCGCGCTGATGGGCGCCGCGGCGCCGGCGTGAAACGGCCCCCTCGCCACGCGGCTTGAGGCAGGGCGCCGCCCGGCCTAGACTTGCGTCATGTCCGATTTCGCTGCCCCCGCGCCCGAAGGTTCCGGCCCCGACCCGGCTCGGCCCGACGCGCCGCCGCCCGACCTGTCGCGCCCGGCGGAATCCGGCGCGCCCGCGCCGGGCCCTGCCGACGAAGCGGCGGCGGCGGGCCCGGGCCCGGGCTGGGGCCTGCGGCTTCTGATCGCCGCGCTCTGCGTCGTGGCGCTGGCGGTCGTGCTGGTGACGAACCGCTGGCTGACCGAGCGGTTCTCCGA
Source organism: Paracoccaceae bacterium (assembly GCA_035324325.1). Lineage (GTDB taxonomy): Bacteria > Pseudomonadota > Alphaproteobacteria > Rhodobacterales > Rhodobacteraceae > DAOLBY01. Next base: position 7,828 of record DAOLBY010000039.1, on the reverse strand, counting down.
ATCCACCCGCAACCGGGCCGAGGTGCGCCTGGCGCTCTATTCCGGAAACCTGGTCAGCGAGTTGCAGCGCAATTCCATCGTGCCGCTTCTTCTGTCGCGCGATCCCGAACTGATCGAGGCGCTGGCGCAGGGCTACTATCCGCGCACCTCGCAACGGCTGATCTCGTTCCAGGCCGAGATCGGCGCGGCCTCGATCCTGCTGCTGGACCGCGACGGGCGCACGGTGGGCGCGACGAACCGCAACCGGCTGGGGTCGAACCACCGCCAGGCGCCCTATTTCGTCGATGCCCAGCGTGTCCGCGACACCGTGTTCAGCGCCACCCCGCGCGACGGCGGCGGCACCGACTTCACCTACTCCCGCAGCGTCTGGCGCGACGGCAAGCTGCTGGGCGTGGTCGTGGTGGCCGTGGACCTGCAGAAATACGAACGCGCCTGGGCCGGGCTGACCGACGCGGTGCTGGTCACCGACAGCGAGGGGCGCATCATCCTGTCCACCGAACCGCGCTGGCGCGGCCTGAAGCTTGACGAGGCGCTGGCGGTGCAGGATGCGCCCTCGGCCATCGCGCGGGCGGTGCAGGCGGCGGCCGACTGGGCGCAGGAACCCGCCGACGCCTATGTGAAGGGCGAGGCGGTGATCCGGGCCGAGGCACGCGTGCCCTTCCGCGGCTGGCGCATCGTCACCTTCACCGCGATGAACTCGGTGCGCGAGCGGGTGAACTCGGTTCTCGCGCTGGAAATCATGGCCTTCGCCATCCTGCTGGCGCTGACCTTCTACCTGCTGTCGCGGCGCGCCTGGTCGCGCAGCGAATCCTTCCAGCGCGAATCGGCCGAACTGCGGCTTCTGAACACCCGCCTGCAACGCGCCATCGCCGAGCGCGAGAAGGTGCGCAAGGATCTCGCCTCGGCCGAGGCGACGCTGGCGCAATCGTCCAAGCTGGCCGCCCTGGGCGAGATGTCGGCCGCGGTCAGCCACGAACTCAACCAGCCGCTGGCGGCGATGAAGACCTACCTCGCGGGTGCCCGCCTGCTGTTGCAGCGGCGTCGGCCGGACGAGGCGCTGTCGTCCTTCCAGCGCATCGACGACCTGATCGAGCGGATGGGGGCGATCACCCGGCAGCTGAAATCCTATGCCCGCAAGGGCGGCGAGGCCTTCGAGCCGGTGGACGTTCGCGCCTGCCTGTCCTCGGCCCTGTCGATGATGGAGCCGCAGCTGAAGGCGCGGGTGGTGCGCATCACCCGCAGCGTGCCGCGCAAGCCGGTGATGGTGATGGCCGACCGCATAAGGCTGGAACAGGTGATCATCAACCTGCTGCGCAACGCGCTCGACGCGACCAAGGGCGCGGCCGAGCCGCGGCTCGACCTGGGGCTCGAGGAGGCCGACACGGTGCGCCTGACGGTGCGCGACAACGGCCACGGGATCGGAGACCTCGAGAACCTGTTCGAGCCGTTCTACACCACCAAGAAGCCGGGCGAGGGCGTTGGGCTGGGCCTCGCCATCTCCTCTGGCATCGTGACCGACCTCGGCGGCCGGCTGACCGCACGCAACGGTGAGGGAGGCGGGGCTGTGTTCGAGGTGCAATTGCCGCTATTGCGGCGCGAGATGGAAGCGGCGGAGTGATCCGTTCCCCGCAGGGACGAGGGAGTGAGCATGGCCCGTGCGATGAAGGTGGCGATCGTCGATGACGAGGCCGACATGCGCCAGTCGATCAGCCAGTGGCTGGCGCTGTCCGGCTTCGACACCGAAACCTATGCCAGTGCCGAGGACGCGCCGAAGGGCATCGGCAACGACTTTCCCGGCATCGTGGTCAGCGATATCCGCATGCCGGGGATGGACGGCATGGCCTTCCTGAAGCGTCTGATGGGGCAGGATTCGGGTCTCCCGGTGATCATGATCACCGGCCACGGCGACGTGCCGATGGCGGTCGAGGCGATGCGCATCGGCGCGTGGGATTTCCTGGAAAAGCCCTTCAACCCCGACCGCATGACCGATCTGGCCAAGCGCGCGACGCAGGCGCGGCGCATGACGCTCGACAACCGCGCGCTGCGCCGCGAACTGGCGGACGGCGGCGCGGTGATGAAGAAGCTGATCGGCACCTCGGCCGCAATGGACCGCCTGCGCGAGGATATCCTCGACCTCGGGCAGGCCGACGGCCATGTGCTGATCGACGGCGAGACGGGCACGGGCAAGACGCTGGTCGCCCATGCGCTGCATGCCGTGGGGCCGCGCGCGGCGCGCAGGTTCCTGACGATCAACTGCGCCGCCTGGGGCGAGGAGCAGCTGGCCGCCCGCATCTTCGGCCCCGTGGAGGACGGCGCCGGCCTGCCCCTGATCGAGGAGGCGCGCGGCGGGACGCTGTGCCTCGAGGATATCGAGGCGATGCCGGGGCCGCTGCAGGCCCGCCTGCTGACGGTGATCAACGAACAGGGCACCCCGCCCGAGACGCGCATCATCGCCATCTGCAACCGCCACGCGCCCGACACGACGCTGGAACAGCTGCTGCGCCCCGACCTGTTCTACCGGCTGGGGGCCATGACCATCGTCTGCCCGCCGCTGCGCACCCGGGGCGAGGACATCCTGACCCTGTTCACCCGCCTGTCCGAACAGTTCGCCGAGGAATACGGCTGCGACGCCCCGTCCGTCACCGCGCAGGAGGCCGCGCAGCTCTTGCAGGCGCCCTGGCCCGGCAATGTCCGCCAGCTGGTCAACATCGCCGAACGCGCGGTCCTGCAGAACCGCCGCGGCTCGGGCTCGATCGCCTCGCTTCTCATGGCCGACAACGAGGCGACGGGGCCCGCGCTGACGACCGAGGGCAAGCCGCTCAAGGACTATGTGGAGGCCTTCGAGCGGATGCTGATCGACAACACGATGCGCCGGCACAAGGGGTCCATCGTGGCGGTCATGGACGAGCTTTGCCTGCCGCGCCGGACGCTGAACGAGAAGATGGCCAAGTACGGGCTGGCGCGGGCCGACTACGTCTGAAACCGCTCAGACATGGGTGGGTTCGGCCGCTGCAGGTCCGGATCGCGCGGCCAGTGCGGCCAGCACGGCGGCGGCGCGATCCCGGTCGGGCCGCGGCGGCACCAGCGGCCGGGGCAGGGCATCGGCGAGGGCCTGCGTGCGGCGGGCATGGTCGGCCTCGACCGCCGGAACGATGCGGGACCGGAAGGTCGCCTCGTCCACCCCCCGGCGCAGTGCCGGCAGGGCCGTCGCGATGGCGCGGGCGCGGTGGCCGCGGATGAACCCGTCATGCACCGCCGCCCGGTCGGCCGGCAGGCCCCAGGTATCCTCGATCGCATCCATCGAGGCGGCCACGAACCGGTCCGACCAGCGGAACAGGAAATAGTCGAGATCGCCCGACAGCAGCGGTTCCAGCGCGAGATAGGTCACCACCGCCTGCGGCACGAACACCGCTCGCGCGTCGAGGCAGGCCATCCGCAGCGCAAGATCGACATGTTCTCGCGTCACCAGCCGTTCGTCGAAGCCGCCCATGCGGTCCCACAGCGCCTTGCGCATCAGCATGCAGTGGAACTCGCAGACCTCGTTCGGCTGCACGCCCGCTGCGGCCATGCGGTCGGCCTCCTGTGACAGCGGCGCGTTCATCAGGTGGTGGACCTCGTGGATCGCCGGCGCCCCGCCGCCCGCCTGCGGCACCAGTCCGAGCGATCCGCCGGCGTGGTGGATGACAGGCGGCGATTTGGGCCCCAGCAGGCACAGGGGCGCAGCGGCATCCGCACCTGTCGTCTCCAGCGCCCCGGCCAGCGCCTCCAGCGCGCCGGGCGACAGCGCCACGTCGTCGTCCAGGAACAGGATGAAATCGGTCTCCATCCCGGCCGCCGCGAGGTTGCGTGCGGCATTGGGCAGGATGAGACCCGCACAGGCCATCAGGCGAAACGGTCGAGCCGCCAGCAACTGCCTCAGCGCCGCGGTGATCCCCGGCGGCAGATCGCCGGTGACAACGCTGACCGGCACATCCGCCGGAATCGTCGCGAACAGCGTCGCGAGTGTCTGCGGCAGGATCGTCATCCGTTCGCGCGGCGACACCACCACGCCCGCCCTCGCCCCGTGACCCGCCGCCATCTGCTGCCCCATCCTTGCATCCGGGGACCACAGTAGCCGCGCCGTGGCGGGGCACCAAACTGAAAGCGCGCTGCCATCGGCCGACCGGAAGGGCGGACCGGAAAATCGCCCATTGTCTTTCCCCGCGCGCTGCCCTTATGGTTGCGGAATGCCCCGGGCGGAGACCCGCCGGGGCCACGAAATTCTCCGCCAGGGCAGTGTCACAAGACGGCGCGCCAGGGCGGCCGGATCGGCCGCAAGGCTGTTGTTTTGCCCTGAAGTCATTGGACAGAAAGGGCTTTTCGCAAGGGGGGCGCAATCCCCCCGCTATTTGGAAACGCGATGACCCGTGCCCGCCACCCGATACCCGCGACGGCCTGCCCCCTGGGCAGCCCCGGGTGCAGGGTGCCGCACGGGTCCGCATGGACAAGCCGCCCCCTTCCCGCCCTGTCCGCAGCCGGTCCGCCGGCAGACAGGGCGCCGCCGGGGCGCAACGGAACATCATGGCAAAGAAGATGCTCATCGACGCCACGCACCCGGAGGAGACCCGGGTCGTCGTGGTGGACGGCAACAAGGTCGAGGAGTTCGACTTCGAGACCGTCAACAAACGCCAGCTGCAAGGCAACATCTACCTAGCGAAGGTCACGCGGGTCGAGCCCTCGCTGCAGGCGGCCTTCGTCGACTATGGCGGGAACCGGCATGGTTTCCTCGCCTTCGCCGAGATCCACCCGGACTATTACCAGATCCCCGTCGCCGACCGTAAGGCGCTGATCGAGGAAGAGCGGGCGATGGCCCGCGCCGAGGAGGACGAGGAAAACCGCCGCGACCGCCGGCGCAGCCCGCGCCGCGCGCCGCAGCCGGCAGCCGCCGCCGTGCCCGCCGACCCGTCGGTCAGCGCCGATGCG
>DAOLBY010000039.1:0-2856 GCA_035324325.1 Paracoccaceae bacterium | reverse complement strand
GTCGGTGATTGCCGGCATGGACGTGGTCGACCTGGGCGAGGAAACCGGGGCTGATTCGCTCGTGCCGCCCTCCGAGACGGTGCCCCAGGCCCCCGCGCCGGACGAAACCGACGAACCCTACCGCGCGATGGACCACGCCAGCGATACCGACGACGAGATCGAGTCGGTCGCCGAGGAGGACCTGACCGAAGAGATCAGTGCCCCGCGCCGCAGTCCCCGCGCCCGGCGCTACAAGATCCAGGAAGTGGTCAAGGTGCGCCAGATCATGCTGGTGCAGGTGGTCAAGGAGGAACGCGGCAACAAGGGCGCGGCGCTGACCACCTACCTGTCGCTTGCCGGCCGATACTGCGTGCTGATGCCCAACACCGCCCGCGGCGGCGGGATCAGCCGCAAGATCACCAACGCCGCCGACCGCAAGAAGCTGAAGGAGATCGCGGGCGAGCTGTCGGTGCCCGAGGGCGCCGGGCTGATCGTGCGCACCGCAGGCGCCAAGCGAACCAAGCCCGAGATCAAGCGCGACTACGAATATCTGATGCGGCTGTGGGAAGAGGTGCGCGACCTGACGCTGCGCTCGATCGCGCCGGCACCGATCTACGAGGAAGGCAACCTGATCAAGCGGTCGATCCGCGACCTGCACAACCGCGAGATCGACGAGATTCTCGTCGAGGGCGAGGGCGGCTACCGCACTGCCAAGGACTTCATGCGCATGATCATGCCCGCGCATGCACGCGACGTGAAGATCTACAACGAGCCGATGCCGCTCTTCGCGCGCTACCAGGTCGAAAGCTACCTCGGCGGGATGTTCAACCCCGTGGTGCAGCTGAAATCGGGCGGCTACATCGTCATCGGCGTGACCGAGGCGCTGGTCGCCATCGACGTGAACTCGGGCCGCGCGACCAAGGAAGGCTCGATCGAGGATACCGCACTCAAGACCAACCTCGAGGCCGCAGAGGAGATCGCGCGCCAGCTGCGCCTGCGCGACCTGGCCGGCCTGATCGTCATCGACTTCATCGACATGGAGGAGCGGCGCAACAACGCCGCGGTCGAGAAGCGGCTGAAGGACAAGCTCAAGACCGACCGCGCGCGCATCCAGGTCGGCCGCATCTCGGGCTTCGGCCTCTTGGAGATGAGCCGCCAGCGCCTGCGGCCGGGGATGCTGGAAAGCACCACGCAGCCCTGCCCGCATTGCCATGGCACCGGGCTGATCCGGTCGGATGACAGCATGGCCCTGACCATCCTGAGGGCGCTGGAGGAGGAAGGCACCCGCCGGCGGTCGCGCGAGGTGCTGCTGAAGGCGCCCGTGGGTATCGTGAACTACCTGATCAACCAGAAGCGCGAGCATCTGGCGCTGATCGAGGCGCGCTATGCCATGTCGGTGCGGATCGAGGCCGATCCCAGGCTCGTCTCGCCCGACTACAGCATCGAGAAGTTCAAGACCGCGACACGCGTGCTTCCCGAACCGCCGCCGGTGGTGACCGGCAACGCGACCCTGATGGGCGCCGAGGTGGACGAGCCCGAGGACGAGGATTTCGTCGAGGAGGCCGAGGACGACGCCGAGGACGAGACGGTGACCGAGGTGCAGGCCGAGGGCCGTGCCGAGGGCAGGTCCGAGGCGCGCTCCGAGGGTGGCGATGGGGGCGGCCGCAAGAAGCGCCGTCGCCGGCGTCGCCGGCGCGGCGGCGCGGCTAATGGCGGAACCGACAGCATCTCGGCGGAGATGACCGAAGGTGACGAGGACGACGAGGACGCGACCGAGACCGAGGACGCGACCGAGGCCGAGGACGCGACCGAGGCCGAGGCTCCGGTTGCGGCCGAACCTGCCGCGGCCGAGGCCGCCGCGGAAGCGCCTGCCAAGCCGCCGCGCAGCCGCAGCCGCAGCCGCAAGAAGGCCGCGGAGCCTGCCGCCGAGACGGCTGCCGACGTGCCTGCGGAACCCCCGGCCGAGGCCCCGGCGGAACAGCCGGTGCCTGCCACCGAGGCCGAACCGGCCGCGAAGCCCCGGCCGCGCAGCCGCAGCCGCAAGAAGGCAGAGCCCGAGGCGGAGGCCCCGGCCCCGTCAGCCGCCGGCGAAGCCGCACCTGTCGAACCCGTCTCCGTCGAACCCGCCCCGGCTGCGCCGGCCCCGGCCGCGGAAGCCCCCGCGCTTCAGTCCGATCCGGGCGAGGCCGGCGTCGTGCTGGCCGATGCGCCCTTGCCCGATCCGGGGCAGGCTTCGGCCGAGGCCGCGCCCGACCGCCCGCGCCGCCGCGGCTGGTGGTCGCTCGGGCGCTGAACCGCCGTCGGATGGCACAAAGGGGGCCGGTCTTCCAGGACCGGCCCCATTTCATTTCCGCACCTTCGGCACGATGCGCTGCCGCGTCCCGGCCTGTGCCGTTCCTCAGTGCCCCTCGAAGGCACAGAGCGCATGAACGGCCATCCCCAGCCCTTCCAGCCGCGCCCGTCCTCCGAGGTCGGGCAGGTCAATCACGAAGGCGCAGCCCGTGACCTGCCCCCCCAGCCGCTCGATCAGCCGCAGCCCGGCCTCGGCCGTGCCTCCCGTTGCCAGCAGATCATCGACCAGCCCCCGGCGCAGGCTACCCCGGCGGGGGGGAGCCCCCCCCCCCCGCCGCCAGTGCATCCTCGTGGACCTCCATCACCGCCTCGCCATACTCCAGCGTATAGGCCTGGGAGATCACTGCCCCGGGCAGCTTTCCCTTCTTGCGGATCGGCACGAAGCCGCAGGACAGCTGGTGCGCCACGGCGCCCCCCAGGATGAAACCCCGCGCCTCGAGCCCTGCCACCTTGTCGATGCGCATCCCGGCATAGGGCGCGAGCAGCTGGTCCACGCACATGCGGAACCCCCGCGGATCGGCGAAC
>DAOLBY010000245.1:0-3311 GCA_035324325.1 Paracoccaceae bacterium | reverse complement strand
GCCATTGCGGATGACGCAGACGTCGGTCGATGTGCCGCCCATGTCGTAGGTGATCAGGTCGGGCATGCCGGCCCGCCGCCCGGTGGCAATGGCGGCCATGACGCCCGAGGCCGGGCCGCTCATCACCGTCTTGACCGCCTCGGCCGCAACCGCCCGGGCCGCGACCATGCCGCCATTGCCGTTCATCACCAGGAGGTCGCGGGAATAGCCGCGCGTGGCCAGCGCATCGGCCAGCCGGATGACATAGCGTTCCAGGAGCGGCTGGACGGCGGCGTTGACGGCCGCCGTGACCCCGCGTTCGTATTCGCGGCTCTCCGAAAGCAGCCGGTGGCCAGCGGTGACGTAGGGAGTGGGCCAGAGATCCCGCGCGATCTCTTCGGCCCGGCGTTCGTGGGCGGGGTTGGCGTAGCTGTGCAGGAAGTGGATCACCAGGCTTTCGCAGCCCGCGGCGACCAGGCGGGCGAGGGCATCGCGCAACGCGTCCTCATCCAGCGGCGTCAGGACGCGGCCCTGCGCATCCATCCGCTCGGGCACTTCCAGCCGCAGGTCGCGCGGGATGACCGGGGTGAAGCGGCCGGTCATGCCGTAGGGGGCGGGCCTCGTGCGGCGGCCCAGTTCGAGCACGTCGCGGAAGCCCGCGGTGGTGATCAGGCCGGTGCGGGCGAGTTTCCGTTCCAGCAGCGCGTTCGTCGTGGTGGTGGTGCCGTGGACGACCAGCGCGACATCGCGCAGGTCGGCCCCGGCCGCGTCGAAGCTGGCCAGCACCCCGGGGGCCTGTCCGCCCGCTGCGGGGTCGAGCGTGGTGGGCACCTTGGCCAGCCGCACTGCGCCCGAGGCGGGGTCGAGGATGACCAGATCGGTGAAGGTACCGCCGACATCGGCGCCCGCGACCAGATGCGTCATCGCCCGGCCCATCCCCCGGGGCCCTGCCCCCCGTCCATCGGTTTCTCGAACCGATGGCGAAACCGAAGGATGACCAGGGCCGCCTGGGCCAGGATGTTCGGCGCAGGCATGTCAGACCCCCACATGCGCGGCGAAGGCCGGGTGGGCGGCCGAGAGGGCGGCAGCGGGGTGGGTTTCGGCCACCCTGCCATGGGCCATGAAGGCCACAGTATCGGCGAGTGCGAGGGCAGCGGCGACACGCTGTTCGACCAGGAGTACGGCGGTGCCGGCGTCGCGCAGGCTGGCGATGCTGTCCTGGATCAGCGCGATCATCGAGGGTTGCAGCCCCTCGGTCGGTTCGTCCAGCAAGAGGACCGCGGGTTCGAGGCAGAGCGCGCGGGCGATGGCGAGCATCTGCTGCTCACCGCCCGACAGGGTGCGGGCCTGCTGCGAAAGCCGCTCGCGCAGGCGGGGGAAGAGGGTGAGGACATGCTCGCGGGTCGCCGCGCCACGGCCGCGGGTCATCAGCCCGACCTCGATGTTCTCGGCCACCGTCAGGGCGGGGAACAGGCGGCGGCCCTGCGGGACATAGCCGATCCCGTGCCGCGGCACCTCGTGCGCGGGCAGGCCACGCAGGGGGGTCGCGCCGAGGCGGATCGTGCCGGCGGTGGCCGGGGTCAGGCCCATGATCGTGCGCAGGAGCGTGGTCTTGCCCGCGCCGTTGCGGCCCATCAGGCATGTGACCTGACCCGGCGGCAGCGACAGGGCCACCTCGCGCAGCACCTGCACCGGGCCGTAGCCCGCCGCCACGCCGTCAAGCCGCAGCATCGCCGCCCCCGAGGTAGGCCGCCTGCACCGCGGGGTCGCCGCGCACCGCGGCCGGGCTGCCGCTGGCCAGAACCTGGCCGAAGTTCAGCACCGTGATGCAGGTGGCCAGATCCATCACCACATCCATGTTGTGCTCGATCAGCAGGACCGTCGTTTCGGGCACGAGGCCGCGGACGAGGGCCTTGAACCCCTCGATCTCGCCGGCCGCCAGCCCCTGCGTGGGTTCGTCCAGGATCAGGACGCGGGGGGCGAGGGCGAGGCCCATGGCGATCTCCAGGAGCCGCTGATGGCCGTAGGAGAGGGTGCCGGCGACCTGGCCCTCGCGGCCCTCGAGCCCGACGCGGGCCAGCGCCGCCAGCGTGGCGGGGCGCAGGTTGCGGGGCGCGCGGCGCTGGACGGCCAGCGCCACGTTGTCGAAGACGGAAAGCCGCGGGTAGATCGAGGTGATCTGGAAGGTATAGGCGATGCCGCGGGCGACGCGGACATGGGCGGGCAGTCGGGTGATGTCTTCTCCGGCCAGTCGGATGCTGCCGGACTGCGCCCCGACGCGCCCGCAGAGGAGCGAGACGAAGGTGGTCTTGCCGGCGCCGTTGGGGCCGATCAGGGCGTGGATTTCCCCGGGCATCAGGTCGAAATCGACGCCGTCGACGGCCCTGAGGCCGCCGAAATGGCGCGTCAGGCCGCGGGCTTCCAGGATCGGTGCGGGCGGTGCGGTCACGGCAGCCATGGCGCCCACCTTTCCCGCACCCAGCCCAGGATGCCGCGCGGTGCGAAGAGGACGAGGAGGAGGAGCGCACCACCCACCACCGCCAGATGTGCCGTGGTGACCGAGGACGACAGGTCGATCAGGTAGAACATGACAAGCGCGCCGAGGAACGGCCCCAGAACCGTGCCGGCGCCGCCGAGAAGGACGTAGAGAAGCGGCAGGATGGAATACTGGATCGAGGCGAAGGTCGCGCCGACATATCCGAACAGCACCGCATAGGCCGCCCCCGCCGCCCCGGCATAGGCGCCCGACAGCGCCAGCGCCGCCAGCTTCACCCGGAACGGGTCGTAGCCCAGCATCCTCGACCGCTCCTCGTTCTCGCGCATTGCCACCATGGCCCGGCCGAGGGCCGAGCGGGTGAGGGCAAGGTGGATCAGGAGGCCGGCGGAAAAGAGGACCAGCGCGGCGAGGTAGCGGGGCGTGTCGGCCGAAAGGTCGATGGCGCCGATGGCGCGGGCGGCGCGGGGCAGCACGAAACCTTCGTCGCCGCGGGTCCAGGTGCCGAAGTAGAGGGTGCTCAGATACCCCGCCTGCGCGAACATCAGCGTGACGATCATGAACGACACGCCGCCGGTGCGCAGCGCCAGAACGCCTACGGCCGCGGCCATGGCGCCCCCGGCAAGAAGCCCCGCCACCAGCGCCGGCGCCGCGGCGATGCCCGCCTGCGCGACCAGAAGGCCGCAGGCATAGATGCCCGCGCCGAAGAACAGCGCGTGTCCGAGGCTGAGCAGGCCCGTGGTCCCGAAGGCGATGTTGTAGCCGGTGGCAAAGGTCGCCAGCACCATGATGCGGGCGACCGCCTCGTGCGCGGTCTGCAGCATCTCGTAGTCGTCGC
>DAOLBY010000038.1:22013-24150 GCA_035324325.1 Paracoccaceae bacterium | reverse complement strand
GGCGGCGACCGCCGTGAGGGCGGGCGCGGCCCGCGCCGCGAGGATCGCCGCGACGAACCGCGCGACACGCCCGCCATCGAGGCCGAGGTGCCGGAAGCGGTGGCGCCCGTCCCCGAGCCGGCCCTCGTGGCACGGCGCGAAGAGCGCCGTGAAGACCGGCGCGATGACCGGCGGGGCGACCGCCGCGACCGCGACGACAACCGTCGCGGCGAACGCCGGGACGGGGCGCGCGACGGGGGGCGCGACGAGCGCGTCGTGGGCATGGGTGACCATGTGCCCGATTTCATCCTGCGCAGCTTCAAGATCGCCCCCTCCGCCGATGCGGCCGAGGACGAGGCGCCGGCCGCTACGGGCACCGAGGGCTGAGGTCGCGCCGCCACCGGCCCGGGGGCGGCGGGATCGGCGCCCGACCCGCCTGGGGAGTAGGGACAGGGAAGAAGGGCGCCGCGATGTCGCGGCGCAGCTGACGCCGGCGCCCGGCCTCAGCCCTCGGCCAGCCGGCTGACCACCACCGTCACCTCGGGCTTCTTGCCGATCTCGTTCATGGCGACCTGCCGCGCCCCCCGGCGCAGCGCCTCGTCCAGTTTCTCGTCGTCGCGCAGCACCTTGGCGCCCGCGCCGTCCAGCGCGGCAGTCAGTTCGCGCTCCAGCACCTCGGCCAGATCCGTCCCCGACCTTCCGCGCGGCGGCAGTCCCATCACCTCGACCCAGGCATCGCCCAGCGGGGCATCGTCCTCGTCCAGGATCACCGTCACCATGACCTGCCCGTTCAGCGCCATGCGGATGCGGTCGCGCACCACGCCGTCGCGTGCCCCGATCAGCACCGACCCGTCCAGATAGAGCCGGCCTGCCTCGATGTATTCCGCGACCTCGGGCGCCTCGCCGGTCAGGTCGATCATCATGCCGTTTGCCGCGATCTCGGTCGCCATGCCGGCCTCGGCGCCGATGCGCGCGTGTTCGCGCAGCATCCGGTGGTCGCCGTGGTTGGGGATCAGGATGCGCGGCGCGAGAAGCGCATGGAAGGCCATCAGGTCGGGACGATTCGCATGGCCCGAGACGTGGTAGAGCCCGCCCTCGTCGTCGTGCACATCGACGCCCATCTCGGAAAAGGCGTTCATGATGCCAAGGACCGGGCGTTCGTTGCCCGGGATCGTCTTGGAGGAAAACAGGAAGGTATCGCCCTCCTTCATCTCCAGCCCCAGGTAGCGGCCGCGCGACAGTTGCGCGGTGGCCGCGCGGCGTTCGCCCTGACTGCCGGTCACGATCAGCATGAGGTTCTGCCGCGGCACCTCGGCCGCTTCCTCGGCCGTGATGGTGCGGGGAAAGACGGGCAGGACACCGGTCTCGCCCGCGACCTTGACCATGCGCTGCATGGCCCGGCCCAGCAGGCAGACCGACCGCCCGGCGGCCGCCCCGGCCTCGGCCAGCGTGCGCACCCGCGCGACGTTCGAGGCGAAGGTGGTGGCGACGACCATGCCCGGGGCCTCGGCCACCAGCGCATCCAGCGCGGGGGCGAGGCTCGATTCCGAGCGCCCGGGATGCTGCACGAACACATTCGTCGAATCGCAGACCAGCGCATGCACGGGCCGTTCGGCCGCGATGGCGGCAAAGGCCGCGGGATCCCAGGCTTCGCCCACGCCGGGGGGGGGGTCGGGCTTGAAGCCCCCCGAATCCCCCCCCCGCCCCGCCGGCGTGTCGATCACCAGGCTCGCGCATTCGGGGATCGAATGGCTGATCGGCTGGAAGGACACGGTGAAGGGCCCGGCTTCGGTCACCGCCGGGCGGGGGCCGACAATGCGGATCGCCTCTTTCGGCAGACCAGCCTCGTCGAACTTCAGTCGCGCGAGGGCGGCAGTGAAGGCGCGGGCATAGACCGGGGCCTTGAGGCGCGGCCACAGGTGCGCGATGGCGCCGATGTGGTCCTCGTGACCGTGGGTGATGAAGATCGCCTCCAGCCGGTCCGCGCGCTCGGTCAGCCAGGCGATGTCGGGCAGGATCAGGTCCACCCCCGGCGCCACGTCCATGTCGGCGAAGGTGACCCCCAGATCCACGAGGATCAGCCGCTCGCGGTCCTCCGGGCCGTATCCGTAGACATAGGCGTTCATGCCCACTTCGCCCGCCCCGCCGAGGGGCAGGT
>DAOLBY010000038.1:13941-22003 GCA_035324325.1 Paracoccaceae bacterium | reverse complement strand
ATTCGTCCTTCGTTCGTCGGCGGGGTCTGCCCCCCGCGGGCCATTCCGTCAAGGGCCGGGTCCGCGCGTCACGCCAGTCGGCTGCCCCCGCGGGAAAGGCCGAAAGGCGTCACGCGCAGCCCGCTCAGCCCGCGTTCAGGCGGTGGATCAGGACAAGGCCGTGCATCGTCAGGTCGTCCTCCACCGCGTCGAAAACCATCGTTCCCTGGGCCAGCAGCGAAGCAAGTCCCCCCGTGCCGATCACCTTCATCGGGCGGTCGCGCTCGGCCCGGATACGGGCCACAAGGCCCTCGACCAGCCCGACATAGCCCCAATACACGCCCGATTGCATGCAGGCCACCGTATTCGTGCCGATCACGGCCTGGGGGCGCGCGATGTCCACATGCGGCAGGGCGGCGGCGGCCATGTGCAGGGCCTCGAGGCTCAGGTTCACGCCGGGCGCGATCACGCCCCCGATGTAGGCGCCGTCGGTGTCCACCACATCGAGCGTGGTGGCGGTGCCGAAATCCACCACCACCAGATCGCCGCCGTGCCGGTCGAAGGCGCCCACCGTGTTCACCAGCCGGTCGGGGCCAACGCTGGCGCCCGGGTCCACCCGCGGCGGCACCGGCAGGCGGCATTCGGGCTTGCCCACGACCAGCGGCCGGCAGTCGAAATAGCGGTTGCAGAGCACGCGCAGGTTGAACACCACCCGCGGCACGGTCGAGGAGATGATCGCATCCGTCACCTCCACATCCACCTTGCGCAGCGTCATCAGGCTGCGCAGCCAGACGAAGTATTCGTCGGCCGTGCGCCGGTGGTCGGTGGCGATGCGCCAGGTAGCCAGGAAAAGCGTCCCGTCCCAGACCGAAAAGACCGTGTTGGTGTTGCCGCAGTCGATGGCCAGCAGCATCGCGCGCCCCCGTTCAGAAGAAGATCTCAGCCGCCGGCACCACCTCGCGGCCCGCAGCCGTGCGCAGGACCAGCGCGCCGGTGTCGTCCAGCGTCTCGAAGGTGCCTTCGCGGGTGGCGGTGCCGGTGCGGGCCGTGATCCGTTCGCCCAGGCGGGCGGCATGGGCCAGCCATTCGCTGCGCAGGGGCGCGAAGCCCTGCGCCACCAGCACCCCGTCCCATTGCGCGAAGGCGGGGGCCAGCGCGTCGAGCAGGTCGGAGGGCGCCACGCGCCGCCCGGTTTCCGCCAGCAGCGTCACCGGCGGCACGGCACCGGTTTCGATCATGCCGGGGTCGGGCGCGGCGATCAGGTTGACGCCGATGCCCACCGCCAGATGCGCCACTCGCCCGCCCTCGCCCGCGCTTTCCAGCAGGATGCCGGCGACCTTGCCGCCGTTGCACAGCACGTCGTTCGGCCACTTCAGCGCAAAGGGGGCGGGGCTGCCCGCGACCTCGGCCAGCGCCTCGCGCAGCGCCAGCGCCGCCACGAAGGACCGAAGCGCGGCGGCCTGCGGATTGCCGGGCGGCGGCAGGGCCAGCGTCGCGTGGAAATTTCCCGGCGGGCTGGCCCAGGCCCTGCCGCGCCTTCCCCGCCCGCCCGTCTGTTCACCCGCGAGGATCCAGCAGGGGCCCGCCAGCGACGGGGCCAGCCTCGCGGCCTCGGCGTTGGTGCTGTCCACCCGCGCCAGCGTCACCCGTCCGGTGCCGGCCGGCCAGGGCCTAGCGGACAAGCGTCTGCGCGGCGAGCGCGGCCGCCCCTTCGATGCCGAACAGGTTGACGATGCCGAGGACGGTGATCGCCGCCGCCGCCACCATCACCGCCCAGGCCACGCCGCTGGCGCGCACCTCGGCCGGGTCGGTCTCGGCTCCGAAATACATGTAGAAGACGATGCGCAGGTAGTAGAAGGCGGCGATGACGCTGGCCACCACGCCGGCCACCGCAAGCCAAGCCATGTCGGCATCGACCGCGGCCTTCAGCACCGCGAACTTGGCGAAGAAGCCGATCATCGGCGGCACGCCCGCCATCGAGAACATCAGGATCAGAAGCACCATCGCCGGCAACGGCGCCCGGCGCGACAGCATGTTCAAGGCCTCGATCCGCGTGACAGGCTGTCCACCCCGCTCCATCGACAGCACGAAGGCGAAGGTGCCGACGTTCATGACGACATAGATCGCCATGTAGA
Organism: Paracoccaceae bacterium; assembly: GCA_035324325.1. Taxonomy (GTDB): domain Bacteria; phylum Pseudomonadota; class Alphaproteobacteria; order Rhodobacterales; family Rhodobacteraceae; genus DAOLBY01. Next base: position 19,889 of record DAOLBY010000038.1, on the reverse strand, counting down.
CCAGCATCGCCTGCACGCCCTGCGCGCCCCCCGCGGCCAGCCCGATCAGCGCAAAGCCCATGTGGGAGATCGAGGAATAGGCCATGAGCCGCTTGATGTCGCGCTGCCCGATCCCGGCGATGGCGCCGAGGAACATCGAGGCCACCGCCAAGAGCGCCAGTACCTGTCCCCAGTCGCCCGGGATGGTGCCAAAGGCGTCGTGGACAAGTCGTGCCAGCAGCGCCATCGCCGCGACCTTGGGCGCGGTGGCAAAGAAGGCCGTGACCGGCGTGGGCGAGCCCTCGTAGACGTCCGGTGTCCACATGTGGAAGGGCGCGGCCGAGATCTTGAAGGCCATGGCGGCCAGCATGAACACCAGCCCGAACAGCAGGCCCAGCGGCGCCTCGCCCCCCTGCAGGGCGGCGAGGATGCCGGGGAAGGCCGTGGTGCCCGCGAACCCGTAGGTCAGCGAGGCGCCATAGAGCAGAAGCCCCGATCCGAGCGCGCCGAGGACGAAGTACTTCAGCCCCGCCTCGGTCGATTTCACGCTGTCGCGGCGCACCGCGGCGATGACATAGAGCGACAGCGACTGCAGTTCCAACCCCATGTAGAGCGTCATCAGGTCGTTCGACCCGATCATCACCATCATGCCGAGGACGGCCAGCGCCACGAGGATCGGGTATTCGAAACGGTCGAGGCCGCGGCGTGCCATGTAGTCGCGGCTGACCGCCAGCACCGCGGCGGCCGAAAGAAGCGTGGCGATCTTGCCGAAGCGGGCGAAGGGGTCGTCGATCATCAGGCCGTTGAAGGCGGTGCGCGCGCCGGCGCCCGAGGTGCCGATCCAGAAGGCGAGGATCAGGAACACCGCGACCGTGACCCAGGTGATCAGGCCCGACAGCCGGTCCTTGCCGCCGAAGGCCCCGGCCATCAGCGCGGCCATGGCAAACAGCGCGAGCAGGATCTCGGGCAGCGCGGTGGTGAAATCGGCGGGGGTCATCGGGCCGGCCCTCTCAGTTCTGCGCCACTTGGGCGGCCGCCGCGGCGGCATCGACCGCCGCGCGGTAATCGGTCAGCATCGCGGCGAAGGGGGCCGCGGTGATGTCGGTGACGGCGGAGGGGTAGATGCCCAGCCACAGCGTCGTGACGACCAGCGGGATCAGCACCAGCTTCTCGCGTCGGTCCATGTCGGTGATCTGCTTCAGCGCTTCCTTGATCAGGTCGCCGAAGACCACGCGGCGGTAGAGGTAGAGCGCATAGGCGGGGCTCAGGATCACCCCCGTCGCCGCCACCGCCGCCACCCAGGTATTCACCTGGAAGGCCCCCATCATCGCGAGGAACTCGCCCACGAACCCGCTGGTGCCGGGCAGGCCCATGTTGGCCAGGCTGAAATACATGAAGAACAGCGCATAGGCCGGCATGCGGATGACGAGGCCGCCATAGGCCGAGATCTCGCGCGTGTGCATCCGGTCATAGATGACGCCGACGCAGAAGAACAAGGCGCCCGAGATCAGCCCGTGGCTGATCATCTGGAACATCGCCCCGTCCAGCCCCTGCTGGTTGGCCGAGAAGATGCCCATGGTGACAAAGCCCATGTGCGCCACCGACCAGTAGGCGATCAGCTTCTTCATGTCCTCCTGCGCCAGCGCCACGAGCGAGGTGTAGACGACCGCGATCGCGCTCATCCAAAGCCCCACGGGCGCCAGCAGGTCGGTCGCGACCGGGAACATCGGCAGGTTGAAGCGGATGAAGCCGTAGCCCCCCATCTTCAGCAGCACCGCCGCCAGCACCATCGACCCCGCGGTCGGCGCCTGCACGTGGGCATCCGGCAGCCAGGTGTGCACCGGCCACATCGGCATCTTGACCGCGAAGGAGATGAAGAAGGCCAGGAACAGCAGGGTCTGCAGACCCCCCGCCACCGTGATCCCCGCCACCGCCATCGGCGCCGAGGAGAAGTCGTGCCGCAAGAGCGCCGGAATGTCGGTGGTGCCGGCGTCCACATACATGGCGATCATCGCCACCAGCATGAGGACCGAGCCGAGGAAGGTGTAGAGGAAGAACTTGAAGGACGCGTAGATGCGGTCCTTGCCGCCCCAGATGCCGATGATCAGGAACATCGGGATCAGGCCCGCCTCGAAGAACAGGTAGAACAGCACCAGGTCGAGCGCGCAGAACACGCCGAGCATCAGCGTTTCCAGCACCAGGAAGGCGATCATGTATTCCTTGACCCGATGTTCGACCGTCCAGCAGGCCAGGATCGTGATCGGCATCAGGAAGGTGGTCAGGACAAGCAGCAGCATGGAAATGCCGTCGACGCCCATCTTGTACTTCAGCCCCATGATCCAGTCGTATTCCTCGACGAACTGGAAGCCGGGGTTCGTCCGGTCGAAGCCGAACAGGACGAAGAGCGAGACAAGGAAGGTGGTCGAGGTCGCGATCAGCGCCACCCATCGGGCGTTGCGCGCCGCCGCGGCATCGTCGCCGCGCAGGAACAGGGCGAGGATCGCCGCCGCGACCGCGGGCAGGAAGGTGATGATGGAAAGCAGGTTGTCCATGGTTATTTCGCCCCTCCGGCCAGCGTCACCCAGGTCAGAAGGATCGCGATCCCGATCACCATCGCGAAGGCATAGGAGAAGATATAGCCCGACTGCAGCCGCGCCGTGGCCCGCGTCAGCCAGGGGATGATCCCGAGCGCCACACCATTGATGGCGCCGTCGATGGTGTTCCCGTCACCCCGCTTCCACAGGAACTTCGCCATCCAGAGCGAGGGGCGGACGAACAGCCAGTCGTAGATCTCGTCGAAATACCACTTGTTCAGCAGGAACAGGTAGAGCGGGCGCTGGTTTGCGGCCAGTCGCGCGGGCCAGTCGGGACGGCGGATGTAGAACTGGAAGGCGATCAGGAAGCCGATCACCATCGCCACGAAGGGCGAGACCTTGACCCATTTCGGCACGTAATGCGCGTCGTGCATCACCGTGTTGCCCGGGCCGAAGAACACCGCGCCCGGAGGTGCGACGGCCGGGACTTCGGCCGCTTCCACGGTCGCGCCGTCCGCCGCCGTACCGGTGGCCGCGTGGTCTGCCGCATCGCCATGGTCCGCCGCTTCGCCGTGCCCGGCATCGACGTGCTGTTCGGCCGCCGGAAGGCCGAACCAGGCGCGCATCTGGTCTTCCTTCCCGAAGAACACGTTGTACCAGATCATCCCCGAGAAGATCGCGCCCAGGCCCAGCAGGGCCAGCGGCACCAGCATGATGCGCGGGCTTTCGTGCGGTTCGTGGTGGCCGTGGCCATGGTCGTTTCCGTGGGCCTGACCGTGCGCGTGTCCGTGCGCGTCTTGCCCATGCCCGTTGCCGTGCGCATGCCCATGGGCCGCCTTCCAGCGCGGTGCGCCGTAGAAGGTCAGGAACATCAGCCGCCAGGAGTAGAACGAGGTCATGCAGGCGGCAGCGACCAGCAGCCAGAACGCCCCCTGCGAGCCGACGAAGGCGCTCTCGATCACCGCATCCTTCGACAGGAAGCCGGCAAAGCCGTAATGGGTCAGCGGGATGCCGACGCCGGTGATCGCCAGCGTGCCGATCATCATCGCCCAGAAGGTCATCGGGATATGCTTCCGCAGGCCCCCGTAGTTGCGCATGTCCTGCTCGTGGTGCGTGGCGTGGATCACCGAACCCGCGCCGAGGAACAGCATCGCCTTGAAGAAGGCATGGGTGAAGAGGTGGAACATCGCCACCGGATAGGCCCCGACCCCTGCCGCCACGAACATGTAGCCGAGCTGCGAGCAGGTCGAATAGGCGATCACGCGCTTGATGTCATTCTGCACCAGCCCCACAGTCGCGGCGAAGAAGGCCGTGAAGGCGCCGAGCGCGGTGATGAACCCGAGCGCCATGGGCGCGTATTCCAGCAGCGGCGACATCCGGCAGACCAGGAACACCCCCGCCGTCACCATCGTCGCGGCATGGATCAGCGCCGACACCGGCGTCGGCCCTTCCATCGCGTCGGGCAGCCAGGTGTGCAGGATCAGCTGCGCCGATTTCCCCATGGCCCCGATGAAGATCAGCACCGCGATCAGTTCCGCCGCGTTCCACGATGTCCAGAGGAACCGCAGTTCCGTCTCGGCCAGCCGCGGGGCGGCCGCGAACACGTCGTCGAAGCGTACTGAATCCGTCAGGTAGAACAGCGCGAAGATGCCGAGCGCAAAGCCGAAGTCGCCCACGCGGTTGACGATGAAGGCCTTCATCGCCGCGGCATTGGCGCTGTTCTTGCGGTAGTAGAAGCCGATCAGCAGGTAAGAGGCGACCCCCACGCCCTCCCAGCCGAAGAAGATCTGGATCAGGTTGTCGCCCGTCACCAGCATCAGCATGGTGAAGGTGAAGAACGACAGATAGGCGAAGAAGCGCGCCTTGTAGGCCTCGCCCTCCTTCCAGTTGTCGTCATGCGCCATGTAGCCGAAGGAATAGAGGTGCACGAGGCCCGAGACCGTATTGACCACCACCAGCATGATCGCCGTCAGCCGGTCCAGCCGGATCGCCCAGTCGGTGGCCAAGGTGCCCGACTCGATCCAGCGCAGAAGCGTGATCGTCTGCGTCTCGCCGTCGAAGGTGAAGAACACGACCCAGGACAGAAGCGCCGACAGGAACACGAGGCCCGTCGCGATGGCCTGCGCCGCCGTCTCGCCGACGACGCGCCAGCCGAACCCGCAGAGGATGGCGCCGACGATGGGCGCGAAAAGGATGATCGTGAGCATCGTCTCAGCCCTTCATCACGTTGGCGTCTTCCACGTCGATCGTCCCGCGGGTGCGGAAGAACACGACAAGGATCGCGAGCCCGATCGCCGCCTCGGCCGCCGCGACAGTCAGCACGAACATGGTGAAGACCTGACCGACCAGGTCGCCCAGGTGCCAGGAGAAGGCGACGAGGTTGATGTTGACCGACAGCAGAACCAGTTCGATCGACATCAGGATCACGATGACGTTCTTCCGGTTCAGGAAGATGCCGAAGATCCCGATGACGAACAGCGCCGCCGCCACGGTCAGGTAATGTTCAAGTCCCACAGTCGCCATCGGTCCCTCCGGGTCTGGTGCCCGTTCGCCCCCGCGGGGGCCCTGTCGTTCAGTTGCCGGGCGCTGCGCCCGGATCGAAGGTCGTGCAGGCGCAGCTTGCGCCCATGCCGCGGCCGGCATTGACCGCCAGCCCGGCGTCGCGGAACAGCGCGGGGGCATCCGCCAGGCTCGCCCCCATCACCCCGTTCGCCACCAGATCGGTCACCGACGCCAGCGCCTGCAGGCGGCGGCCCTCTTCGGGCGTTACGGGGCGCAACGGCTGACCGTCGGCACCCAGCGGCACGAAGCCTGCAACCTGCACGAAGGCGCCCGAGGGGCAGTGCACCACAAACCAGTCGGCGAAGGGGCCGGCCGGCGCGGGGGAGGACAGGAAGGTGCGCAATGCCAGCGCCTTGCCACGCGACTCCACCCCTGCCCGCGTGGCCCCTGCGTCGCGGCAGGTGCCCTGCGTGTTCGCGCGCACCGTCCAGTGGCAGGCCCGCTTCTCGGCGGCACGCGCCCAGGCGCGGCGATCGGCGGGGCCGCGCGGGCCCGCGCCCTCGCCTACCCCGGGCGCCGGGCACGCCGCGCTCCGCTGCTGCCCTCCGGCCGGCGGTGGCGGCGCCGTCGTGAAGGCCTCGGCCGTCCCGGCCCATCCGGCGATGGCGCAGGCCAGAAGGCCCGGCGCACCCGCACCGAGCCTGCCCCCGCCGTCGATGCGCCCCGCGCCCGCCATCTCAGTCGTCCACCAGATGCGTGTCGCCGGCGGTGTCCACCTTGCAGGTGCAGTGCCCGCCGTCGAAGCCTTCCTCGCGCAGGCTGACCCCGCGCGTCCGGGCCAGCCGCAGGATGCCGCGCCGGTCATAGGCGGTTTCGCCGTGGAACACCTCCATCAGAAGGCCGTGGGCGGCCTCGTCGTCGGCCGGGGCCGAC
>DAOLBY010000038.1:0-13931 GCA_035324325.1 Paracoccaceae bacterium | reverse complement strand
CCCCGGCAATCGGCCACCGCCACGCGGCTGACATGCGTCGCAAGCCCCGCAGGCTCGCCGATCCGGCCCTCGACGAAATGCACGAAGCGGCCCTGCTGGCGGTCGAACAGCATGGAGAGGGTGCCCGCGCCGGTATCCTCGCAGGTCGGCAAGAGGATGCCCGAGGCCGCCGCCCCGTGGGGCAGCGCCGCAAGACAGGCCCCGATGCCGACGGCCCGCAGCATCCTCACAACCCCTGGCCCGGTTTCACGTCGCGCAGTTCCATCGCCTTGGCCGGGTCGCGGTACATCTGCGCCAGCACGTCCTGCCGCTTGATGTCCTTGCGGTGCCGCAGCGTCAGCAGGATCGCCCCGATCATGGCGACCAGAAGGATCATCCCCGACAGCTGGAACAAGAGCAGATAGCGGTCATAGATCAGCATCCCCAGCGCGCGGGTGTTCTCGACCTCGGCGAGATCCGGCTTGACCGCCTGCCGCGCCCCCAGCGCGCCGTCAGCCTGCACCCAGGCGCCATAGGCCAGCGCCAGCTGCATCAGGATGATGACGCCCACGAGCAGCGCCAGCGGCATGTAGCGCGCCATCTCGCCCTTGAGTTCCGCGAAATCGACGTCGAGCATCATGACGACGAACAGGAACAGCACGGCCACCGCACCGACATAGACGATGATCAAGAGCATCGCCACGAACTCGGCCCCGATCAGCACGAACAGGCCGGCCGAGGACAGGAAGGCCAGGATCAGCCACAAGACAGAATGCACCGGGTTGCGGCTGACGGTGACCAGCAGCGCCGCCGTCACGGCCGTCAGCGCGAAGGCGTAGAAGGCAAGATCGGCCAGGTTCATTCCGCACTCTCCCCCTTCTCGGTGCCGGCGAAGACGCCCTGCGCGATCTCCAGCGCCTTCTGCATCGCCGGCAGGCCGCCGAACATGCTCATCTGGTAGATGACTTCCGCGATCTCGCGCTGGGTCGCGCCAGCCTCGAGCGCATGGCGGACCGACAGTTTCAGCTGCGGCTCGGCCTGCGCGCCCAGGACGGTCAGCGCGGCGATGGTGACCAGCATCCGCGTCTTGGCGTCCAGCCCGTCGCGGTTGAAGGTGCGGCCGAAGGCCATTTCCATGAAGTCCTTCGACATCGTGGGGATCAGATCCTCGAACCCCTTGACCTTGAACGTCTCCAGCGCCGGATTGAACGCCTTGGCCATCTGCTGGGACTGTTCCAGCATCTGCCCCATCATCTTGGTCCAGGCGTCGGTCATGGCGCGGCCCCCGGACGGCACAGCACGAAGATCACATTGGCAAAACCGGCGGTCGCCGAGGTCATGATGCCGGGGTTGCTGCGGCTCTGGTCCGGCGACAGTTCGTATTCGGGCGACGTGTTGAGCGACACGCGCCCCCCCACCGACCAGCCCGGAGGGCATCCGCCCGCGGTCCGCGCCAGCACGATGGCCTCGGGCCCAAGATCGCCGGTGCCGGCAGGCCCCTGGGGCCCGGCCGGGCCGGCCAGGCCGGGCGCCCCGGCAGGCCCGGCCACGCCGGCCGGCCCCGGGGCGCCGGTCTCACCCGAGGGCCCGCGCAACACCCCGCCGGCAAGCACGGCGGCAGCCACCACGGCCGCGCCTCCAAGGGCGCCGAACGCGACGGACAGGATCGTGGATGCCATCGTCCCCTCCCTTCACCGATACGGTGCGTCGAGTTCAAGGTTGCGGGCGATCTGGGCTTCCCAGCGGTCGCCGTTCGCCAGCAGGCGCTCCTTGTCGTAGAACAGTTCCTCGCGCGTCTCGGTGGCGAATTCGAAGTTCGGCCCCTCGACGATGGCATCGACCGGGCAGGCCTCCTGGCAGAAGCCGCAATAGATGCACTTGGTCATGTCGATGTCGTAGCGGGTGGTCCGGCGGCTGCCGTCCTCGCGCGGTTCGGCGTCGATGGTGATGGCCTGCGCCGGGCAGATCGCCTCGCAGAGCTTGCAGGCGATGCAGCGTTCCTCGCCGTTCGGGTAGCGGCGCAGCGCATGTTCGCCGCGGAAGCGGGGCGACAGCGGCCCCTTCTCGTGCGGGTAGTTCAGCGTGGCCTTGGGGGCGAAGAAGTATTTCATCCCCAGCGCGAAGCCCTTGATGAAGTCCTGCAGCAGGAAGTAGCGGGTGGCGCGGTTCCAGTCGATCTGGGTCATTGGTCAGCCTCCTACGGTCCAGCGTGCCCAGGCCCCGCCCAGCACCTCGAACTTGGCCAGGAAGGCGACGATCACCACCCAGGCCAGCGACATCGGCAGGAACACCTTCCAGCCGATCCGCATCAGCTGGTCATAGCGGTAGCGCGGCACGATGGCCTTCACCATCGCGAAGAGGAAAAAGAAGAACGCCATCTTGGCGATCATCCAGAAGGCCCCGTCGGGCAGCCCCGGGATGGGCGACAGCCAGCCGCCGAAGAACAGAAGGCTCATCAGCGCGCACATCAGGAAGATCGCGATGTATTCGCCGGCCATGAACAGCAGGTACGGGGTCGAGGAGTATTCGACCATGAACCCGGCCACCAGTTCGCTTTCCGCCTCGGGCAGGTCGAAGGGCGGGCGGTTCGTCTCGGCCAGCGCGCTGACGAAGAACAGCACCACCATCGGCAGGTGCGGCAGCCAGTACCAGGAGAAGAGGCCATAGGCCCCGTCCTGCGCCGCCACGATGGCCGACAGGTTCATCGAGCCGGTCGAGATGATGATGCCGATGATGATCAGGCCCAGCGAGACCTCGTAGCTGATCATCTGCGCGGCCGAACGCAGCGAGCCGAGGAAGGGGTATTTCGAGTTCGACGCCCAGCCGCCCATGATCACGCCGTAGACTTCCAGCGACGACACGGCAAAGACGAACAGGATGGCCACGTTGATGTCGGCCAGCACCCAGCCGTCGTTGAACGGGATCACCGCCCAGGCCAGCACCGCCAGCACGAAGGACAGCATGGGCGCGAGGAAGAACACCGGCCGGTCGGCGCCCGCGGGCACGACGATTTCCTTGACGACGTATTTCAGCGCGTCGGCCACCGTCTGCAGAAGGCCCCAGGCCCCCACCACGTTGGGGCCGCGCCGCATCTGCACCGCCGCCCAGATCTTGCGGTCGCCGTAGACGAGGAACAGGAGCGAGATCATCACGAAGCCGATGACCAGCAGGCTCTGCGCCGCGATCACCAGCGCGATGCCCGCCCCTGACTGGAAGAAGCCGCCGTCCATTCCCTGCCCCTCACACCGTCGGTATGCCCTGCGCGCCGCAGTCGCGCACCACCACTTCCGCGTCAAGCGTACGGATGCCGCGGGGCAGCGCCGGCGACACGGTATAGACCGCATCGCCGCGCCAGATGCCACCCCGTTCGGCAACTGTCGTGCGCACATGCCGCGCGAACCCGTAGCCGCGGATCAGCGCATATTGCGCCGCGGCACAGCGGGCATAGGCATCCACCCCGGCCCGCCCTTCCCCGCCGCGCAGCGCCACGCGGAACCGCACCAGATCGTCGTCGAGCAGCGCCGTCTCGATCCCGAGATATTCCGGCGCCGTCGCGGCCCGCCCCACGTCGGCCGGCCTCGCCGCCGTGCAGGCCGCCGCCGCAGCCAGCGCCGGCAGGGCGAGCGCAAGGGCGGCGCGGCGCGGCATCACTCCGCCGCCATCCGCAGCGACGCGCGATCCGCCGCCAGCCGCGAGCATTCCGCCATCAGGGCCGAGGCGCGGGCGACGGCATTCGTCAGATAGAAGTCGCGCACGGCGGGGGCGAAGTCACCCGACCCGAGCGGGCCCCCGGCCAGATCCGGCGCCGGGTTCGACGGCACCTCGTCGATGCGCCCCAGGTGCGGATGCGCCGCAACCAGCGCCTGCCGCAGGGCGGTCAGGCTGTCCCAGGGCAGCGCAGCCCCCAGTTCCCCGGACAGCGCGCGCAGGATCGCCCAGTTCTCCTTGGCCTCGCCCGGCGGAAAGCCCGCGCGCAGCGCCAGTTGCGGGCGGCCCTCGGTGTTCACGAACAGCCCGTTTTCCTCGACCCAGGCGGCACCGGGCAGGATGATGTCGGCCCGGTGCGCGCCGCGGTCGCCGTGGTGGCCCTGGTAGATCACCACGGGCCCCGCGGGCAGGTCGATCTCGTCGGCGCCCAGGTTCAGGATGACCTCGGCCCCGTCCAGCGCCGCCCCGATCCCGCCCTCGGTCGTGCAGCCCAGGTCCATGGCGCCCACGCGCGCCGCCGCCGTGTGCAGCAGCAGAAGGCCGCCGCCCGCGGCCAGCCGCGCGCATTCGGCCAGCACCGCCGCCCCGTCGGGCCGCATCAGCGCCCCCTGCCCGACGATCACCAGCGCCCCCGGCGCGATGCCCGCCAGCGCGGCAGGCCCGGTGCCGGCATGGGCATGATCATAGGTCAGATCGGCCGCCGGGCCGACCAGCGTGACCTCGGCCCCCAGCGTCCAGGCCTTGCGGATCCGCGCGTTCAGAACCGGCGCCTCGTCGCGCGGGTTCGACCCCACGATGACGATGCGCTTCGCCGTGTCGATGTCCTCGATCCGGGCCGTCCCGGCATAGCCGCCGCGGATGCCCGCAGGCAGCGCCGCGCCGTCGGTGCGGCATTCGACCTTGCCGCCCAGACCCTCGACCAGCTGCTTGAGGCTGAAGGCCGCCTCGACCGGCACCAGATCGCCCACGATCCCGGCGACGCGCTTGCCCTTCATCGCCGTGGCCGCCGCCGCCAGCGCCTGCGGCCAGGTCGCCGGACGCAGCTTGCCATCCACCCGGAAAAAGGGCCGGTCCAGCCTTTGCCGGCGCAGCCCGTCCCAGACGAATCGCGTCTTGTCGGAAATCCATTCCTCGTTCACGCCGTCATGGTTGCGCGGCAGGATGCGCATGACCTCGCGTCCCTTGGTGTCCACGCGGATCGAGGAGCCGAGCGCGTCCATCACGTCCACCGTCTCGGTCTTGGTCAGCTCCCAGGGCCGGGCGGTGAAGGCATAGGGCTTCGAGGTCAGCGCCCCCACCGGGCAGAGGTCGATGATGTTGCCCTGCAGGTTCGAGGCCAGCGTCTGGTTGAGGTAGGACGTGATCTCGGCATCCTCGCCGCGTCCGGTCTGGCCCATCTGGGTGATCCCCGCGACCTCGGTCGTGAAGCGCACGCAGCGGGTGCAGGAAATGCAGCGCGTCATCGTGGTGGCGACGAGCGGGCCAAGCTCCAGGTCTTCGGACGCCCGCTTGGGCTCGCGGTAGCGGCTGAAATCGACCCCGTAGGCCATCGCCTGGTCCTGCAGGTCGCATTCGCCGCCCTGGTCGCAGATCGGGCAGTCGAGCGGGTGGTTGATGAGCAGGAACTCCATCACCCCCTCGCGCGCCCGTCTGACCATGGGGCTGTTGGTCAGCACCACAGGCGCCTCGCCGTTGGGGCCGGGGCGCAGGTCGCGCACCTGCATCGCGCAGCTGGCCGCGGGCTTGGGCGGGCCGCCCTTCACCTCGACCAGGCACATCCGGCAGTTGCCGGCGATGGACAGCCGCTCGTGGTAGCAGAAGCGCGGGATCTCGATCCCCGCGACCTCGGCCGCCTGGATGATCGTCATGGCCCCGTCGACCTCGACCTCGCGGCCGTCGATGCTGATCTTCTTCACGTTAGACATGCGCCCGGTCCTTCCGCAGCGGCCAGCCCAGGATGTCACGCAGCCGGGCCACAAGCCCCGCCGGTGCCTGAGCGGCCGCGATCTTCGTGCTGTCGCGTTCCGCCAACGGGCGTTTCATGCGCGCCTCGATGTCGCGCATCAGATATTTCGGGTCCAGATCGCCGTGGCACATCGCCCCTACTCCGCCGCCGCATGCGCGCAGGCGTGGGGTCGCCACAGCCGCGCGTCTTTCACGTATGTCCAGCCGAAGGCATGGTCGCTGTCGCCATGGGCCTTGAGGTGGTCGAGCCGCGCCAGACCTTCTTCCAGCGTCGGGCGGTGCCCGGCGGGCACCCACCACATGACGAAATGCATCTGCCCCAGCACCTCGAACCATTCCGTCCGCCGTTCGTAGAAGGCGCGGTGGACGGTGTTCCAGACGAAATGCTCCAGGGCCTGAACGCTGTCCCAGACCGTCATGTTGGCCACGAAGCGCTCATCGCCGCCGATCTTCGTCTCGGTGTTGCCGGTGCCCGGTTCGCCCGAACCCTCCATCATCCAGACGAACCCCGGCGACCGCTTGCCCAGCCCGTTCACGCGGTCAAGCGCGGCCATGAAGGCCGCGACCCGGGGATCGCCCGGCGGGGCGACCAGCCGCCCGATGTTGAGTTCGGCCAGGTGCATCGTCATCCCGACACCCGGAGCAGCGAGCCGACGGCCGAACGCTTGCGCACCTCCTCGCGGGCCACCCGGCAATGGCTCTCGGGATCGCCCGGCGAAGCCCCGGCCGCGGCCAGCCAGGCCTGGGCCTCGGCGCGGATGCGGTCCTTCTGGGCGCGGTCCTTGAGGAAGGCCTTCACCTCGGCCTCGGCGTATCCCTTGGACCGGGCGTAGGATTCCAGCGCGTTCAGCCGGTTCAGGACGACGAACATGCGGGCCGAGGCCGCCGGGCAGGTCCGGCGCAGGATGTCGCCGATCTGGGCGGCGAGCAGTTCGGAATTGATGTGCTTTTCCTGCGCCAGCGGCACGGGCGCCGCGGCGGCCAGCGGCGCCGCCAGCGACAGGATCAGGGACAGGGTCAGGGCAATGCGTTTCATCGCGGGCTCCTCGGTTGAACTGCCCGAAGAAATGGGGAAATCCCGGCCGCTATGCCATGACAGGCGGTGCGGATGAACGAAACCGTCATGCGCAGCCCCCCGCATAGACCCATTCGGCCGCACCGCGGTCGAAACGGTCGTAGATCGACACCGCCACTCCCCGCCCGCCGCAGCGTGCATCCGCGGCGCGGCGCGCATCCGCGCCCTGCCAGTGCTGGAATCCCGCCACCCGCAGCGGCCCGTCGGACCGCGGCGCGGCGCCCGGGGTCGGCGGCGCCCCGGGCGCGGCGCAGGCCGCGAGCGTAAGGGTCATGGCCGCGGCCATCGCCCTCACTCCGCCGCCATGGCCGACTTGCGGCCGGTCTTGCGGGCGATGATGCGGTCCTCGATCTCGCCCCGGAAGGCGCGGATCAGGCCCTGGATCGGCCAGGCGGCGGCATCGCCCAGGGCGCAGATCGTGTGGCCCTCGACCTGCTTCGTGACCGACAGCAGCATGTCGATCTCCTCGACCTCGGCCTCGCCGCGCACCAGACGGTCCATCACCCGCATCATCCAGCCGGTGCCCTCGCGGCACGGCGTGCACTGGCCGCAGCTTTCGTGCTTGTAGAACTTCGACAGCCGCCAGATCGCCTTGATGACGTCGGTGGACTGGTCCATCACGATCACCGCCGCGGTGCCGAGGCCCGAGCGCTGTTCGCGCAGCCAGTCGAAATCCATGATCGCGTCGTCGCATTGCGTCTGCGTCAGCAGCGGCACCGACGAGCCGCCGGGGATCACGGCCTTGAGGTTCTTCCACCCTCCCCGCACCCCGCCGCAGTGGCGATCCAGGAGTTCCTTCAGCGGGATCGACATCGCCTCTTCCACCACGCAGGGGTTGGCGACATGGCCCGAGATGGCAAACAGCTTGGTGCCCGCATTGTTCGGCCGGCCGAAGCCCGCGAACCACTCCGGCCCGCGGCGCAGGATCGTCGGCACCACGGCGATCGACTCGACGTTGTTCACCGTGGTCGGGCAGCCGTAGAGGCCGCTTCCGGCCGGGAACGGCGGCTTCATCCGCGGCATCCCCTTCTTGCCCTCGAGGCTTTCCAGAAGGGCCGTTTCCTCGCCGCAGATATAGGCGCCGGCGCCGTGGTGGAGATACAGGTCGAAATCCCAGCCCGACCCGGCCGCGTTCGCTCCCAGAAGCCCCGCGTCATAGCATTCGTCGATCGCGGCCTGCAGCGCCTCGCGCTCCCGGATGTATTCGCCGCGGATGTAGATGTAGCAGGCATGCGCCCCCATGGCGAAGGACGCGATTAGGCAGCCCTCGATCAGCGTGTGCGGATCATGGCGCATGATCTCGCGGTCCTTGCAGGTGCCGGGCTCGGACTCGTCGGCATTGACCACGAGGTAGGACGGCCGGCCATCGCTGGCCTTGGGCATGAAGGACCACTTGAGACCGGTCGGGAACCCCGCCCCGCCGCGCCCGCGCAGGCCAGAGGCCTTGACCTCGTCCACGATCTTGTCGCGCCCGCGCGCGACGATCGCGGCCGTGCCGTCCCAGTGGCCGCGCTTGCGCGCGCCGGCCAGGCTGCGGTCGTGCATCCCGTAGAGGTTCGTGAAGATGCGGTCCTGATCCCTGAGCATCGCTCAACCCTTCGCAATCACTGGCGTTCCCGCCACAGCCGCCAGGTGACGGCCATCGTCCAGACAAAGGCCGCAATGGCCATCAGATCGAACAGGAAGACATAGCGCGTCTCCCACCCCAGCCGGCCGCCCAGCCACTGAGCGCCCATCCACAGCACCATCGTCAGGCCCAGCACGGCGGCGGCCAGCCGCGCCTGCCGGACCCGCGCGCGGTCGCGCGGCATGTCGTGCTGCGGGGGGCCACCCTGCGCCATCATGCAGGCGCCCGGCCAGCGGCCAGCACCTTGGCCTGCGCCACCCAGTTGTCGCGCGTGACCCGGCCCTTGAAGCCCTCGAGGTTGTCATCGACCCAGGCGACCTCCGCCGGGGTCCAGGCCGCGATCTGGTCGAAGTGGTAGTAGCCGAGGCTGTGGCAAAGCTTTTCCAGCGCCGGGCCGATGCCCTTGATGAGCTTGAGGTCGTCGGGCGCACCGCCGCGCGGGGCCGACAGGCCCTGCGGCCTGGCTGCCGCCACCGGCTCGGCCGGTGCCGCGGCCACGGCAACCGGAGCAGCGGCGGGGACCGGAGCTGGCGAGGGGGCGGGGGCAGGCGCGGCTTCGGGCACCGTCGCCACGCCCGCGCTGCCCGGCACCGCAGGCGGCGCAGTCTCGCGTGGCAGGCCCAGGATCAGCGCCACCACGCCGCCGACCACCGTTGCCACCAGAATCGCCCCGGCCGAGGAGAGGCCGATCGGCCCCAGCGACACCCCCAAGGCGACCAGCCACACGCCCCCCGCGATCGCCAGACCCCAGAGCTGCGGGGCGTTCTTCACCGGACCTTCCGTCATCCTCAGACCCTTCCCTCAGGGGCCGCGCCACGGGGCGCGGGCCGGTTGCCGTTCAGTCCTTGCCGCCTGACGCGAGAACCTTCGCCTGCGCCACCCAGTCGTCGCGCGTCACCCTTCCCTTGAAACCTTCGAGGTTGTCGTCGACCCAGGCCACTTCCGCAGCCGTCCAGGCCGCGATCTGGTCGAAATGGAAAAAGCCGAGCCTGTGGCACAGCTTTTCAAGTTTCGGCCCGATCCCCTTGATTTCCTTCAGATTGTCTGGCGTGCCGCCGCGCGCCTGCGGCAAGGCCGCGGGGCGGGCCTGCGGCACAGTCGCCGGGGCCGGCGCGGCGGATGCCGCAGGCGCGGGCTTCGGCGCCGCCGCCTTGCCCAGCCAGGGCGTCACCAGCGCCGCCTCGGTGCCGTCGATCCGCTTCACGGTATCGGCCAGATCCACCGCCGCCTGCACGCTTGCATTGTACTGCCGCCGGCCGCTGTCGAACTCGGTCAGGCTCGTCAGGCCCGACAGCGGCTCCGCCGCATAGCGCCCGTTCTGCGGCCCCGGCACCGGCACCTCGCCCTTGGAGAAGCGCGCGATGATCCCGCGCAGCTTCTCGGCCGTCAGATCCTCGTAATAGTCCTTGCCGATCTGGGCCATGGGCGCATTGGCGCAGGCGCCCAGGCATTCGACCTCTTCCCAGCTGAAGCGGCCGTCGGGCGACAGTGCATGCGGCCGCGGCGCGATCATCTCCTTGCAGACCGCCACCAGATCCTCGGCGCCGCAGATCATGCAGGACGTGGTGCCGCAGATCTGGATATGGGCCACGCTTCCAACGGGTTGCAGCTGGAACATGAAGTAGAAGGTCGCGACCTCCAGCGCCCGGATATAGGCCAGGCCCAGCATGTCGGCGACGTGTTCGATGGCGGGCTTGGACAGCCAGCCCTCCTGCTCCTGCGCGCGCCACAGCAGCGGGATGATCGCACTGGCCTGACGGCCGGGCGGATACTTGGTCATCTGCGCCTCGGCCCAGGCCCGGTTGGCGGGGGTGAAGGCGAAGCTCTCGGGCTGGTGGGGGTGCAGGCGGCGCAGCATGTCTAGAACTCTCGACAGATCGAAGTTGGCGAAAAGCTCGGAGTATTTCCCTGATTTGGCCCAACGCGACTTTGGATAACACACAGGTATGGACTGCGCGCTGTCGAGTTTGCAGGTGGCACCATCACGACAAAAAAGTCGCCAGTTTGAAATGAGGTCATGGTCGCGGCATAGCCAGCGCGGACAAGGGTGATATACGGATTGGGACCTGATACTTGCGCCTCCTGCGCCTGTAGAGAACTCGGCGCGATCCCCGCAAATAACAACAAAGGCACCAAATTGCATCGCCTGCTCAAGCGGATCATGCGCCGGCTCCCAATAGATTTCCCACGTTAGCCCTGTCCGTTCATCATATGCGCGGACAGGGCCAGGCCCGCCGCGGTCAGGTAAAGCGCCGCCGCGATCATGTGCGGACCCGCGGGCAGCCCCGCGCGGCGGTAGATCAGCACATCGCCCAGCCCTGCGACGCCGACGACGCCGGTGAACCAGGCCAGCAGCCACCAGTCGCCCCACAGGATCACGCCCAGCAGCAGGAAGGCGGTGCCGATGTAGCGGTCCGACATGACCAGCGGCAGCTGTGCCGGCCGGTGCGAGGCCGCAGCCATGCCCCGCCCGGGGTCGAGCGCGAACAGCAATCCGAAGCCCCCCGTCAGCACGAGGCAGAGCGTTGCCAGCGCGATGGCCGAAGGCTCGATCATGCGGCCTCCGGCGCCGGGCGCGGCTGGGGGATCGGCGCGGACCGCATCCTAGAGCGCGATCCCGAAGAGGATGCCGAGGACCGGCAGGAAGGGCAGGCCCGCGAACAGCGCGCCCAGGGCGGGAAGGATGTCGGCCATGCCGGAGGATGCCTCGATCATCGGTCGATCTCTCCGAACACCACGTCCATCGTGCCGATGATGGCCGACACGTCGGCCAGCTGGTGGCCCTTGCAGATCCAGTCCATCGACTGCAGGTGCAGGAAGCCCGGCGCGCGGATCTTGGCGCGGTAGGGGCGGTTCGTGCCGTCGGCCACCAGATAGACGCCGAACTCGCCCTTCGGTGCCTCGACGGCGGCATAGACCTCGCCCGCGGGCACCTTGAAGCCCTCGGTGTAAAGCTTGAAGTGATGGATCAGCGCCTCCATCGAGGTCTTCATCTCGGCGCGCTTCGGCGGCGTGATCTTGCCGCGGGCCAGCACGTCGCCCTTTTCCACCCGCAGCTTGGCGATGGCCTGGCGGATGATCGAGGTCGACTCGCGCATCTCGGCCATGCGGCAGAGATAGCGGTCGTAGCAGTCGCCGTTCTTGCCCACGGGGATGCGGAAATCGAACTCGTCATAGCATTCGTAGGGCTGCGCGCGGCGCAGGTCCCAGGCAAGGCCCGATCCGCGCACCATCACGCCGGAATACCCCCAGGTCAGGATATCCTCTTCCCTCACGATCCCGATGTCGGCGTTGCGCTGCTTGAAGATGCGGTTCTCCGTCAGCAGCGTGTCGATGTCGTCGAGCACCTTCGGAAAGGCCCCGGCCCATTCGTCGATATCGTCGAGCAGGTCGGGCGTCAGATCCTGGTGTACGCCGCCGGGGCGGAAGTACGCGGCGTGCAGCCGCGCCCCGCAGGCGCGTTCGTAGAACACCATCAGTTTCTCGCGCTCCTCGAAGCCCCAGAGCGGCGGCGTCA
The DNA here is from genome assembly GCA_035324325.1 of Paracoccaceae bacterium. GTDB lineage: Bacteria > Pseudomonadota > Alphaproteobacteria > Rhodobacterales > Rhodobacteraceae > DAOLBY01. The sequence goes on along the minus strand of DAOLBY010000038.1, from coordinate 2,060 downwards.
GCGCGCCGACGTCCATGGCCTGCGTGGTGACGTTGAGAAGGTGGTTCAGGATGCGCCCGATCTCGGAATAGAGCACCCGGATCAGCGATGCGCGCCGCGGCACCTCGACCCCAGTCAGCCGTTCGATCGCCAGGCACCAGGCATGTTCCTGGTTCATCGGCGCGACATAGTCCAGCCGGTCGAAATAGGGCAGGTTCTGCAGATAGGTGCGGCTTTCCATCAGTTTTTCGGTGCCGCGGTGCAGGAGGCCGATGTGGGGGTCGCAGCGTTCCACGATCTCGCCGTCCAGTTCCAGCACCAGACGAAGAACGCCATGCGCCGCGGGGTGTTGCGGGCCGAAGTTGATGTTGAAGTTGCGGATCTTCTGTTCGCCCGTCAGCGCGTCGTCGAAGCCCCGATCGGAAACCGTGCCGCCGTCCATCATGCCGCACCCCCCTCCATTGCGCGCCGCCAGGCCGCGGGCAGCGGCCCGCGCGCCGCCACCGTCGCGTATTGCGGCGCCAGGAACTGCCCCAGCCGCGCCCGCTGCGCCGCCGTCATCTCGACCGGCGCCGAGGCAAAGACCCGTCGCCCGAAATCCGGCTGCCCCGGCGCGATGCCGAGAAAACCGCAGAGCCGCCCGTAGCCCGGCGCCGTCATCAACTCTTCCTGGAACATCACCAGCAGCCGCCCGGGCGCCACCGCCGCATCAAGCCGCGCCAGTGCCCCGGCATAGTCGCCCCGATCCACCGCCGCCGAGGGCTGGCCGTCGAGGATGGCATCCAGAAGCGCTCGCGCCGCCGCCGGCACATCGGCCACCGCCCGGACGCTGCGTTCGGCGATCATGCGCACATGGCTCCAGAACCGCGCCACCGGGTCGCGCATGAGGTAGAGAATGCGCACGTCATCCGCCATGCCCGCCATCTGCCGCAGCCGCGCCTCGGGCAGGCTGGCATAGGCCGGCGTCACATCCATGACGAGGCGCCGGCCGGCCCGCGCGCCGCCGAACAGATAGGCGAGGTAGGCCGGCACATCCTCGGCCTGCCGGCGCAGCACCGCCAGCCATTCGGCCACGTCCGCCCGCCGCTGCGCGATGCGCGACGGGTTGGCGCGGCCGGCCTCGGCCCTTGCGCGCAGCCGCTCGGCCAGGGCCTTCTGCACCTTGATCTGTCGGCCCCAGGCACGGTTTTCCACCGTGTCGAAGTAATGCAGTTCCTTGATCGCCCGGGCATGGCATTCCGGGTGGCGCGACAGGTGGTCCCAGAGCCAGGTGGTGCCGGCCTTGGTGGCCCCCACGCCCAGAAGGATTGTCGTGCCTTCCACCGCGCTCAACCCTTCTTCTCGTCGCCCGGCAGGACGTACTGCGCGCCCTCCCAGGGGCTGAGGAAATCGAACTGGCGGTATTCCTGCACCAGGCTGACGGGTTCGTAGACGACGCGCTTCTGCGCCTCGTCCCAGCGCACCTCGGTGTAGCCTGTCGTGGGAAAGTCCTTGCGCAGCGGGTGCCCGCGGAAGCCGTAGTCGGTCAGGATCCGCCGCAGGTCGGGGTGACCCGAGAACAGGATGCCGAACATGTCGAACACCTCGCGCTCGAACCAGTTGGCGGCGGGGAACTGCGGGGTGATCGTGGGCACCATCTCGTCCTCGTGGACCGCCACCTTCACCCGGATGCGGTGGTTCCGCCACATCGACAGGAAGTGGTAGACCATGTCGAAGCGCGCCGGACGTTCGGGATGGTCGAGCGCGGTGATGTCCACGAGCGAGGTGAAGCGGCAGGCGGCATCGGTGCGCAGGAACTCCACGAAGGCCGCCAGATGCGCCAGCGGCACCTCGACCGTCAGCTCGCCATGCGCGATGCGGGTGCGTTCCACCGCATCGGGGCGGCGCAGTTCCAGGTGGGCGGCGAGTTCATCGAGTGCGGCAGTCATGGCGTCACCTCACCAGCGTGCCGGTGCGGCGGATCTTGCGCTGCAACTGGAGGATTCCATACAGCAGCGCCTCGGCCGTCGGCGGGCAGCCGGGAACGTAGATGTCCACCGGCACGATGCGGTCGCAGCCGCGCACCACCGAATAGCTGTAGT
>DAOLBY010000037.1:10295-24354 GCA_035324325.1 Paracoccaceae bacterium | reverse complement strand
AAGGGGTCGCCGACCTGCACGGTCGGGCGCTTTTCCTCGATCGTGTCGTCGAATTCGGCGCTGGCCATGGTTGCGCCGCCCACCCCGTCGCGCCCCGTCTTGGCGCCCAGGTAGACGACCGGCATCCCCACGCCCGATGCGGCCGAATAGAAGATGCCGTCGGTCTGCGCGATGCCGGCGGCAAAGGCGTTCACCAGGCAGTTGCCGTTGTAGCTGCGGTGAAAGCGCACCTCGCCGCCCACGGTCGGCACGCCGAAGGCATTGCCGTAGCCCCCGACACCTTCCACCACGCCCTGCACCAGTCGGCGCGTGCGCGGATGCGACGGTTCGCCGAAACTCAGCGCGTTCATCGCCGCCACCGGCCGGGCGCCCATGGTAAACACGTCACGCAGGATCCCGCCCACGCCGGTCGCGGCGCCCTGGTAGGGCTCGATGTACGAGGGGTGGTTGTGGCTTTCCATCTTGAACACCACGGCGAGGCCCGCGCCGATGTCCACCACGCCCGCGTTCTCGCCCGGGCCGCAGATCACCTGCGGGCCGGTGGTGTGCAGTGTGCGCAGCCATTTCTTCGACGACTTGTAGGAACAGTGCTCGTTCCACATCGCCGAGAAGATGCCGAGTTCGGTGAAGCTGGGTTCGCGCCCGATGATGCCCAGGATGCGGTCGTATTCGTCGGGTTTCAGCCCATGCGCGGCCACCAGTTCGGGCGTGATCTTCGGCTCGTTCATGGCGTCCCCCGCGTTCGCGCGGCCCTGATACGGCAGGGGCCGGGCGGTTGAAAGGGGCTTGCGTCGGCCGCGCATGCTGAACCTCAGGCGGGCATCGCGCCAAAAAAAGAGGCCGAGCAGGAGCTCGGCCCAAGTCCAACAGGGAGGTATGAAGACGGGGCACGAGGCCCGGCGCCTTCATGAACCGATGTAAAAGCGGGCAGGGTGCCGATCAAGTGTTCATGCATCCGAAAGACAACATACCCGCCATGCGTTGCGCGAATGCCTTATTTCGGCCGGTCTCAGGCCTGCTGGCGCTTGCGATAGGCGAAGATCTCTTCGGTCACGAAGTCGCGGAAGGCCGCCACGCGCTTGGAATGGCGCAATTCCTCGGGGTAGGCGAGGAACACCGGCACCTCGGCTGATTCGACCTCGGGTAGAACGCGCACCAGCTGGGGAAAATCGTCGGTAATGTAATCGGGCAGGACCCCGATCCCAAGATGTGCCAGAACCCCCTGCAACACGCCGAAGTAGTTGTTGACCGTCAGGGTCGAGGGCACGTCATGCGCCATGAGCGCCTGCACCAGGACGGCGCCCGCACTGACCTGCGGCGTTCCGGCATGCTGGCAGATCAGCCGGTGCGTGCGGAAATCCTCCATCGTCGTGGGGGTTCCGGCCTCGACCAGGTATTCCTGCGTCGCATAGAGGCGCATGTTGATCGTCATCAGCCGGCGGCGGATCAGGTCGGCCTGGCTCGGTTCCTTCATGCGGATGGCCACGTCGGCCTCGCGCATTGGCAGGTCGAGCACGCGTTCCTCCAGCATCAGGTCGATCTTCAGGCTGGGATACTTTCGGTAGAGCGCAGGCAGGCGCGGGGCCAGCCACAGCGTGCCGAAGCCGGTGGTCGTGGTGACGCGCAACTCGCCGAAGACCTCGTCCTCGCTGTCGCGGATGCGGGCGGCGGCGGCATCGAGCCGCTTGACCATGGCGGTGGTGGCGTCGAACAGCAACTCGCCGGGTTCGGTGAGAATCAGCCCCCGCGCGTGGCGGTGGAACAGCGTCACGCCCAGGGTCTCTTCCAGCGCGCGGATCTGGCGGCTGACGGCCGACTGGCTGAGGCGCAGCGATTCGCCGGCATGGGTCAGGCTGCCGGCATCGGCCACCGCATGAAAGATCCGAAGCTTGTCCCAGTCCATCGGCGCAACTCTCTTCAACTTGTCGGGCGCTAACACGCACGCGCCGAGATAGACACTATTCTTGTCAGGGGAACGTCGATTCCCGACACTTTTTCCGCTTTGTGGGTCAGCGATATTGACCTATCATGCGGGCTGCCGGGGCGGTTGCAGGGGGGAAGCACGATGGGCAGGCAGGACGTATCGCTGACCGACAGGTTCGACCTGTCGAAATCGCCGGTCCTGCTGAATGGCACCCAGGCGCTGGTGCGGCTGATGCTGATGCAGAAGGCGCGCGACCTTGCGGCGGGGTGGAACACCGCGGGCTATGTGACAGGCTACCGCGGCTCGCCGCTGGGGGGCGTGGACCAGGCGATGTGGCGGGCCGAGAACCTGCTGGCGGCCAGCAGCATCCGCTTCCAGCCCCGCCTGAACGAGGGTCTGGCCGCCACCCCCCGCTGGGGCACGCAGCAGGCCGAACTGCGGGGCGAGGGGCGTTTCGACGGCGTCTTCGCGCTGTGGTACGGCAAGGGGCCGGGGGTGGACCGTTCGGGCGACGTGATGCGGCACGCGAACATGGCCGGCACCTCGCCGCGCGGCGGCGTCCTCATGGCCATGGGCGACGATCACACGGGCGAAAGCTCCACCACGCTGCACCAGTCGGACTGGGCGATGGTCGATGCCTACATGCCGGTCGTGTCGCCCGCGGGCGTGCAGGAGATTCTGGACTACGGCCTCTACGGCTGGGCGCTCAGCCGCTTTGCGGGCGTCTGGGTCGGCCTCAAGACGATGAAGGACACGGTCGAGGCGACCGCCGTGGTCGATGGCCGGCCCGACCGCATGGCCTTCGTCACCCCCGAATTCGCGATGCCGCCCGGGGGCCTGAACATCCGCCTGCAGGATACGCCGGTGGCGCAGGAAGCGCGCATGATCGACTTCAAGCGCTTCGCGGCCGAGGCGTTCAGTCGTGCGGACGGCATGGACCGGCGGGTCTGGGGCAAGCCCGGGGCCAGGATCGGCTTCGTGGCGGCCGGCAAGAACTGGCTCGACCTGATGCACGCCTTCGCCCTTCTGGGCATCGACGGGGACGAGGCGGAGCGGCTGGGCCTGACCACCTACAAGGTCGGGCAGACCTTCCCGCTCGACATGGACAGCTTCCACGAATTCGCCGAGGGGCTCGACCTGATCGTGGTGGTCGAGGAGAAGCGCAAGCTGATCGAGGTGCAGGTCAAGGAGGCGATCTTCGACGACCGCCGCGGCCGGCGCGTCTATGGATGGCACAAGGGCGACAACTGGGAGAACGGCCGGCGGGTGGAACTGTTCCCCACGCGCTACGCGCTCGACCCCGTGCTGATCGCGGAACGGATCGGCGCCATTCTGATCGAGGAAGGGCGCACCCCCGATTACCTGAGGGCCGCGCTGCAACGGCTTGAAGAGGCACGCAAAGCCGACAATGCACGGGACATCGCCGCGCGCCTGCCCTGGTTCTGTTCGGGCTGCCCGCACAATTCCTCGACCAAGCTGCCCGAGGGCAGCCGCGCCTATGCCGGGATCGGCTGCCATTACATGGTGCAGTGGATGGACCGCGACACGGTGGGCTTCACCCAGATGGGGGGCGAGGGCGCGAACTGGATCGGCGAGGCGCCGTTCTCGAAGACCGGGCATGTGTTCCAGAACCTGGGCGACGGTACCTACAACCACTCCGGCCTGATGGCGATCCGCGCCGCCGTGGCCGCCGGAACCACGATCACCTACAAGATCCTGTACAACGACGCCGTGGCGATGACCGGCGGGCAGACGAACGAGGGCGGGCTGACCCCCTACCAGATCGCCCGCGAGGTGCTGGCCGCGGGTGTGAAGACCCTGACGGTTGTCGCTGATAACAAAGAAGATATCTTCCCGCGGCTGTTCCCCTCGGGGGTCTCCGTCCACCCGCGCGAGGACCTGATGGCGGTGCAGGAGCGGCTTCGGCAGGTGCGCGGCACCTCGGTCCTGCTCTACATCCAGACCTGTGCCGCCGAAAAGCGCCGCCGCCGCAAGAAGGGCGCCTTCCCCGACCCCGACCGCCGCGTGTTCATCAACACCGATGTCTGCGAGGGCTGCGGCGACTGCGGGGTGCAGTCGAACTGCGTGTCCCTTGTGCCGGTCGAGACGGAACTGGGACGCAAGCGGGCGGTCGACCAGTCGTCCTGCAACAAGGATTTCAGCTGCCTCAACGGCTTCTGCCCGAGTTTCGTCACGCTGGAGGGCGCAAGGGTGAAGAAGTCCGCCACCGTGGCGGTCGAGACGGGCGAGTTGCCGGAACCCGTCCTGCCCACCATCGACGGCACCTGGAACGTGGTCGTCACCGGGGTGGGGGGCACCGGCGTCGTGACCGTGGGCGCGATCCTCACCATGGCCGCCCATGTCGACGGCAAGGGCGCAGGTCTGATGGAAATGGCGGGGGTGGCGCAGAAGGGGGGGGCCGTCCACCTCCACTGTCGTATCGCCGAACGGCCCGAGGACATCACCGCGATCCGCGTGGCCACGGGCGAGGCCGATTGCGTGATCGGCGGCGACCTGGTGGTGACGGCCGGCGCGCGGACCATCGGGCTGATGACCACCGGGCGCACCGGGGCCGTGGTCAACGACCATGACATCGTCACGGGCGAATTCACCCGCAACGTCGATTTCCGTATTCCGAACGGGCGCTTGCGCGACGCGCTTGAGACGCGGCTGGGGGACCGGCTCGGCTTTCTCGATGCCACCGAACTCGCCCGCGCGGCGCTGGGCGACTCCATCTTCTCGAATGTCGTCGTGTTCGGAGCGGCCTGGCAGCGGGGCCTCGTGCCGGTGACGCTGGGGGCGATCCGCAAGGCGATCGAGCTGAACGGGGCGGGGGCGGAGGCCAACCAGCGCGCCTTCGACCTGGGCCGCTGGGCGGTGCTGAACCCGGCCGAGGCGGCTGCGCTGATCCGACCCCCGGTGCCTGCGGCGGTGGATCCGGTGGCCTTCCGCGCCGACCACCTGCGCGCCTATCAGGACGACGCGCTGGCGCGGCGCTTTCTGGCCTTCGTGGACCGCGTGCCGCCCGACCTGCGGGAGAACGTGGCAAAGGGCTATCACAAGCTCCTGGCGATCAAGGACGAATACGAGGTCGCGCGGCTGCACCTGACGACGCTCGACAAGGCGCGCGAGGCCTTCGACGGCGCCCTGCGCCCGACCTTCTGGCTGGCGCCGCCGCTGCTGCCGGGCAAGGACGGCGCCGGACGGCCGAAGAAGCGCGCCTTCGGGCCGTGGATGCTGCCGGTGTTCCGGATGCTCGCGGGCCTGAAGCACCTGCGCGCTACGCGGTGGGACATCTTCGGCCGCAGCGCCGAACGCCGGATGGAACGCGCCCTGATCGCGGAATACGAGGGCGACATGGCGGCCGCCCTTGCCGCACTCACCCCCGCCAACGCGCCCCTGGTGCGCGAACTGGCGGAACTTCCGCTGACGATCCGAGGCTTCGGCCCGGTGAAGGAGGCGAACGCGGCGAAGGCCGCGGCGCGGCGTGCCGAGATCCTCGCGCGCCTGCAACCGGGCGGAGAAACGGCCCCGATTGCGGCGGAATAGGAAAACCGTCGCAGAAGCGTCATCGGCGCTGGCCAGAATGCACGGCCAGGGGTTTCGCGAGGGAAAGCCGGGGACGGATCGGATGCCGGACAAAGAGGTGACGCGCGATATCTCCTATGCGTCCTCGGCGCAGACCCGCGGGGGGCGGGCGCTGATCCGCATGCTCGAGAACGTGACGGGCCGCCTGGGGCTGATCCGCCGTGCGGCGGGCTACGAGGACGAGGTGGAGCGCGGCCGGTCCTTCTGGCAGGTGATCCCCGAACGCTTCGGCCTGTCCTTGCAGGTGACGGGCGGCAGTCTGGGCGACATCCCCGCCAATGGCCCGCTGATCCTGATCGCCAACCACCCCTACGGCATTCTCGACGGGCTGATGATGGGGCATCTGCTGGACGCGGTGCGGGGCGATTTCCGCATCCTCGCCAATTCCGTCTTCCGCCGGGCCGAGGCGCTGAACCGCGTGATCCTTCCGGTGTCCTTCGACGAGACGAAGGAGGCGGTGCGCCTGAACCTCGCCACGCGGGCCGCAGCGCATGACTACCTGAACGGCGGCGGCGCCATCGGCATCTTTCCGGGCGGCACGGTGTCGACCGCCGCGCGCCCCTTCTCGCAGCCGATGGACCCGGGCTGGCGCAACTTCACCGCCAAGCTGATCGCCAGGTCGGACGCGACCGTGGTGCCGGTGTTCTTCGAGGGGCACAACTCGCGGCTGTTCCAGATCGCCAGCCACCTGCACACGACCCTGCGCCTCGGCCTTCTGATCAAGGAGTTCCGGTCGCGCGTGGACGAACCCGTGCGCGTGGTGATCGGGGCGCCCATCGCCTCGGCCAGGCTCGACCCGCTGAAGCGCGACGCGACGGCGATGATGGACTTCCTGCGCCGCGAAACCTATGCCCTTTCGCCCCGCCCGCTGCCGTCCTAGGCCTACGGCAAGGAGTTCGAGGATCGGTATCGGACCCGCGGCTAGGGCAGGGGGCAGGGGGCGCGATTGGCGGTAGGCGTGTTCGATTCGGGGCTCGGGGGCCTGACGGTTCTCGATGCGCTGGTGCGGCGGCTGCCGCAGGTGCCCTTCGTCTATCTGGGCGACAATGCGCATACGCCCTACGGGGTGCGCACGCCGGACGACATCTTCCGCCTGACCTGCGCGGGGGTGGAGCGGCTGTGGGCCGAGGGCTGCGATCTGGTCGTGCTGGCCTGCAACACGGCCAGCGCCGCGGCGCTGAAGCGGATGCAGGAAACCTGGGTGCCGCGCGACAAGCGGGTGCTGGGCGTCTTCGTGCCGCTGATCGAGGCGCTGACCGAACGGCAATGGGGTGACAACTCGCCCCCGCGGGAGGTGGCGGTCAAGCATGTGGCGCTGTTTGCCACCCCCGCGACGGTCGCCAGCCGCGCCTTCCAGCGGGAACTGGCGTTCCGCGCCATCGGCGTGGACGTGGAGGCGCAGCCCTGCGGCGGTGTGGTGGATGCGATCGAGCAGGGCGACGAGATGCTGGCCGAGGCGCTGGTGCGGTCCCATGTCGAGGCCTTGAGGCGCCGGATGCCGCATCCGGAAGCCGCGGTCCTGGGCTGCACGCATTACCCGCTGGTCGAGGCCGCCTTTCGCGAGGCACTGGGGCCGGAGGTGGAGGTCTACAGCCAGCCCGGGCTGGTGGCCGAGGCACTGGCCGACTATCTGGACCGGCGGCCGGAGTTCCTGGGGACCGGCACGGCCTCGCGTTTCCTGACCACCGGCGATCCGCGCGCGGTCTCGGACCGCGCCACCCAGTTCCTGCGCCGCAGGGTGGCGTTCGAGGCGGCGTGAGGCTTGCGGGGCGACTACTTCCCCTTGGGCTTGACCGGCTTGTTGGCGACCCCGTTCTTGAACTCGATATGGAAGTTGCCCGGTTCGTTGTAGATCAGGGTTGCCCCCAGGTAGCGGGAAATCGCCGCAATCTGTGAAGAGTTTCCGACCATGTCGATGGCATAGCCGGTTCCGTGCATGCTGGTTCCCGGCTTCTTGATCGGCGAGGAAGGATGTTTGAAGGCCGAGACCTTGGGCTTTCCCGCCTTCCAGGCTGCGGTATCCTCGTAGACGCCGATCCAGTCCTTCTTGGCCTGCCGCAGGATGGTCCAGCGCGCGACGATCTCCTTCGGCGTGCTCTTGTCCTCGGGCTTGCCGATGGCCCCGGTCCGGTAGCCCGTCGGCGGACTGGGGCGCGAACGGTTGAGGGCCTTCTGGATCGCACCGAGGCTGCGCTTGACCTCGTCGTCGGTTTCGACCTTGAGACACTTCTCGATGATCCACTGCAACGCATCGTAGTGATGGTTGACCTTCCAGAACTGGTCGGTGTCGTTCAGGTATCCCGACACGATCTCGATGTCGGTCCCTTCGAGATGGGGCAGGATGTCCTCGATGATCCTGTCGGTCAGGGGGATGGTCTTGACGGCGGAGCGAACGTGTTTCTTGCGAAGATCTCGTGATGCGGGCATCCGGGCGGCTCACCTTGAAAATGGTTCGGAGAATGCCGCCAGCATAGGCGAGAGCCCGATCCGGATAAAGTATCCGAAAGGATCAGGGAACCTCTTGCGCCCGGTTGGAATGCCGCCGCATACAACGCCGGACCTGGCAAGGGAGGCCTCCGCCATGACCCATCGCATCGCGATCCTCGGCGCCTCGGGCTACACGGGCGCGGAGCTGGTGCGCCTGATCGCCACGCATCCATCCATGCGGATCGTCGCGCTGTCGGCCGACCGCAAGGCGGGGCAGGCGATGGCCGAGGTGTTCCCCTTCCTGCGGCACCTCGACCTGCCGCGCCTGGTGAAGATCGACGAGATCGATTTTTCCAGCTTGGACTTGTCCTTCTGCGCACTTCCTCATGCGACGACTCAAGTTGTGATCGCAAACCTTCCGCGTAACTTGAGAATTGTCGATCTCAGCGCCGATTTCCGCCTGCGCGACCCGGCCGAATACGAACGCTGGTACGGCCAGCCCCATGCAGCGGTGGGTCTCCAGGCCGAGGCCGTCTATGGCCTGACCGAGTTCTACCGCGACGCCATCCGGGGTGCGCGGCTGGTGGCGGGCACCGGCTGCAACGCGGCGGCCGGGCAATATGCGCTGCGCCCGCTGATCGGCGCGGGGCTGATCGACCTCGACGACATCCTGATCGACCTCAAGGCGGGCGTCTCGGGGGCGGGGCGCAGCCTGAAGGAAAACCTGCTGCATGCCGAGCTGTCGGGGGGCACCCATGCCTATTCGGCCGGCGGCAGGCACCGGCACCTGGGCGAGTTCGACCAGGAGTTCTCGGCCATTGCGGGCCGGCCCGTGCGGGTGCAGTTCACGCCGCACCTGCTGCCGATGAACCGCGGCATCCTCGCCACCACCTACGTCAAGGGCGACCCGGCGGCGGTGCACGCCTGCCTGGCGGCGGCCTATGCGAATGAGCCCTTCCTGAAGGTGCTACCTTTCGGCGCACTCCCCTCCACCCGCGACATCGCAGGCTCCAACTACTGCCATGTCGGCGTGATCGGGGACCGCATCCCGGGTCGTGCCGTGGTCGTCTCGGTGCTCGACAACCTCACCAAGGGGTCGTCGGGCCAGGCGATCCAGAACGCCAACCTGATGCTGGGAGAGGCGGAGACCGCGGGCCTGACGCTGGCACCGGTGTTTCCGTAAGGCCATGAAGGGACTGAAGAAGAGGCGCCGCATCCAGATCATCGCCATCGCCTTTGCGGCCCTGGCGGTGTCGGCCGGCATGATCGGCTATGCGATGCGCGACGGCATCGCCTTCTTCCGCACGCCGACGCAGCTGGTGGAAAGCCCCCCGGGCCCGGACGAGCGGCTGCGCATCGGCGGGCTGGTCGAGGAAGGTTCGCTGGTGCGGGGGCAGGGCGAGACGGTGCGCTTTCGCGTCACCGACACGACGACCGCGGTGCCGGTGGCCTACACCGGCATCCTGCCCGACCTCTTTGCCGAGGGCGAGGGCACGGTGGCCACGGGGCGCTGGGTGGACGGCGTGTTCGAGGCGAGCGAGATCCTGGCCAAGCATGACGAGACCTACATGCCGAAAGAGGTCGTGGACGCGCTGAAGGAACAGGGCGTCTTCAAGCCCGAAGCGCCGGGGGCTGCTGCGGGCGGCTGATTTCCGGCCCGTTAACCGCCGCGCCCGAGTCTGCCCCGCATGAGGCCGGAGGCAGGCATGAAGCGCGTCGAAGACATCGCAGCAGAGATCGTCGCCCGCGAGGGCGGCTTCGTGAACGACCCCGACGACCCCGGCGGGGCCACCAAATACGGCGTCACCATCCACACGATGCGGCGTCTGGGCCTCGATCTGACCGGCGACGGGCAGGTGGACATCGCCGATGTGCGCCACCTGACGCGGCAGGATGCGACCCGCATCTTCGTCGAGCACTACTTTCGCCGCCCGCGGCTCGACCGGCTGCCCGAGGCGCTGCAGCCTTCCGTCTTCGACATGTATGTGAACGCAGGCGCGCAGGCGGTGCGCATCCTGCAGCGCCTGCTGACCGACATGGGCTTTCCCTGCGATCCCGACGGGGTGGTGGGGCCGCAGACGGTGCGCGCGGCCCAGATGGCCTGGGAGGCCGCACCGGGCCACCTGGCCGACGCCTATGCCATCGCGCGGCGCAACTACTACTACGCGCTGGCCGATGCCCGCCCCGCCAGCCGCAAGTTCGCCCGCAGGCGCGACGGCGGCAAGGGCGGCTGGATCACCCGGGCCGAGGAGTTCATGGCGGCGAAATACCGCCTGACCGAGGCGCAGCATCGCGCGCGGGTGGCGGCATGGGCATGATCGGGCGCATCCTGGGCGGCCCCGGGGCCATCGCCGCCACCGCCGAGGCCGCCAAGGGCATCGCCGAGGTCTTTACCCCCAACGCCACGCGGCGGATGGAGCTGTCGGCCGAGGCGCAGGCAGCGGCGCTGCGGCAGCTGGGCCTCGAATACGCGCTGGCGCCGGCGGGCTGGTTCGACCGGATGGTGAACGGGCTGAATCGCCTGCCGCGACCCTGCCTGGCCTTCGGCACGCTGGGGCTGTTCGTCTATGCGATGGTCGATCCGGCCAGCTTCGGCGCACGGATGGCGGGGCTGAACGCGGTGCCCGAGCCGCTGTGGTGGCTCCTCGGGGCGGTCGTGGCCTTCTACTTCGGCGCGCGCGAGACGCATTACTTCCGCCACCGACCGGTCGCCGGGGCGCCGGCTGCGGCCGAGGCCACGGTCGATGCGGCAAACCCGGCGCTCGAGGACTGGCGGCGCGCGGCGGACTGAGCGGGGCGGGGGGCTGCCTGCCCCGTCGTCCATCGGTCCTCGGACCGATGGCGGACGCGCTGGACGACCCCCCGGGGGATATTGGGGCCGTCAGGAAAGAGGGGGCGCTGCGAGTGGCCCTCAGCCGCGCTGGCCGTCCACGATCTGCAGCATCGCGTCGAGCGGGACGTAGCCGCGCACCATCGTGCGGTTGATGACGAAGGTGGGTGTGCCGGTGATCTGGAGCGTGCCGGCCAGCCTGCGGTTGGCCTCGATCACCGCCGTCACCTCAGGGGCGGCCATGCGGGCGATGATGGCGGGGCCGTCGAGGCCGAGGTCGGCCGCGAGCCGCGCCAGCGTCTCGGGGGCCGGTTCGCCGCGCAGGGCGATCAGTTCGTCGTGGACCCGCTTGTAGGCCTCGGGGCCCGCCACCTGCAGTGTGGCGACGGCGAAGCGCGAGGAGGTCAGCGAGGCCTCGCCCAGGATCGGGAATTCCTTGATGACGAGGCGGATGTTGCCGTCGGTCTCGAGCAGCTGCGCGACCTCGTCATGGGCGCGGCGGCAGTAGCCGCAGCGGTAGTCGACGAACTCCACCACCGTCACGTCGCCCTCGGGGTTGCCGCCCGACCAGCTGGCGGGATCCTCGAAGATGGCGGCGTGGTATTCCTCGAGCAGCCGCAGGTCTTCGGCCTGGGCATCGGCGGCGCGGCGGTCCTCGAGCACCGCGATGGCCTCCATCAGCACCTCGGGGTCTTCCAGCAGGTAGGCGCGCACCTCGGCCCGGAAGGCCTCGCGTTCGGCCGCCGTCATCTCGGCATGCAGGGGCAGGGCGGCCAGCGTCAGGCCGAGGGTCAGGGTCAGCAGGCTGGGGCGGTTCAATTCGGTCTCCGTCTGGTGTCCGGGGCGGGGCGGATTGACCTTGACCACGGCCTCGGGCATCCCCTGTCGGTCGGCACCATAGGGGGGCGGGGATGCGGCTTTCAAGGCGGGGGGCTGTCGATCCCTTCATCGTGATGGAAGGCATGGAAGCCCCGCGCAGGGCCGAGGCCGCGGGCCGCCGCATCATCCACATGGAGGTCGGCCAGCCCGGCACGCCGGCCCCGCGGGCCGCGCGGGCCGCGCTGGCGCGGGCGATGGAGGCCGGGCCATTGGGCTACACGGTGGCGCTGGGGCTGCCGGAATTGCGGGCCGGCATCGCGGGGCTTTACCGGCGCTGGTACGGGTTGGACCTGAACCCCGACCGGGTGATCGTGACGGCCGGGTCCTCGGCGGCCTTCACGCTGGCCTTCACCGCGCTCTTCGATGCAGGCGACCGGGTGGGGCTGGGCGAACCCGGCTATCCGTCCTACCGCCAGATCCTGCGGGCCCTGTCGTTGACCCCCGTAGGCATTCCGGCGGCGCCGGAGAACCGGCTGCAACCCGTTCCGGCCGACATTCCCGGCGGCCTGGCCGGGCTGATCGTCGCCTCGCCCGGCAACCCCACGGGCACCATGCTGGACCGGCCGGCGCTGGCCGCGCTGATGGCGCGCGCCGCGGCCGAGGGCATCGCCTTCATCTCGGACGAGATCTACCACGGGCTGCATTACGCCGCCCGCGCGGTCAGCGCACTGGAGATCGGCGACGATGCCTATGTGATCAACAGTTTCTCCAAGTATTTCAGCATGACGGGCTGGCGCATCGGCTGGATGGTCGTGCCCGAGGCGCATGTCCGCACCATCGAGCGGCTGGCGCAGAACCTGTTCATCTGCCCGCCGCACGCAAGCCAGGTGGCGGCGCTGGCGGCGCTGGACGCGGTCGAGGAACTGGAGGCCAACCGCGCCGTCTACGCCGAAAACCGCCGGCGGATGCTGGACCGGCTGCCCGGCGCCGGGTTTCCCCGCATCGCGCCGCCCGATGGGGCCTTCTACATCTATGCCGACGTGTCCGACCTGACCGCCGACAGCCTGGCCCTGTCGGCCGAGATCCTGGGCGGGGCGGGGGGGGCCTGCACGCCGGGGATCGACTTCGATCCGGTGCGCGGGCGGCAGACCCTGCGGTTCTCCTATGCCCGGTCCACGGCAGAGATCGCCGAGGGGCTGGACCGGCTGACCGAGTGGTTCGCCCGGCGGGGGGCGGTGGCCTGATGCTGCGGCGGCTGGTGGCGGGACTGGCCTGCCTGCTGGCGCTGGGTGCGCCGGGCGTGGCGCAGGACCTGACGGCACTGGCGCGGGTGGATGTGGTGCGGTCGTCGATCGCCGACGCCGGCGGCGGGGTGGCCGTGACGCTGGGCCTCAGCCAGCCGGTGCCCTGGCGGGTGCGCCTGCTGGCCGATCCGCCCCGGATGGTGGTGGACACGCGCGAGGTCGACTGGCGCGGCATTTCCGGGCTGCCGCGACGCCCGGGGATCGCGGCGCTGCGCGCGGGCCCGATCCGCCCCGGCTGGTCGCGGCTGGTGATGGAGCTTGACCGTCCCCTGGCCATCGCCCGCGCGGGCATGGTGACGGGCGATGCGCCGCGGATCGAGATCGCGCTCGTCCCGGTCGACGCGGCTGCCTTCGCCGCCCGCGCCGCGCAGCCGGACCCGCCCGGTTGGGCGCTGCCCGATGCCGCGGCCCTTCCGCCACCCGCGCGGGGCGGCGATGGGAAGCTGGTCGTCGTGCTCGACCCCGGACATGGCGGCATCGACCCGGGGGCCGAGCGCGACGGGCTGACCGAGGCCGGCCTGATGCTGACCTTTGCCCGCGAACTGAAGGAGGAGCTGATCCGCAGCGGCGGGGCGACGGTGGTGCTGACGCGCGACGACGATGTGTTCGTGCCGCTGGAGGCGCGTGTCTCGGTGGCGCGGGCAGCGGCGGCGGACGTGTTCCTCTCGCTCCATGCCGATGCGCTGGCCGAGGGAAATGCGACGGGTGCCACGCTCTACACCCTGTCCTCCGAAGCGACCGACCGCGCGGCGGCGGCGCTGGCCGAACGACACGACCGCGACGACCTTCTGGCCGGGGTGGACCTGACCGGGCAGGACGACGTGGTGGCGCAGGTGCTGATCGACATGGCGCGCACCGAAACCGCGCCGCGCACCGAACGGGCCGCGCAGGCGCTGGAGACGGCGATCCGCGCCGAAGGGCTGGCGATGCACCGCCGGCCGCGCCAGGTGGGGGCATTCTCGGTGCTGAAGTCGCCCGACATTCCCTCGGTCCTGCTGGAACTGGGCTTCATGTCGTCCCCGCGCGATCTGGCGCGGCTGACCGATGCCGACTGGCGCGCCCGCATGGCCCGGGCGGTCACGGCGGGGGTGGTGGGGCGGGGGGGGGGGGGGGGGGGCCGGCGCGGGCCCCGCCGGGGGGGCCTGCGGGGCCGGGCGGGGGGGGGGG
>DAOLBY010000037.1:5641-10285 GCA_035324325.1 Paracoccaceae bacterium | reverse complement strand
AAGGCCCTGGCTCTCGCCGCTCTCCCCGCCGTCGGACTGCTGGCCTGGGCGGCCGAGGACGAGGCCCTGCGCGGCCCCGGCCGGTAACGCATCCGTGCCCGTGCGGGACGGCGGTTTGCCGCCCCCGGCTTTTGCAACGGGCGCCGCTTTCCTGTAAGGCTCGCGCAGGATTGCGGGAGTTTCCGGCGTGCTGCGCTTCATCGGGTCGTTCTTTGGCGGCATCTTCACCATGGTCACGCTGGGGCTGTTCTTCGTGGCCCTGGTCGTCGGCGCCGTGTTCCACATGTACACCCGCGACCTGCCCAGCCACGAAAGCCTGGCGCAATACGCCCCGCCGACGATCAGCCGCATCTATTCCGGCGAAGGCCGGCTGATGGACGAATTCGCCAAGGAGCGGCGCCTGTTCGTCCCGGCCGAGGAAATCCCCGACCTGGTGAAGCAGGCCTTCATCTCGGCCGAGGACAAGAACTTCTACACCCACAAGGGCTATGACGCCCGCGGCATCGCCGCCGCGGCGATCGAGGCGATCCGGTCGCGCGGCGAGACGGTGCGCGGCGCCTCGACCATCACCCAGCAGGTGATGAAGAACTTCCTTCTGGGCGGGGAACGCACGGGCGAGCGCAAGATCAAGGAGATCATCCTTGCCACCCGGATCGAGGAGGTGCTGTCGAAGGACCGCATCCTGGAACTCTATCTGAACGAGATCTTCCTCGGCCAGAACAGCTATGGTGTGGCGGCCGCGGCGCAGACCTACTTCAACAAGATCCTGGCCGAACTGACCCCGGCCGAGGCGGCGATGCTGGCCGCGATGCCCCAGGCTCCCAGCCAGTACCACCCCGTCCGCGCCCGCGAGCGCGTGACCCAGCGGCGCAACTATGTGCTGCGCGAGATGCATGACAACGGCTACATCGACCGCTCCACGATGGAGGCCGCCATCGCCGAACCCCTGCGCAGCGTGCAGGCGGGTGACTTTCCCGCCTTCCGCGAATCGCTTCCGCCGCGGGACTACTTCACCGAGGAGATCTCGCGCCAGCTGTCGGGCCGTTTCGGCGAGGCCGAGTTCTTCGGCGGCGGGCTGACCATCCGCGCCACCATGGACCCCGAGCTGCAGCAGGTCGCCGCCGCCGCCCTGCGCGAGGCGCTGGAGAAATACGACCGCAACCTCGGCATCTGGCGCGGCACGACCAAGGTGGTTCCCGCCGAGGCGCTGGGGTCCGAGGCGGCCTGGCGCGCGGCGCTTGCGGAGGTCCAGGTGCCGCGCGATGTGGCGGGCTGGTTCCCGGCCGTGGTGCTGGAGGTCGGCGAGAGGTCGGCCCGGATCGGGATCGAGGCGGTGGCCGAGGACGCGGACGGCCATTTCATTCCGGCCGACGACGTGACCTGGGCGCGCAAGCGGCAGGCCGACGGGCGGCTCGGGCCCCGCGCCCGCTCGCCCGGCGATCTGGTCAGCCGGGGCGATGTGGTGCTGGTGCGCGCCGTCACCGACCGGGACGGCAAGTTCACCCGCTGGTCGCTGCGCCAGGTGCCCGAGATCCAGGGCGGGTTCATGGCGATGGACGTGCAGTCGGGTCGCGTGCTGGCGATGCAGGGCGGCTTTTCCTACCAGGATTCGGTGTTCAACCGCGCCACCCAGGCGCTGCGCCAGCCGGGATCGTCCTTCAAGCCCTTCGTCTATGCGGCTGCGCTCGACAGCGGCTTCTCGCCCGCCACCATCGTCATCGACGCGCCGATCGAGGTGAACACGCCGCAGGGCGTCTGGCGGCCCAAGAACGCCTCGAACCGGTTCTACGGCCCGACTTCGGTGCGGGTGGGGATCGAGCAGAGCCGCAACCTGATGACGGTGCGCATCGCGCAGGAAATCGGGATGCCGACGGTCGCCGGATATGCCGAACGCTTCGGCGTCTACAACCGGATGAACCCGGTGATCGCCGCCTCGCTGGGGTCGGAGGAGACGACACTGTTCCGCATGGTCGCCGCCTATGCCATGTTCGCCAACGGTGGCGAGAAGGTGGAGCCCACGCTGGTCGACCGCGTGCAGGACCGCCATGGCCGCACGATCTACCGCCACGACCAGCGCATCTGCGACGATTGCCGGCTGGCCAGCCTGAACCCCGGCGACCTGCCGGCGGTGGTGTCGCGGCGCGACCGGGTGATGGATGCCGTCACGGCCTACCAGCTGACCTCGATGCTGCAGGGCGTCATCACCCACGGCACGGCGCGCGGCATCAACCTTCCGGTGCCGGTGGCGGGCAAGACCGGCACCACGAACGATGCCAAGGACGTGTGGTTCATCGGCTATACCTCAAACATCGCGGCCGGCTGCTACATCGGCTACGACCAGCCGCGCAGCCTGGGCGGCGCATCCGGCGGCGGCACCTGCGCGCCGGTGTTCCAGCGCTTCATGGAAGCGGCGGTGAAGAAATACGGCGGCAGCCGCTTTGCCGTGCCCCCCGGCGGATACTTCCGCAAGATCGACCGCTTCACCGGCGCGATCCTGCCCGACAGCGCCTCGGGACCGAACGTCGTGTCGGAGTATTTCCGCGAGGGCGAGGATCCGCTGGCGGGCCTCGGGCTGATCGTGGACGGGGGCTTTGCCATGGGCGCGAACCTGCCGCTGTTCGCCTATGGCGAGACCGAACTGGGCGGCACCACCGTCACCACCTCCACCGGCGAGACCCGCGTCATCCCGCAGAAGGCCGACTTCGGCACCCTGTCGGCCGGCGGCCTCTACTGACGCCGTCTGCGCCGGGCGCGGGGCTGGGCGATGCCTTGCCCCGCGCCGCGCGACCGGCTATCTGCCCCCCCGTATCCCACCACGCCCCGAGGCCCCGATGCGCGCCGAGACGCAAGCCCATGCCGATGCCATCCGCCGCACCCTGACGCTTCTGGCACAGCGGATGGACATGGAGACCGCGCGCCACCGGATGGAAGAGTTCGACGCCATGATCGAGGCGCCCGATCTGTGGAACGATCCCGCGCGCGCGCAGAAGCTGATGCGCGAACGGCAGGAGCTGATCGACGCGCTGTCGACCTTCCGGCTGATCGACCAGGGGCTGCGGGACAACCTGGAACTGATCGAACTGGGCGAGGCCGAGGGCGACACCGAGATCGTGGCCGAGGCCGAGGCGGCGCTGAAGGCGCTGGTCGGTACCGCGCGCGAGAAGGAACTCGAGGCGCTCCTGGACGGCGAGGCCGACGGCAACGACACCTTCCTCGAGGTCAACGCGGGCGCGGGCGGCACCGAAAGCTGCGACTGGGCGGCGATGCTGGCGCGGATGTACACCCGCTGGGCCGAGAAGAAGGGCTACAAGGTCGAGTTGCAGGCGATGACCGACGGCGAGGAGGCCGGCATCCGGTCGGCCAGCTACAGGATCAGCGGCAAGAACGCCTATGGCTGGCTCAAGTCGGAATCGGGCGTTCACCGGCTGGTGCGGATCTCGCCCTACGACAGCGCGGCGCGGCGGCACACGTCGTTTTCCTCGGTCTGGGTCTATCCGGTGGTGGACGACAACATCGAGATCACCGTGCCCGACAGCGAGATCCGCATCGACACCTACCGATCGTCCGGCGCCGGCGGGCAGCACGTCAACACCACCGACTCGGCCGTGCGGATCACCCACCTGCCGACGAACATCGTCGTCACCTCCAGCATGAAGTCGCAGCACCAGAACCGCGAGGCGGCGATGAACGCCCTGAAGTCGAGGCTCTACCAGATGGAGCTCGACAAGCGGATGGCCGCGATCAACGCGCAGCACGAGGCCAAGGGGGATGCCGGCTGGGGCAACCAGATCCGCAGCTATGTCCTGCAGCCCTACCAGATGGTGAAGGATCTGCGCACGGGGGTCGAGACCTCGGACACGCAGGGCGTGCTCGACGGCGATCTCGACCGTTTCATGGCGGCGACGCTGGCGATGGACGTGGCGGGGAAGAGCCGCGCCGAGGCGCAGGCCGAGGGCTGACCCCGCGCCGCAGGCATGCGGAATTCGCCGCGAATTCCGCCCCGGAGCCTGTGACAGGCTCCGGTCCGATTTCTGTTGACAGAAATCGGCGGCGACCGGGCAATGCTGAGCCGCAATCGCATCTTTTCCGGCGCCTCTCCCCGCGGCTATCCTGCGGGTGGAGGAGACAGCCGATGAATGACCACGCCCCGCCGGTGCCCGCCACCGTCCGCTTCCTCACCTTCGACGACATCGGCGCCAGCCTGCGCGCCGGCTGGCACGACTTCGTCGCCGCCCCGGTCTTCGGGCTGTTCTTCGCCACGGTCTATGTGGCGGGAGGCTGGCTGATCACCTGGGCGCTGACCACCAAGGGCGCGCTGTGGTGGACGCTGCCGGCGGCGGCCGGCTTTCCCATCCTCGGTCCGTTCATCGCCTGCGGTCTCTATGAGGTCTCACGGCGGCTGGAGAGCGGCGAAGCACTCGACTGGCCTGGCGTGCTTGGCGTCGTCTCGGCGCAGCGCAGCCGGCAGATCCCCTCGATGGCGGCCGTGGTGGTGGTGTTCTTCCTGTTCTGGAACTTCCTTGCGCACATGATCTTCGCGCTGTTCCTCGGGCTCTCGACCATGACCAATGTCACCTCGTCCTTCGACGTGTTCCTGACGCGCGAGGGGATGATGATGCTGGCCGTGGGCACGGCGGTCGGCGC
>DAOLBY010000037.1:0-5631 GCA_035324325.1 Paracoccaceae bacterium | reverse complement strand
GACTTCGTGACCGCCATGATCACCAGCGTCTCGGTCGTGCTGACCAACCCGGGCGTGATGGGCGCATGGGGGCTGTTCATCGCGGCGGCGCTGTTCGCCGCCATGCTGCCGTGGTTCCTGGGGCTGCTCGTGGTGCTGCCGGTGGTCGGCCATGCCAGCTGGCATCTCTACCGCCGCGCGCTCGACTGAAACGTGAATGCCCGGGCGGCGGGCCCGGGCGCTGCGTGCCGGTCGACAGGGGGCTCAGCCCTCGGCGGCCTTCGGCGCGCCGATCGGGGTGACGGGCGCGGCGGGGCGGCCGGTCGACAGCGGATCGTCGGCCCGCTGCACCGAACCCTCGAAATGCGCGCCGGATTCGATGGCGATCGTCTTGTGGATGATGTCGCCCTCGACCCGTGCGGTCGAGGTCAGCCGCACCTTGAGGCCGCGCACCCGCCCGACGACGCGGCCGTTCACGACAATGTCGTCGGCCACGATCTCGCCGCGGATCGTTGCCGTCTCGCCCACGGTCAGAAGATGCGCGCGGATGTCGCCCTCGACCGTGCCCTCGACCTGGATGTCGCCGGTGGTCCGCAGGTTGCCGGTGATCGTCAGGTCCGACGACAGGACCGAGGCCGGCGGCTTCACCTTCGGGGTCGTCGGCGCATAGTCGGCCATCGGCTTCGACAACGGCGCAAACCCTTCCGGGGCCTTGGTCTTTTCGGGTTCGCCCTGCTTCGGCCCGGGCTCGTTGATGCGGCTCTTAGAAAACATTGCTGGCTGCCTTGATGAAGGTCATCGGGTTGACGGGTCTCCCGCCGATCCTGACTTCGTAGTGGAGATGCGTGCCGGTCGACCGGCCTGTGGAACCCATATCACCGATCCGGTCCCCGCGCGATACCCTTTGCCCCTGCTTCACGCGGATCTGGCTGAGATGGGCGTAGACCGTCTCGATCCCGAACTCGTGTCGGATGCGCACCGTGCGGCCATAGCCCGAATCCCAGTCGGCATGGATCACGACGCCGTCGCCGGTCGCGTGGATGGGGGTGCCGTGCGATCCGGCAAAGTCGAGCCCCTCGTGCATCCGCGTGCCCGCGCCCTTGGGGTCGCGCCGGTAGCCGAACCCGCTGGTAAAGCGGAACCCCGCCCGCACCGGCTGGGCAAAGGGGGCCTTTTCGGCTGCGAGGCGGTAGAGGTTCATCCGGTCAAGGCCCTCGAGGACCGCCGTCGCCCGGATCTCCTCGGGCGAGGGCGCGGCGCCGCTGGCCGACAGGCTGACCGGCAGGAGCGGCCCGCCCTGGCCCGAATAGCCGCGCCGCACCTGACGCAAGAGGTCCTCTGGCGCCATGCCGGCGGCGCGGAACATGCGGTCGAGCGGTTCCATCGATACGCTGACCGCCTCTTCCAGCCGGGCGAAGATGGCGTCGTTGCGCAGCTCGGTCGCGCGGCGCTCGACCTCCAGTGCGGCGATGGTCTCCTGCGCCTCGGCCACCGCGGCGTCGCGCGCGTCGCGTTCCGCCGCCGTTCCGCCAAGTGCTGCCGCGAGCACCGCCAGCGTCGCCTCGCGGTCGGCCGCGGTTTCGCCCGCGGTGCGTGCCGATCCGGTCTGCGCCTTCAGCGTGGCAGTCAGTTCCGCCGCCTCGGCCCGTGCGGCGTCGCGTTCGGCCATCGTGCGGCGCAGCGTGTTCTGGATGACCTCGACCCCGGTTTCCAGTTCGCGCCGCGCATCTTCCGAGGCCAGAAGCCGCGCCTGCATGCTCGACACCTCGGCCAGCGCCAGGTTGAAGCGGTCCTGCGCGCGATAGGCCTCGTCCGCGCGCAGGTCGCGATCGGCCGACAGCGCGTTCAGCCGCGCCTCGTAGAGCGCCTGCTGCCGCTGCGCCTGGCTGCGCGCATCGCCCGCGCCCACGCTGTCCATCAGGATGATCGCGGTCGCAACGATGGTCCAGCCCAGCACCAGTGCCCCCGCGCCCACGGCCAGCGCCTGCGTGCCCGCCGGCAGCCGCACGAAGCGCGTGCCGGTGTCGGACTTCAGGTACAGCCGCTGTTCGGGAAAGCGGCGTTCGAGCGCGGCATGCACGCGGTAGCTGAGGCGTTTGAGCACTGCGAACCCGTCCCTGTTCCCCGCGGAAGGGCGCGCGCCGCCTGGCGCCGCCGCTGCCGTCCCCGCTGCATGGATAAGTCGGCAGGGCGGGGCGGTGCAACGCCAAGGGCCGCCGGCGCCCGCACTGGGCGAAAACCCGCCGATCCCCGGGGCTTGCGCGGCCGTCGTCAGCCTTCGGCGGGCTCCGCCAGCGGCCAGTAGAAATCGGGCGGCAGGCCCGCCTCGGCGCGCGCCTGCTCGTCGAAGGGCGGCTTCAGCGCGCCATGGAAATGGCGCCGCACCAGGGCGTGGAACGCGTCCTTCGGATCGAGCCCGTCGCGCCCGCAGAGCCAGTTGAACCACTTCGAGCCATAGGCCACATGCGCCACCTCTTCGGCCCGGATGGTGGTCAGCGCGGCCACCGCCTGCGCCTCGCCCGCCGCCTCGAAGACGGCGATCATGCCGGGCGTGACGTCGAGGCCCCGCGCCTCGAGCACCATGGGCACCACGGCCAGCCGGGCGCGCAGGTCGTGGGCCGTGTCCTCGGCCGCACGCCACATGCCGGCATGGGCGGGCAGGGCACCGTATTGGCTGCCCGCAGCCTCAAGACAGTCGCACAGCAGATTGAAATGCTTGGCTTCCTCGTCGGCCGCCCGTACCCAGTCGTCACAGAACCCCGGCGGCATCGGCTCATGGGCGAAGCGCGCCAGGATGTCCCAGTGCAGATCGACCGCGTTCAGCTCGATATGCGCCACCGCATGCAGCAGCGCGATCCGCCCCGCCACCGTGCCCGGCCGCCGCCGCGGCATGTCGCGCGGCGGCAGGAGTTCGGGCCGGTCGGGCCGCGCCGGCCGGTCGGGCGGGGCGGCCCGACCGACCGGAAGGGGCGCCCCCTGCGCGCGTGCCTCGAACCAGGCCGCCGCATGGCGCCGCGACAGCGCGGCCTTGGCCCTGCCATCCGCCGTGGACAGCACCTCGACCGCCATTTCGGACAGGCTGATCCCGGTCACGGCGTCATTTCAGCATGGCATAGAGGCCATGGAACTTGCTGGCAGGTGGTCTGAACCCGCGCACGTCCGCAATCGCCTTCCTCAGCGCGGCCTGGGTGGCCTTGCCCTGCTTCTCGATCATCTTGCATTGCGCCATGAAGGGCGGAAAGGTCGCTTTCAGTGTCCTGTCCATCTGCTTGATCCGGTTCAGCACGTCGTTCTTGTGCTTCTCGCTGTCGAAGGCGGCATCGAGGTCAGAGGCCATCCCCAGAAGCAGCATCACCGGCCCAAACAGCTTGTGGATGGGCTTGACCGCATCCGCCGCGTCACCGGCCCGCGATGCCCAGTCGAAGGCATTCTTGACGTTGCTTTCCTCGTTGCCATCAAAGATGGCGTCTGCCGCAACATCGACGGCAAAGACCACGACCGTCGCCGTAACGGCAACGCCGATACCGAACGGACCAAGGCACAGCCCGCAGGCCCCCACGGCGGCGGCCACCATCGCCTTGATCTTGGCATCGGCGGCGCCCCTCAGCGCCCGCAAAAGCTCGTCGCGCAGCGCCTGCATCTCCGCCTGGGCCTTTCGCAGCGCCGCGGCATGGGGCGAGAGCTGGCCCATGACAGCAAGAAAGGTGACCAGCTTGGCCTCGGTGTCGGCATCCTCCAGCACCTGCACACGGCCGGTGAACTCGAGCAGCGCATCGATCGCGTCCACCAGTTCGCGGACAAGGGCCTTGAGCTTCCTGATGTCCTTCGACTTGCCCGCCGCGCAGGCATCGATCTCCTTCTCGACGCTTTCCGCCGCGCCCATCACCTCGTCGCGGATACGGTCGTAGTCCCGCGCCGCGCCGCGGGCGCGCCGAATGGCCGGGCCGCGCGCTGCCTTCTGTGCGTCGCGCAGCGCGTCGTTGGCGTCGTCCAGAAGGTCGTCGAGCATGCCTGCGATCTTGCGGTCTTCGACAATCTCTCGGGGGGAACGGGAAGCCATGAGTGAATACCTCCACGGTCATGCAGACTGAAATGGGACGGTGCAAAAGGAACAATGGGCGAGGGGCGCAAGGTTTGCAGCCTTCCCGCGGTCTGTAAAGCCTGTTGTTTCCGGGCCTCGGTCCGCAAAGGCCGCGCCCCGCCTGGCGCAGCCTGCCGCCCCTCTGGGCCGCACCCGCCGCTGCGGGTCGGCCAGGTTTCCCGACCCGCCGGCGCGCGGCATCAGGCGCCTACCGTCCAGCCTGCGGCCCGGCTGCGGCGTCGCCGCCACCGCCGCCGCCCGCCCCCCGGCCTCTCCTTGCCCAAATACCCCGGGGTGAGCCGGCCCCCGGCCGGCGAGGGGCAGCGCCCCTGAAGGCGCCCCGTACGCGGCGGCCACCGCCGCGGGGGGCGGGGGGGCCAAGGGGGGCCGTGCCCCCCCCTTGCCCCCCTCACCCCCGCTCAGAGGGCCTGAACCGCCGCCAGAACCTCCTCGGCATGGCCCTTGACGCTGACCCTGGGCCAGACGCGGGCGACCTTGCCTGCGCCGTCGATCAGGAAGGTGGTGCGTTCGACCCCCATGTAGGTCTTGCCGTACATGCTCTTCCCGACCCAGACGCCGTAGTCCTCGCAGGTGTGCCCTGCCTCGTCCGAGGCCAGCACGATGCGCAGCCCGTGCTTCTTGCAGAACCTGTCGTGGCTCTTCGGGCTGTCCTTCGACACGCCGATGACCACCGTGTCGGCGGCGTTGAAGCCGGGCAGGCGCGCGGTGAAGTCCAGCGCCTCGGTGGTGCAGCCCGGCGTGTCGTCCTTGGGATAGAAATACAGCACCACCTTGCCCGGGCGCAGCGACGACAGGGTGATGTCGGTGCCGCCGTCGCGGGGCAGGGTGAAGTCGGGGGCAATGTCGCCTTCGGCAACGGCAGGCATGGGCGGCTCCTGTTCTTGTGTTCCTCGCAACGCTTGGTGTTGTAGCGGTTCTGGGGCAAAGTCAAAGCCCGGGCCGGCGCAAGACCGGCGGGAATGCAGGCCGTTGCGGGGCAGCAGTTCGTGGCACGGGTCGAGATCACGCTGGCGCCCGATCCGGTCGAGGGACGCAGGAGGGGGTGGCCCCCCCCGCCCTGCCGGCGCCCCTGCCGGGCGGGCCGGTGCCCGAATGCGCGCCGGACGCGCGGCCGCCGGACCCGCCCGCGACCCTGCCGCCGCTCGTTCTGCAGGCGCCGCTGGCGCCTGCCGATCCCGCCGCTGCCCCAACCCTCGTCCCTGCCCCCGCCCCGGCGCGCCTCCTGCGGCCCGCGCGCCAGCCGCACCGGGCGCGGCACGGGGGCGTCATCGTCTTTGTCGCGCTGATGTTTGCAGCCATCGGGCTGGTCGGCGCCGGCCTGGCGCTGACCGGCCAGCCCGTGCGCCTGCCGGTCTGGCTCGTGGCCGAGGCCGAGGCCCGCGCCAATGCCGCCCTTGCCCGGGCCATCACCGGCCGCAGCGGTGCCGCACCGGACGCCGTGGCGGCAGTGTCGGTCGGCGGTGCCGTTGTCGTGGTCGGCGGCGACGGCGCCCCGCGGCTGGAGCTGGAGGATCTGCGGCTGATGCAGGCGGGGGGCGAGGCACTCCTGT
>DAOLBY010000244.1:3196-3435 GCA_035324325.1 Paracoccaceae bacterium | reverse complement strand
GGCCTTTGCCGCCGGCCTCGCGTTCCGGCTGGAACCTGCCGCGATGGCGAACACCCCGGCCCGCGCCGTGCTGGTGCAGGGCACGTCCGAAGTGGCGCGGGCGCGTGTCTGGTGGCGCGCCGGCCAGCCTGCCGCAGTCGAACTGGACCCAGGCACCGCAGCGGACCGGGCCGAGGTGCTGCTGGCGGCACTGACCCTGCGCCTGCGGGCGGGCGGCTGCCCGGCGGTGTCGCCCGCCC
>DAOLBY010000244.1:0-3186 GCA_035324325.1 Paracoccaceae bacterium | reverse complement strand
GGCAGGCCGCCCTGCGGCTTGGCGCCGTGCCACGCGGGCTCGTCACGGGCGAACCCTCCACCGCCAGGCCCGTCGCCCGTCTGCGCTGAGGCGGCGCGCGCCCGGGGCTCTTGCAGCACTTGCCGGCGTTCATCGCGGCGCAGCGGCGCGGTGGACCCGGCCGGGTCCCGACCAGCGGCCCGTCAGGCCGTCGCCGTCTCGGCCAGTTCCAGTTCCGCGACCATCGCCGCGCGCATCAGGTATTTCTGCGCCTTGCCCGTCACCGTCATGGGCAGTTCGTCACGGAACCGCACATGCCGGGGCACCTTGTAATGCGCGATCCGGTCGCGGCAGAAGGCGCGGATCTCCTCCTCGGTCGCCCGGGTACCGGGGCGCAGGACGATCCAGGCGCAAACCTCCTCGCCAAATCTCGGATCGGGGATGCCGAAGACCTGCACCACCTGCACCGCCGGGTGGGTATAGAGGAACTCCTCGACCTCGCGCGGATAGACATTCTCGCCGCCGCGGATCAGCATGTCCTTCACCCGGCCGACGATGTTGCAGTATCCGCCGGCATCCAGCGTCGCCAGATCGCCGGTATGCATCCAACCCTCGGCGTCGATGGCCTCGGCCGTCCGCTCGGGTTCGCCCCAGTAGCCCTGCATCACCGAATAGCCGCGGGTGAGCAACTCGCCCATCTGCCCCACCGGCACCGGGGCGCCATCCGGCCCGACCAGCCGGACCTCCAGATGCGGATGGATGCGCCCCACGGTGGTCACGCGCCTGTCCAGCGGGTCGTCCACATGGCTCTGGAAGCTGACGGGCGAGGTCTCGGTCATGCCATAGGCGATCGTGACCTCGGCCATGTGCATGTCAGCCACCACCCGCTTCATGATCTCGATGGGGCAGGGCGCCCCGGCCATGATCCCGGTGCGCAGGCTGGTCAGGTCGAAGCCGGCGAAGTCGGGATGGTCGAGCATGGCAGTGAACATCGTCGGCACGCCGTAAAGCGCCGTGCAGCGCTCCGATTCCACGGCCGAAAGGGTGGCCAGAGGGTCGAAGCCCTCGCCCGGAAAGACCATGGTCGCGCCCTGGGCCACACAGCCGAGCGAGCCCATGACCATGCCGAAGCAATGATAGAGGGGCACCGGAATGCACAGCCGGTCGGCCGGGTTGAAGCGCATCGTCGCCGTGGTGAAGCGCGCGTTGTTGACGATGTTGCGGTGCGTCAGCGTGGCGCCCTTGGGCAGGCCGGTCGTGCCACTGGTGAACTGGATGTTGATCGGGTCCGCAGGTGACAGCGTGGCGGTCGCGGCGTCCAGTCGGCGCGGGTCGGGTGGCGTGGCGGCCAGGGTGTCGAAGGCCAGCATCCCGGCGCTGTCGCCCGGCCCCATCCGCACCACCGCGCGCAGGTCGGGCAATGCGGCACTGCGCAGGGCGCCGGGGCGGCTGCCGCCAAGCTCCGGCACCACCTGCCCGATCATCGCGAGATAGTCCGAGGTCTTGAAGGCCGGCGCGAGGATCAGGACCGATACGCCCACCTTGCGCAGCGCATAGTCCAGTTCGGCCACCCGATAGGCCGGGTTCACGGTCACCAGGATCGCCCCGATCCGCGCCGTGGCGAACTGCGAGAGCAGCCATTCGGGTCGGTTCGGCGACCAGATGCCCACCCGGTCGCCCTTCCGCACCCCGAGGTCCAGAAGCCCCGTCGCCAGCCGGTCCACCGCGGCCGCGAACTCCGCCCATGTCCACCGCAGCCCCCGGTCGGCAAAGACGGCTGCCTCGGCTGCCGGGCGCTCGGCTGCGGCCCGGTCGAGCAGCGCGGGGATCGTGATGTCCCACAGGGCCGGTTCGCTCAGCCCTGCGACCTGCGACAGTGCCCCCGGGCGCGTGGTATCGGCCATGGTCCCCTCCCTCTGCCCCGACCCAAGGTGACGCGGCGAGGTGCGCCGGGCAAGGCCCTTGCCCCAACCGGCATCCCGCGCGACACAGGGAGGGCAGGAGATCCCATGGCAACCACTCCCGACGCCTCGACCGATGCTCGCGCCATCCTCGACCGGCTGATCGCCTTCGACACGGTCAGCCACCGCCCGAATCTTGACCTGATCCACTACGCCCGCGACCTGCTGGCGGCGGCCGGGGCGCGGGTGGTTCTGGTGCCGGACTCGACCGGCGCCAAGGCGAACCTCTACGCCACCGTCGGACCTGAAGGCGGCGGAGGGGTCATGCTGTCGGGCCACACCGATGTCGTGCCGGTCGAGGGGCAGGACTGGACACGCCCGCCCTTCCGGCTGACCACGGGTGACGGGCGTCTGTACGGTCGCGGCACCGCCGACATGAAGGGCTTCGTCGCCTGCGCCATGGCCGCGATGCTGGATGCCGCACGCCGGCCCCTGCGCACACCCATGCACCTCGCGCTCAGCCATGACGAGGAGGTGGGCTGCATCGGCGTGCGGTCGCTGATCGACCTTCTGGCCGGGGCGCCTGCCCGCCCTTCGATGGTGATCGTGGGCGAGCCGACCGACATGCAGGTGGCCACCGGCCACAAGGGCAAGGTGGGGATGCGCGCCACCTTCCACGGCCGGGCCGGGCATTCGGCGCTCGCGCCGCTCGCGCTGAACGCGCTGCACCTGGGGGCCGATTTCGTGGGCGCAGCGCGCGCCGAGCAGGCACGCATCGCGGCCGACGGCCCGCGCGACGGTGATTACGACGTGCCCTACACAACCGTCCATGTCGGGATCCTGAAGGGCGGCACGCAGGTGAACATCGTGCCCGCGCTCTGCGTGGCGGAGTACGAGGTACGCAGCCTGGCCGAAGACGATGCCGACGCGATCCTGTCCCGACTGCGCGCAGCCGCCGAAGCCCTTGCAGCCGCTACCGGCGACCCCGCCGCCCGGGTCGAGTTTGTCGAGACGATGCGCTACCCCGGCCTCGGCACACCGCCGACGGCCCCCATCGTGGCCTTCGTCAAGGCGCTGACCGGGGCGAACGGCACGATCAAGGTGGCCTACGGTACCGAAGGCGGGCTGTTCGCCGAGGGCCTCGGCCTGCCCGTCGTCGTCTGCGGCCCGGGGTCGATGGCACAGGGCCACAAGCCCGACGAATACCTGAGCGCAGAACAGTTCGACCGCTGCGGCGCGATGCTGGCCCGGCTGGTCGAGCGGCTGGAGAACGGCGAGGCCCTCGTCACGGAGGTCGCGCGGCGGC
>DAOLBY010000243.1:1869-3437 GCA_035324325.1 Paracoccaceae bacterium | reverse complement strand
CAGAGGTCATCCAGCATCACGCCCGCCGCATCCCCCTGCCGATCTGCCCGGCCCACGAGCCAGGGTTTCCAGATGTCGAACAGCCGGAACAGCGCGAAGGCCGCGACCCAGGCCGGCCAAGGCATCCAGCCCTGCCAGCCCAGCGACCAGAGCGCATAGGCCGGAAAGCACAGCGCCATCCACTGGCCCGCCACCTCGTCCACCACGAACTCGGCCGGGTCCTCGCCCCGGCGGCCCTGCAATTCGCGCGCCACCGCCCAGAGGCCGATCAGCGTGACGGTGACGGTGGCCAGGAACAGGAGCGGAAAGCCCCCGTAGCGGTCGATGCCGAGGCCCGCCGCCACGCCCGCCACGCTGCCCCAGGTGCCGGGCGCGGGGCGCAGGTGGCCGATGCCGCCGACGGTGGCGATGGCGCGGGTCAGGGGCGAGGTCACGGCGTCACCAGGACCGCGGTGGCAATGGCGGCGATGCCTTCCTCGCGTCCGGTGAACCCCAGCCGTTCCGAGGTTGTGGCCTTGACACCCACACGGTCGGCCGCGATCCCCAGGATCGCCGCCAGCACTGCCTGCATCGCATCGGCATGGGGTCCGATCCTGGGCCTTTCGCAGACCAGCGTCACGTCGACATTGCCGATGCGGTAGCCCCGCTCCGCGGCCGAAGCAACGGCATGGGCGAGGAACTGGCGGCTGTCGGCGCCCTTCCACTGCGGGTCCGATGGCGGAAAATGCCGGCCGATATCGCCGAGCGCCAGCGCACCGTAGATCGCGTCGGTCAGCGCATGCATTCCCACATCGGCGTCCGAATGGCCGACCAGCGCGCGGTCATGCGAAACCTTCACACCGCAAAGCCAGACATGATCGCCCGGACCGAAGGCATGCACGTCGAACCCGTTGCCCATCCGCACGTCCATGCCCGCCGTCCCCATCCGCGCCGCCAGGATCGCCTCGGCCCGCACGAAATCGGCGGGCACGGTCAGCTTCAGGTTCTCCTCCTCGCCCTCGACGATCATCACGTCAAGGCCCGCGGCGCGGGCGACCTCCACATCGTCGGCCGCGCCGCCCGGATGGATGCGGTGGGCGGCCAGGATGGCGGGAAAGCGAAACGCCTGCGGCGTCTGCGCGCGGTAAAGGCCCACGCGGTCCTGCAGGCCGCTCACGCGGCCATCCGCCCCGTGCCAGAGCGCATCGGTGACCGCCAGCGCGGGGGCGACGGCGGGGGCGGCGCGAAGCGCCTCGAGCAGACGCGCCGCCAGCGCGGGCGTCACCAGCGGTCGCGCGCCGTCGTGAACCAGCACGGCCTCGGGCGCATCCTCCGCCAGGGCCTCCAGCGCCGCCCGGACGGATTCGGCCCGCGTCTGCCCGCCCGGCACGAGCCGGACCCCGGGCAATGCGGCGGCGGCCCTGTCCATGTCGTCGGGGTGGACCACCGCCAGAACGGGACCGAAGGCGGCGAGCGCGCGGGCGGCATGGGCGACAACGGGCCGGCCGGCCAGGTCGCGCCACTGCTTGGGCAGGCCCCCGCCCATCCGGGTGCCGCGGCCGGCAGCGACGATGACGACGGCGCAGCGC
>DAOLBY010000243.1:0-1859 GCA_035324325.1 Paracoccaceae bacterium | reverse complement strand
CCGATCCGCCGGCGCCTGACAATCGGGCGTGCCGGCCTTGAGACTTGCACAATAAACGGGCAAAGCCTGCAAATGCGTCACCAGCCCCTCGGCAGCAGTTTGAACCCGGCCGGCGGCACAGCTAGATCCGGATCCGACGCCCAAGGAACAGGCAGATGCCACCCCGCGCGCCTTTCACGCTTCCCGACCCGCCGGTGATCCTGGCGCCGATGGCCGGGATCACCGACCTGCCGTTCCGCCGCGCCGTGGCGCGCTTCGGTGCCGGGCTGACGGTGTCCGAGATGGTCGCCTCGGACGAGGTGCTGCGCGACCGGCCCGAGGCGCGCGCCCGTGCCGCCGGCGTGGCCGAGGGCGAGGCGGTTCAACTGGTGGGCCGCGACCCCGCCCTGATGGCCGAAGCCGCGCGGCTGGTCACGGGGCAGGGCGCGAAAGCGATCGACATCAACATGGGCTGCCCCTCGCGCCGGGTCACGACCGGCGCCTGCGGCGCGGCGCTGCTGACCGAACCCGACCGGGCCCTGGAGATCGTCGAGGCGGTGGTCGGGGCCACGCATCTGCCCGTCACCCTCAAGACCCGGCTCGGCTGGGACGACCGGGCCCATACCGCGGCCGATCTCGCTCGCAGGGCGGCGGGGGCAGGGGTGGCGATGGTCACGATCCACGGGCGCACGCGCTGCCAGTTCTACAAGGGGCGGGCCGACTGGGCCGCCATCGCCCCGGTGGTCGCCGCCGCCGGCGTGCCGGTGATCGCCAACGGCGACATCACCGATGCCGCGACGGCCCGCGCGGCGCTGACCGCCAGCGGCGCCGCCGGCGTGATGGTGGGGCGCGGCGCGCAAGGACGGCCCTGGCTGCCCGCGCAGATCGCCCACGCCCTGCACGGCACAGCCGCGCCGACCGTGCCGCAGGGCGCCGCGCTGGCCGATGCCGTGGTGCGCCATTACGAAGAGGCGCTTTCGTTCCATGGCCGCGACCTTGGCGGCAAGATGGTGCGCAAGCACCTTGGCTGGTATCTCGACGCCGCCGGCGCCGCCCGTGGCGCGGCCCTCACGGCCGAGGATCCCGCCACCGTCATCGCCCATCTGCGGTTGGCACTCGCCAGCCCGGAGCGCGCGGCGGCATGACCCCCTATCGCGCGCCCTATCCCGTTCCCGGCGTCATCTGGGCATCCCTGCCCGTCCCGGCGCTGCTGATCGGACAGGACGGGCGGATCCTCGAGGTGAACCCGGCGGCCGAATCCTTCCTCAACGCCTCGCTCAAGGCGTTGCGGGGCCAGATGGTCTGGGAACGCATCTATATCGACGCGCCGATGGAGGAGGCCATCTCGCGGGTCCGCGCCAACCGCGCGCCCATGGTCATCAACGAGGCCGACGTGACCACCGGCGAACGCCCGCCCGTCACCTGCACGGTGCAGGTCGCACCGATGCACGACAACCCCGGCGTTGCCATGCTGCTGCTGTCGCCCCGCGACGTGGCCGGGCGGCTGGGGCGCGCCTCGGCGGTCCGCTCCTCGGCGAAATCCGCGATCGGCATGGCCGAGATGCTGGCGCACGAGATCAAGAACCCGCTGGCCGGCATCACCGGGGCGGCACAGCTTCTGGCGATGGGTCTGTCGCCCGAGGACAGGGAACTGGCCGACCTGATCGTCGAGGAGAGCCGCCGGATCGTGAAACTGCTGGAACAGGTCGAGCAGTTCGGGAACGTCCGGCCGCCCGAACGCCGCGCGGTCAACCTGCACGACGCGCTCGACCGCGCGCGGCGCTCGGCCCTGGTAGGATTCGCGGCGCGGATGACGATCCTCGAGAATTACGACCCCTCGCTGCCGCCCACCTTCGCCGATCCCGACCAGCTGATGCAGG
>DAOLBY010000036.1:0-25395 GCA_035324325.1 Paracoccaceae bacterium | reverse complement strand
AGGGTTGCGCCTTCGAGGTGGTGGCGGGGCGGCATCCGGTGGTGGAGGCGGCGCTGGCGCGGCAGGGCGGGCCGCGTTTCGTGCCGAACGATTGCGCCCTGAGCGGCGGCGGGGTGCCGGCCATCTGGCTGATCACCGGGCCGAACATGGGGGGGAAGTCGACCTTCCTGCGTCAGAACGCACTGATCGCGGTGTTGGCGCAGGCCGGCAGTTTCGTGCCGGCCGCCTCGGCGCGGATCGGGGTGGTGACGCAGCTTTTCAGCCGGGTGGGAGCGAGCGACGAACTGGCGCGTGGCCGGTCGACCTTCATGGTCGAGATGGTGGAGACAGCGGCGATCCTGAACCAGGCCGGGGAGGGGGCGCTGGTGATCCTGGACGAGATCGGGCGCGGCACGGCAACCTGGGACGGCCTTTCGATCGCCTGGGCGGTGCTGGAGCAACTGCAGGCCGTGAACCGATGCCGGGGGCTGTTCGCCACGCATTACCACGAGCTGACGGCGCTCGCCGGCCGCCTGGAGGGGGTGGAGAATGCCACGCTCGCCGTGCGGGAGTGGCAGGGTGAGGTGATCTTCCTGCACGAGGTGAGACCGGGCGCGGCCGACCGCAGCTATGGCGTGCAGGTGGCACGGCTGGCGGGCTTGCCGGCGGCGGCAGTGGCGCGGGCCCGCGAGGTTCTGGGGCAGCTGGAGGCGGGCGAGCGGCAGGGCGGCAGGGCGGCGGCGATGATCGACGATCTGCCGCTGTTTCGGGCGGCACCGCCGGCCGCGCCGCCCCCTGCCGCTACGGGCGGGCCGGCGCCGGCCGTCGCACGGCTGCGGGCGATCAACCCGGACGAGCTGAGCCCGCGCGAGGCGCTGGATCTGATCTATGACCTGCGGCGGCTCGCAGAGTGATCCTGGGGTTGCGGGCCGTCAGCCCGGGTTGGAGGAAACGCCGACCTGCGCGGGACGCAACAGGCGGTCGTGCAGCAGGAAGCCTTCGGTCATCACCTGGATGATCTGGCCGGCGATCGTGCCGGGCAGGGGGGCCTCGAACATGGCCTGGTGCACCTGGGGATCGAAGGCATCGCCGATGGCGGGCGAGACAGGTCGGACGCCGTGTTTTTCGAGCGTCTTGACGAGCTCCTTCAGGGTCAGCTCGACGCCTTCGATCAGCGCTGCCGCGAGGGTGCGCTGGTCGTCGGTCGCGGCGTCGAGTGCCCGGCGCAGGTTGTCGTAGACGGGCAGCAGGTCGCGCGCGAGGCGCGAGCCGCCGTATTGTTCCGCCTCGCGCCGGTCGCGCTCGCCGCGCTTGCGGGCGTTCTCGGCCTCGGCCAGCGCACGCATGAACCGGTCCCGAAGGTCGTCGCGTTCGGCGCGCAGCGTCTCGACCTCCGCCCAGGGGTCGAGATGGTCGCCGGGGGCGGAGGCATCCTGGAGATCGGCCTGCGCGGCGGCTTGTGCGGTGGGGTCGTCGGTCATGGTCGGGTTCCTGCGGCTTCGTCGGGGTCGGCTTGGAAACGATTCGGGCGTCGGGCTTACCCTTTTCCGCGGTCGGAGACGAGTCGGCCGACAAGTTGGGCAGTGTAGTTCACGATGGGAACGATGCGGCCATAGTTGAGCCGCGTCGGACCGATGACACCGATTGCGCCGAGAATCCGCCCCTGGCCGTCGACATAGGGGGCCACGACGACGGATGAGCCGCTGAGCGAGAAAAGCTTGTTCTCGGAGCCGATGAAGATGCGGACGCCCTCGCCCTGTTCGGTCAGGTCGAGGACCTCCGCGATGTCGCGCTTGCGCTCGAGGTCGTCGAACAGCAGGCGGACCCGGTCGAGGTCCGGCATGTCGGGCTGGTCAAGGAGGTTGGCGCTGCCGCGGACGATCAGGCGTTCGGCCGGACCGCCCCGGTCCTGCCAGAGGGCGATGCCCGCCTCGACCAGTTCATGGGCCATGGCGTCGATCTCGCGCCGCCGATCGGCGATGTCGCGGGCGAGGACCTGGCGCAGTTCGGCAAGCGTCCGGCCCTCTCCCAGGGCATTGAGAAGGTTGGCGGCCTCGCGCATGGCCGAAGGGGTGACACCGCGAGGGGGCGTGAAGACGCGGTTCTCGACATGACCGTCGGCGAAGACGAGGACCGCAAGCGCGCGGTCGCCGCCGAGGCTCACGAACTCCACATGCCGGATGGCCGTGTCCTGCTTGGGAGTCAGGACGAGGCTGGCGCCCTGGGTGAGGCCCGAGAGGGCGGCGCCGACCTGGTCGAGGAGGCCGGTCAGGTCCGCGGCATTGCTGCCGGCGGCGGCGTCGATGCGCTCGCGATCGCCGGGTGCGACGGTCCCGATCTCGAGCAGGGCATCGACGAAGAGACGCAGGCCACGTTGGGTGGGAATGCGGCCGGCCGACACATGGGGGCTGTCGAGCAGGCCGAGATACTCGAGATCCTGCATGACGTTGCGGATTGTTGCGGCGCTGATCCGCTCGGACATGCTGCGCGTCAGGGTGCGCGAACCGACCGGATCGCCCGAGGCGAGATAGCCCTCGACCACGCGGCGGAAGACCTCACGCGAGCGGTCGTTGAGTTCGGCGAGAAGGGCCTGGCGGTCGGGGGAGGCGGACATGCGGGCAGGACTTCGTTTCGCTGTGCGGTCGGTTCACTGGTCCAAGATAAAGGGACCGGGGGCGGCGGCGTCAATGCACGGTCGCGCATCCGGGTTGCGGAGCGGGGCCGTGCCGGCCTATCTGGCGAAGAGGCGGCGGGCGGAGGCGGACATGCGACCATCGGGGCGGAAGCCGGACGAGATGCGGGTGGTGACGATTGAGACGGGGGTGCTGCGACATGCCGAGGGGTCCTGCCTGATCCGCGTCGGGGGCACCGAGGTCCTGTGCAGCGCCACGGTGGAAGACAAGGCGCCGCCCTTCCTGCGGGGCAGCGGGCAGGGCTGGGTAACGGCGGAGTACGGGATGCTTCCGCGGGCCACCACCACGCGGACCCGGCGCGAGGCGGTGGCGGGCAAGCAGGGCGGGCGCACGCAGGAGATCCAGCGGTTGATCGGCCGTTCGCTGCGCGCCGGCGTGGACCGCCGAGCCCTCGGCGAGCGGCAGATCGTCGTGGACTGCGATGTGTTGCAGGCTGATGGCGGGACACGTTGCGCCTCCATCACCGGC
The DNA here is from genome assembly GCA_035324325.1 of Paracoccaceae bacterium. Lineage (GTDB taxonomy): Bacteria > Pseudomonadota > Alphaproteobacteria > Rhodobacterales > Rhodobacteraceae > DAOLBY01. Next base: position 22,255 of record DAOLBY010000036.1, on the reverse strand, counting down.
GGGTGGGTGGCGCTGAGGCTGGCGCTGGCCCGGCTGCGGGCGGCCGGGACGATCACGGCCGATCCGGTGCTGCGGGACGTGGCGGCCGTATCCTGCGGAATCTACGCCGGCGTTCCGGTGCTGGATCTCGACTATGCGGAGGATTCGGAGGCGGGCGTGGACGGAAACTTCGTGATGACGGCCGAGGGTGCCCTTGTGGAAATTCAGATGACCGCCGAGGGTGCCGTGTTTTCGCGCCCCGAGATGGAGGCGATGCTGGCGCTGGCGGAGACCGGCGTTCGAGCACTGGCCGCGGCGCAGTCCCTCTCGCTGGTGGCGCGATGAGGCGTTTTGCCGGCGGGCGGCTGGTGGTGGCCACGCACAACCGGGGCAAGCTGGAGGAACTGGCGGATCTGCTGCGAGGAAGGGACGTCGAACTTCTTGTGGCCGGGGACCTCGGGCTCGCCGAACCGGAGGAGACTTCCGAGAGCTTTGTCGGCAATGCCCGGATCAAGGCCCATGCCGCGGCGCAGGCGACCGGGCTGCCGGCCATGGCCGACGATTCGGGACTCTGTGTCGACGGGTTGGGGGGTGCGCCGGGAGTGCGGACTGCGGACTGGGCGGAAGGGGCGGGCGGACGCGACTTTGTCCGGGCCATGGCGCGAACCCAGGCGGCCCTGGACAGGGCGGCGATCCCCGAGCCGCGACGGGCGCGTTTCGTCTGCACTTTGGTGATTGCCTGGCCCGACGGCCATGACGAGGTCTTTGCGGGGGCGGTGGCTGGGCGGATGGTCTGGCCTGCGCGCGGCGACCAGGGGCATGGGTATGATCCAATCTTCTTGCCCGACGGGTTTGCGCAGACCTTCGGCGAGATGGATCGCTGGGTGAAGAACCGGATCAGCCACCGTGCCGCGGCCCTGCGCCAAGTCCTTGCGGCCTGTTTCACGTGAAACACCGAGGTCCGGTTCCGGGGGAAAATCGACGATTCGGGCTCTATGTCCATTGGCCATTCTGCGAGTCGAAGTGTCCGTACTGCGATTTCAACAGCCATGTCGGGGGCGTGGCAGATCCAGCCGTCTGGGCGAAGGCCTATCGCCGCGAAATCGGCCGGCTGGCCGGCGAAGCACCGGGACGCAGGCTCGATTCGATCTTCTTCGGCGGCGGAACGCCGTCGCTGATGGACCCGGCAGTCGTCGATGAGGTCATCGGTGCGGCTCGACAGGCCTGGGGTTTCTCGAACGGGATCGAGATCACGATGGAGGCGAACCCGGGCTCCGCCGATGCATCCCGGTTTGCCGGCTACCGTGCGGCGGGTGTCAACCGCATGTCGGTCGGCGTGCAGGCGCTGCGCGACGCGGACCTCCAGGCCCTGGGCCGGCGGCACAATGTGCGCGAGGCTCTCGCCGCCGTCGACCTCGCGATGGCGTTGTTCGAGCGGGTCAGCCTTGACCTCATTTACGCGCGCCAGTCGCAGCGACCGGAGGAGTGGTCTGCCGAATTGCGCCGGACGCTCGGCATCGGCACGACGCACCTGTCGCTGTATCAGTTGACCATCGAGCCCGGCACAGCCTTTGCGGCGCGCCAGGCTGCCGGCGGGCTGCGGGGAATGCCCGACGAAGAGCGTGCGGCTGAAATGTACGAGATCACCCAGGAGCTCTGCAGTTCGGCCGGATTGCCGGCCTACGAGGTGTCAAACCATGCAGTTCCTGGCGCCGAATGTCGCCACAACCTGATCTACTGGACGGCCGGGGACTGGATCGGACTTGGCCCGGGTGCGCATGGCCGCTTGACAAACGGTGGAAAGCGACTGGCGACCGAGACGCCGTCCTTGCCCTCCGAATGGCTGTCAGGGGCAACTGCCGGATCCGGAGAGAGTCTCAGGACAGTGCTGACGGCACAGGATCAGGCTCGCGAGTATCTGCTGTCGGGTCTCCGCCTGCGCGAGGGAATCCCGCTTGCGCGCTTCGAGACGGTCCTGGGACGACCGGTGGACCGGCAGCCGGTTGACGATCTGGTGGATTGGGGAATGCTCCACGCGACATCCGGTGCAAGCCCGCATCTCCGGCCGACGCAGCGCGGATTCGCGTTGCTCGATGCCGTCATAAGGCATCTCGACGCCGCCTGGATCGGGTGACGACGGGATCATGTCCGCTGCCTCAGAAATGTTCGCCGCGCTGCATGCCCGACAGGGCGCGGCACAGGTCGTCGAGTTCTTCGAGTGTGTTGTAGGTGATCGTGAGCCGCCCGCGCGAACCGCCTGGTTCGTGATGAATGGACACGCCCATCCCGAGGTTGGCGGCCAGGTCGGCCTCGATCGCCCGGGTATCGGCGTCTTTCTCGGGGGGCCGGCGCCCCGTATCGCCGGCGCGACGGGGCCTCAGCATGATGCCGCTGGCCTCATCCCGCGCCATCGCTTCCGCCTGGCGGACGGACAGGCCCTTGCTGATGATCTCTTCGGCCGCGCTGCGCGGGCTCTTCATCGTCACGAGCGCGCGAGCATGTCCGGCTGTCAACCTGCCTTCCCGGACATGCGCCTGCACGACCTCGGGCAACTTCAGGAGGCGCAGAAGGTTGGCAACATGGCTACGGCTGCGCGATAATGCGTCGGCAACCTGTTCCTGCGTGTGGCCGAAGCGCTCGATCAGCTGTGCATATCCCTCGGCCTCCTCGATGGCATTGAGATCGGCGCGCTGGACGTTCTCGATGATGGCAACCTCGAGCGTTGCAGCGTCGTCGAGCTCGCGGACGATCACCGGTACGTCGTGCTGCTGTGCCATCTGGGCTGCGCGCCAGCGCCGCTCACCCGCCACGATCTCGTAACCGCCGTCGGGGCGCGGGCGCACGATGATGGGTTGAAGCACGCCCCGCCGGCGGATCGATTCTGCGAGCTCTGCCAGCGCCTCTTCTGCAAAGCGCCGCCGCGGCTGGTTCGGATTGGGTGCGATCCGGTCGGTCGCGATACGCAGTTCGGCCCGCAGGCCGACCGGTTCAGGCGCATTCTCCGGGACCTGCGGTGCCAGCCCAACATCCGCCATCAGCGCCGAGAGACCGCGCCCCAGGCCGCGCCGTTCGGACGATCTGCGATCCTGCGTCATGCCTTCACCTCCTGGGATTGCCACAAGCCATGGCGCAGCGCGATCTCGGCTGCCAGCGCGCGATAGGCCTCGGCGCCGCGCGACGCTGTATCATAGGCAAGCACCGGCAGCGCGAAGGACGGTGCTTCGGACAGACGGACATTCCGCGGGACGACCGATCCGAAGACCAGATCACCGAGCGTTGCCCGCGCATCGGTCGCCACCTGGGCAGAGAGGTTGTTCCGCGCATCGACCATGGTCAGGACGACCCCTTCGATTCGCAGCGAGGGATTGGCCGTCTGCCGCACTTCGCGGATCGTCAACATGATCTGCGACAGACCCTCCAGCGCGTAGAATTCGGTCTGCAGCGGCACGATGACCGAGTCCGCAGCCACCAGCGCATTGACCGTCAGCAGGTTCAACGAGGGGGGGCAGTCGATCAGGATGGCATCGTAGCCCGCAGCCGCAACCGCCGGGTGGCGCAGGGCATCGCGCAGAAGAAAACTCCGCTTCTCATGCGCGACGAGCTGGACATCCGCCGATGACAGATCGCCATTGGCTGGAACGATCCATAGATTGCGTGTTTCCGTCGGTTGCGCGACATCTCCCAGCCGCGCATCCTCCATCAGAAGATCGAAACTCGTCTTCTGGCGTCGGTCAGCCGCGATCCCCAGGCCGGTCGAGGCGTTTCCCTGTGGATCGAAGTCAACGAGGAGGACGCGCGCTCCCCGTTCAGCGAGGGCGGCTGAAAGATTGATTGCGGTCGTCGTCTTTCCGACGCCGCCTTTCTGGTTCGCCACGGCAAAGACATGCGCCGGGTGGGTCCGGCCACCTTCAGTCATGGCGGATGTCCTTCAGGATCAGCAAGGCGGCGGCCGGATCTGTCCTGCTTGGGGCGGCGGTGACCGAAAACCGCCATCCGGCGACCTTAGCCTGATCGCACTCGGAGGCGTGGCCAGCGCCCTTGAGCAGAAGGGCGACCCCGTCAGGGGCGACATGCCGTTCAACAAGGGGCAGCAGTGCCTCGAGCGGGGCAAGCGCCCGGGCCGAGACGACATCTGCCGCCAGCGGCGCCACCTTCTCGGCGCGCTCAGCACGTATGTCTACCCGGATCCCGGCTTCGCGCACAGCCTCGGACAGGAATGCCGCCTTGCGACCGTCCGACTCCACAAGGGTCACGCGCATCTTCGGCCGGGTCTTCGCGGCAATGATTGCGACAACGAGCCCGGGAAAGCCGCCGCCTGTTCCAAGGTCGACCCAATGCGCTGCATCCCGCGGCGCTGCCGGCAGGATCTGGGCCGAATCAAGGATGTGCCGTTGCCAGATGTCTGCAACTGTCGATTTCGCCACCAGATTGACCGTCGGGTTCCAACGCTCGACAAGCGCAGCGAGCCGCATCAGCGGATCCAGGCATGACGGCGGGACCGCAACACCGGACAGAAGGGCAAGGTCGGGCATCATGCGGCGTCGTCCCGGCCCGCGCGCCTGGCGGAGGCGAGAAGCACCGCCAATGCGGCCGGTGTCATTCCCTCGATGGCCGCCGCCTGGGCCAGGGTCCGCGGCCGGTGCGTCTGCAGCTTCGTCGAAAGCTCCCTCGACAGACCAGGAAGCGAGGTTAGGTCGAGGTCAGGCGGGATCGGTGTCGCCTCGTCGCGCCGCAGTCTGGCGATCTCGTCGCGCATCCGCGGCTCGTACTGCGCATAGACGGCATCGCGCCGCACCTGCTCGAGATGCTCCGGGTCGAACGGGCCGATCCCGTGCATGAGCCCCACCACGACCTCGGCCGTCACGTCCGGGAAGGCAAGCACCTCGAAAGCCGTCCGCCGTGTGCCGTCGCTCGACACGGACAGCCCCAGGCGGTTGAGTTCGTGCGGGCTGAACCGGACCGCCCCGAGCCTCTGTCGCAACGCTGCAACTCCCTTCGCCTTGGCGCTGAACGCGTCGGCTCGGCGCGCGTCAATGCAGCCGAGTGCCCGCCCCAGAGGCGTGAGGCGCTGATCCGCATTGTCAGCCCGCAGGGCAAGGCGATACTCCGCCCGCGAGGTGAACATGCGATAGGGTTCGGTCACGCCCCGCATCGAAAGGTCGTCGATCATCACGCCGATGTAGCTTTCGGACCGGCTGAGGATCACGGGCGCGCGGTCCTGCACCTGAGCCGCAGCATTCAGGCCGGCCATCAGCCCCTGCGCTGCGGCCTCCTCGTATCCCGTCGTCCCGTTGATCTGCCCGGCCAGGAACAAGCCTTCCAACCGCGGGGTTTCCAGGGTGGGACTCAGGCCCCTGGGATCGAAGTAGTCGTACTCGATCGCATAGCCTGGCTGGATGATTCGGGCCGCCTCGAGACCCCTGATCGTACGGACATAGTCCTCCTGCACCGCCGCGGGAAGCGAGGTCGAAATGCCGTTGGGATAGACCGTCGCATCATCCAGTCCTTCCGGCTCCAGAAAGACCTGGTGACCCGTCTTCTCGGCAAAGCGCGTCACCTTGTCTTCGATCGAAGGACAATAGCGCGGACCGACTCCCTCGATCTGGCCGCCATACATCGCCGACTGGCCCAGATTGGCACGCACGATATCGTGTGTCCGTTCGTTGGTGGAGGTGATCCCGCAGGACACCTGCCGCACGAACGGACCCTTGTTCAGGAACGAGAACATCACCGGCGTTTCGTCGCCCGGTTGCATTTCAACGGAATCCCAGTCGATCGTCCGTCCGTCCAGTCGCGGTGGCGTCCCGGTCTTGAGCCTTCCGCGCGGCAGGTCCAGCGCGAGCAGACGGTCAGCCAGACGCAGCGACGGCGGGTCGCCAATCCGGCCACCCGGCCGGCGCGTGTCACCCACATGGATTACGCCGTTCAGGAACGTTCCGGCCGTCAGGACAACCGCCCGCGCTGCCAGTTCCGTGCCGTCTCCAAGCCGAACACCCCTCACGCGCGGTCCATCCTCCAGCAGGTCGACGACCTCGCCTTCCACGATGTCCAGTCCCTCGCAAGACGCCAGCGCCGCCTGGATCGCCGCCCGAAAAAGCGCGCGGTCGGTCTGCGCCCGGGGGCCCTGCACCGCCGGCCCCTTGCTTCGGTTGAGCAGGCGAAACTGGATCCCGGCGCGGTCGGCAGCATCCCCCATCAACCCGCCAAGCGCGTCGATCTCGCGCACAAGGTGGCCCTTTCCAAGCCCGCCAATGGCCGGATTGCACGACATGACACCCAGCCCCGCCGTCTTCAGGGTGACCAGCGCGACTCGCGCGCCCATCCGCGCCGCAGCCGCGGCTGCCTCGCATCCGGCGTGACCGCCGCCGATCACTATCACATCGTGCTGTTTCACGTGAAACACTCCCGCAAGCCCGCGTTACTTGCCGATACAGAACCGGGCAAAGACTTCGCCCAGAACCTGATCGGCATCGTAGCGGCCGACCAGACTCTCCAGTGAACGCCGTACCCCGCGCAGGTGCTCCCCTGCAATCTCGGGCCGTTCCGACCAGAGGTCTAGCGCATCCCGAGCCGATTCCAAAGACCCTACGGCCCCTTCCAGTGCGTGCCGGTGACGCGCACGGCCCATGAGGCCCGCCCCACCCACCAGCCTTGCCAGCCTTTGCTCGATCTCTGCCAGCAGCGCTGGAACGCCTGCCCCCGTCCGCCCCGACACACCCGCGCGCCCGGTCCCGTCGATCACATCGGCCTTCGCTCGCAACACGATGTCGTCACTGCGCATCGGCAGACCTTCAGGCCAGCCGGCATCATCGACCAGAACGACCCGCAGATCGGCGGCCTCGGCCCGCGTCAGCGCCCGCGCCACCCCGATGCGCTCCACCGGATCCTCCGTTCCGCGCAACCCCGCCATGTCCAGCATCGTCACGGGAATGCCGCCAAGATCCAGCCGAACCTCGATGACATCCCGCGTGGTTCCCGCCACTTCCGAGGTGATCGCAACTTCCCGCCGCGCAAGCGCGTTCAGAAGTGTGGACTTTCCCACATTCGGGCGCCCGAGGATCGCCACCTCGAACCCATCGCGGATCCGCTCCGCCCGGCCCATCGATGCCAGCTCTCGCCGGAGTTCGCCATCGAGACCGGCTACGATCCTGCGAAGCGGCCCGTCCGCATCCAGGGGCAGATCCTCGTCCGCAAAATCGATAGCCGCTGCAACCAGAGCTTCGGCCTCCAGCAACCACGCCCGCCATCGGGCTACGACTGCGGCAAGTTCGCCGGTGTACAGCCTCATCGCCTGCCGGCGCTGCATCTCCGTCTCGGCTTCCAGCAGATCCGAAAGGCCCTCGACCTGCGAGAGGTCCATCCGACCGTTCTCCAGGGCCCGTCGGGTGAACTCGCCCGGCTCCGCCGGCCTCATCCCTGGCATTCCTGCCAGCGTGCGAAGCAGTGCCGCCGCAACCGCCGGGCTGCCATGCGTCTGGAACTCCACGACATCCTCGCCGGTAAAGCTCGCGCCCGCGGCGAACCGCAACACCACCGCCTCATCCAGCACCACCCCGTCCGCGACAATCCGGCGCAAGCAGGCGCGCCGCGGCTCCACCACGGGCGGCGCCAGCACTGCCGCGGCCCTGGCGGCCCCGGGCCCCGACACCCGAACAACCGCCACACCGGACCGGCCCCGCGCGGTGGCCAGCGCGAAGATCGTATCCATCTGCCGCCGAACCCCCGCCTCAGGAATTCATCGAATCGAAGAACTCGCCGTTCGTCTTGGTCTGCCTGAGCTTGGAAATCAGGAACTCGATGGCATCGGTCGTGCCCATCGGGTTCAGGATCCGCCGGAGAACGTAGGTCTTCTGCAGATCGGATCGCTCGACCAGAAGCTCCTCCTTGCGCGTACCGGACTTCAGGATGTCCATCGCCGGGAACACGCGCTTGTCGGCCACCTTGCGGTCCAGCACGATCTCGCTGTTCCCGGTACCCTTGAACTCCTCGAAGATGACCTCGTCCATGCGGCTGCCCGTGTCGATCAGCGCCGTTGCGATGATGGTTAGACTGCCGCCTTCCTCGATGTTGCGCGCCGCACCGAAGAACCGCTTGGGCCGCTGCAGGGCATTGGCATCCACACCGCCTGTCAGCACCTTGCCGCTGGACGGCACAACAGTATTGAAGGCTCTACCAAGTCTTGTGATGGAGTCCAAAAGGATCACAACATCTCGCTTGTGCTCCACCAGCCGTTTGGCCTTCTCGATCACCATCTCGGCCACGGCCACATGCCGAGTCGCCGGTTCGTCGAAGGTCGAGGACACCACCTCGCCCTTCACGGACCGCTGCATGTCGGTCACTTCCTCGGGACGCTCGTCGATCAGGAGGACGATCAGGTAGCACTCGGGGTGGTTGGTCGCGACCGAATGCGCGATGTTCTGCAGCAGCACCGTCTTGCCTGTCCGTGGCGGCGCCACGATCAGCGCCCGCTGCCCCTTCCCGATCGGCGCTACCAGGTCGATGATCCGTGCCGATCGGTCCTTGATCGTCGGATCGTCGATTTCCATCTTCAGCCGCTCATCCGGGTAAAGCGGTGTGAGGTTGTCGAAATGCACCTTGTGGCGCGCCCGCTCGGGATCGTCGAAGTTGATCCGTGTCACCTTGGTCAGGCTGAAATAGCGCTCGTTGTCTCGCGGCGCGGCAATCACGCCTTCGACCGTGTCGCCCGTGCGCAGGCTGAACTGCCGCAGGATCTCGGGGCTCACGTAGATGTCGTCCGGGCCGGGCAGATAGTTCGCTTCCTTCGATCGCAGGAACCCGAACCCGTCCTGCAGCAGCTCCAGCACACCGTCGCCGCCGATCTCCCAGCCTTCCTCGGCATGTTCCTTCAGCAGCGAGAACATCATCTCACCCTTGCGCATGCTCGGCGCGTTCTCGATCTCCCATTCCTCGGCCATCGCCAGGAGGTCGGCCGGCGTCTTGGCCTTCAGCTCCGACAGGTTCAACCGCTGCACCAAGTCCTCGATCATCGAAACCGCTCCCGGCGACTGCCCTCCGGGCACCGCTCGCCTGTCATGAATGGGAATTGCTCCGGGCCGGACGGCCCTGCATCCGCCGCCTAAGCCGCGCGCCGCGCGGAGTCAAGCCGGCGGGCGCGTAGCGTGAATCAGAACCGGACGATCACGGCCAGCACGATCACCACCATGAGGACCGTTGGCACCTCGTTCATCAGCCTGTAGCCGCGACCGCTGATCCGGTTGCTTCCGGCCAGCAGGTCCTTTCGCCGCAGCCCCAGCCAGTGGTGGAACCAGGTCATTCCCAGCACGCCGCCGGCCTTCACCCAGGCCCAGGCGCTGCCCCAGTCCACGACGCCCGGCGTCGCCGCCAGACACAGTCCGGCAATCCAGGCCACCGCCATTGCCGGGTTCATGATCGCCCGAAGCAGCAGCCGCTCCTGTTGCCGGAACAGCAGATCCATGTCGCTTCCCGACACCACCCCGGCCTTGCCCAGCCCCTCGACGTGATACACGAACAACCGCGGCAGGTAGAATAGCCCTGCCATCCAGGCGATCACCGCCATCACATGCAGCGCCTTGATCCAGGGATAGGCCACAGTCAGAAAATCGATCATCGCGTCCTCCGACCCCCACTTACAATTCAGGAATGGAAAAGAGAATGGAGTGGTTGTTGGCCCTGTGGAGATGTGGATGCCCGGGCGCATCCCCAGCCTTCTCCACAACCCCGGATCGTGCCCGGCCACCATCAATTCCACAACAAGCCGCCGGAACAGGCTTTCAAGCCTCTGGTCAGAAACGCTTTTGACGGCGGTGACCAAACGTCTGTTCACGATTCGGCCGTGGCGTCATCATGCCTTCTGGAAATCTGCCCACAGCCCCGGCGGCATGCTTTCCACCCCGGGATGGCCTGCCGCCGGGCCACCCGGCATGCTTGACAACCCGTGCACCGCCCGGCCACCTGTCGCGGCCTGCCGCGCTTGCCCCCACCTTCTCCACACCTTGTCCCCAGCCCCGTCCCCGATGGCTCCGCCGATCGTCCTCGCCTCTTCCTCGGAAACTCGGCTGCGCATCCTGCGCGCGGCGGGCCTTCCGGTGACTGCCCAATCGCCCCGGATCGACGAGGAAACGGTGCGCTCCGCGCTTGGGGCCCGCCCTCCGACTTTGCCGTGCTGCATGCGATCCAGGAGATGAAGGCGCGCAAGATCGCCGAACGCACCCCGGGCGCCGTCGTCATCGGCTGCGACCAGGTGCTCGAGGTCGACCGCCGCGCCTGGGGCAAGGCGCCGACGCGGGACGAGGCGCGCCGCCAGCTGACTGCGCTGCGTGGCCGCAGCCACCGCCTCCTCTCCGCCATCGTCCTTTACCATGATGGCCAGCCCCAGTGGCGCCACATCGGCGAGGCGCGGCTGACGATGCGCGACTTTTCCGACGACTGGCTCGATGGCTACCTCACGCGAAACTGGGACGACCTGCGTCATTCCGCCGGCGGCTATCTTGTCGAGGCCGAGGGCGTGCGCCTGTTCTCGGCCATCGAGGGTGACTGGTTCACCATCCTCGGCCTTCCGCTGCTTCCGTTGCTCGGGTATCTCGGTCAGCGGGGGTTCATCGCGACATGACCGACCATCCGCGCATTCCCTTGGCAGGAGTCATCGGCTCGCCCGTCGCACACAGCCGCTCGCCGGCACTGCACGGGTTCTGGCTACGCCGCTACGGCTTGCGCGGCCATTATGTCCCGCTCGACATCGGCGCGGCCGACCTTCCCCAGGCCCTGCGCCTGATGCCCCGCATGGGCTTTGTCGGCGCCAATGTGACCATTCCCCACAAGGAACAGGCGCTGGCGCTGGCCGATATCGTGACCGACCGCGCTGCCCTGATCGGCGCTGCCAATACGCTGATCTTCCGCAAGGACGGACGCATCCACGCCGACAACACCGACGGCGCCGGCTTCATCGCGAACCTTCGCCAGCACGCGCCGGACTGGTCCGCCCCTGCCGCCCCTGCCGCTGTTCTGGGCGCCGGTGGTGCCGCCCGGGCTGTCGTCGCCGCGTTGCTCGAGGTCGGCGTGCCCGAACTCCGCATCGCCAACCGGACCCGCGCCCGGGCAGAGGCGCTGCGGGACGCCTTCGGTGCCCGCGTCACGGTGGTGGACTGGACGCAGGCCGGCAACATGCTCGAGGATGCCGGCCTCGTCGTGAACACAACCTCGCTCGGCATGGCCGGAAAGCCCGACTTCCGCGTGCCGCTCGACGCGCTCGACCGCCGCGCCGTGGCGACTGATCTTGTCTATACGCCGCTGCGCACGGCCTTCCTCGATGAGGCGGCGGCCCGCGGGTGCCATACCGTCGACGGGCTCGGGATGCTCTTGCACCAGGCCGCGCCGGGCTTCGAACGCTGGTTCGGACGACGGCCCGACGTGGACGAGGCGACGCGCGACGCCGTGTTGTCGGCATGATCCGCCTGGCGCTGACCGGCTCGATCGGGATGGGGAAGTCCACCGTGGCGGCCCTGTTCGCCGGCCATGGCGTTCCGGTCTGGGATGCCGATGCCGCGGTTCATCGCCTCTACGCGAAGGGCGGGGCCGCCGTGGCACCCGTTGCGGCCCGCTTTCCCCTGGCCATCCGCGACGACGGCGTGGACCGCGCCGCGCTGCGCCCGCTCGTGGCCGACCCGGCCGCACTGGCTGCGCTGGAATCCATCGTCCACCCCCTCGTCGCGGCGGACCGCGAGGCGTTCCTTGCGGCCAGAGCCCCGGCGCCCCTGACCCTCTGCGACATCCCCCTCCTGTTCGAGACCGGCGGCGAGCGCGGATTCGACGCCAGCCTTCTCGTCACCGCACCGCCCGCAGTCCAGCGCGCCCGCGTCCTTTCCCGTCCCGGCATGACCGACGAGACCTTCGCCATGCTCCTCTCCCGCCAGATGCCCGACCGCGACAAGCGCGCGCGCGCGACCCACATCCTCGAAACGCTCGACATGGCGACGGCACAGGCCTATGTCGCCGCCCTCATCCGCTACCTGGTGCCAGATGCGTGAGATCGTCCTCGACACCGAAACCACCGGCCTCGACCCGGCCGAAGGCCATCGCGTCGTCGAGATCGGCGCAGTCGAACTGGTCAACCACGTCCCGACCGGCCGCACGTTCCATGCCTACCTGAACCCCGGCCGTCCCATGCCGGCCGAGGCCTACGCCGTGCACGGCCTGTCCGACGACTTCCTGCGCGACAAGCCGCGCTTTGCGGCCGTCGCCGCCGACTTCCTTGCCTTTATCGGCGAGGCGCGGCTGGTCATCCACAATGCCGCTTTCGACATGCGGTTCCTGAACGCCGAATTGTCCGGTGCGGGCCTGCCTGTCCTGCCCGACGCCCGGTCGGTCGATACGCTGACGATCGCGCGGCAGCGGTTTCCCGGCGCGCAGGCCAGCCTCGACGCGCTCTGCCGCCGCTTCGGTATCGACAATTCGGCGCGGACCCGGCACGGCGCGCTTCTGGACAGCGAGATCCTGGCCGAGGTCTATCTGGAACTGATCGGCGGCCGGCAGCCCGACCTCGTGCTGGCACCTGCCGCCCCGCCATCGGAACGGACGCGCCAGCCCGGCGCGGCCGCGAATTCGGGCACAATTGCCCGACCGCGGCCAACGCCCCTGCCGCCGCGACTGACCGAGGCCGAGGCGGCGGCGCACGACGCCTTCGTTGCCCGCCTGGGGCCCGCCGCGATCTGGGCGCAGCGGTCCTGAACGGTCTCAGGCCTGCGGCTGCGTGGCCTTTTGCGCCTCCATCCGGCGCTGCAGCTCGCTCCGGTACAGCTGGAGGAAATCCACCTGGTCGATGTTCAGCGCCGGGAAACCGCCGTCGCGCGTCACGTCCGAAATGATCCGCCGGACATAGGGAAACAGCAGCCGCGGGCATTCGATCAGCAGGAACGGGTGCATCTGGTCGTCCGGCACCCCCTCGATGTGGAAGATCCCGCCATAGTCGAGCTCGATCAGGAACAGCGTCTCGTCGGTCGCCTTGTTCTTCGAGGTCACCTTGAACTTCATCGTGATCTCGAACTGGTGGTCGGGCTGCCGCTTGCGCGCATCCAGCGCCACCGACACCTGCGTGTCGGGCGTCACCTCGCTCGTGGTCAGGCCGCGCTGCGCCACGCCATTCTCGAAGGACAGGTCGCGCATGTACTGGCCCAGAACCTGCATCCGCACCTGCGGCGCCTGTGCCGGCGCCCCTGCTCCGTTGGCCTCGGTCATGTCCGTCGCTCCCTGCCACGCAATTGCGGCGCCTCTCTAGCAGGTCGCCCCGGGGCGCTCAATGCCGGCCGATCCGGTCCTGCCCGGGCTGCGGCGTCGGGCGTTCCGCGACCTCCCAATCGCCATCTATGACATCCTCCCGTGTCGCGTGGCGCGGCCAGGTGCCGTTCGCCATCACGATCCGCGCGCCCATTCGGGCGACGAGCAGGCGGCGCAGCGGAGGGATCAACAAGAGAAGGCCGACCGCGTCGGTCAGAAACCCGGGCGCCATCAGCAAGGCCCCACCCAGAACGGCCAGCACGCCGTCGGCCAGTGCGGCCCCCGCGTCCCCGGGGGCACTGCCGGCCGTGCGCAGCGTCGCGATGCCACGGACGCGCAGGACGGCCAGGCCGATCACGGCCGACAGCACCACCCAGGCCAGTGTCGGCCAGAGGCCGAGCCATCCGCCGAGTGTGACGAACAGCGCGATTTCGGCGAGCGGCACGAAGATGAATGCGACAATCAGCGCCATGTGCCCTGTCACGACCTCCCGGGCGGTGGACTCGGGCCCGCCCCTCTCCTACATAAGGCCGTGACCGCGGCCCTCCAACCGCTGCCGCGGCATCATCGAGGGCCCGCATGAACTCCAGCCTGATCCAGCTCCTTGTCCTGGCGGGGATCGCCGTCTTCCTGATCCTCAAGCTGAAGAGCGTGCTCGGCACCCGCGAGGGGGTCGAGAAGCCGCCGCTGCCGACCGACGAGGCGCGGCCGCGCCTCGGCCGGCGCGATCTCGAGGTGATCGACGGCGGACCCGACAGCGAAATCACCGACCACGTTCCCGACGGCAGCCCCGCCGCCAAGGCGCTGGCCGCGATGAAGATGGCCGAGCCCGGGTTTTCCGTGACCACCTTCCTGTCGGGCGCCCGTGGCGCCTACGAGATGATCCTGATGGCCTATGAAAAGGGCGATCTCACCCCGGTCGTGCCCTTTCTGTCGCCTGAGGTGTTCGAGACGTTCCAGGCTGCCGTCGATGCGCGCGAGGAACAGGGGCTGGTGGTCGAGGCCAATTTCGTCGGCCTGCGCGAGCTTACACTGCAGGAGGCCACCTTCGACCGCACCACGCGCGAAGCGCAGCTGACCGTCCGCTTCACGGGCGAGCTGACCTCGGTGATCCGCAACCGCATGGGCGAGGTGGTCGAAGGAAGCCCGACCGAGATTCGCCGCCAGCGTGATGTCTGGACCTTCGCCCGCAAGATGGGCGTCGACGATCCGAACTGGCTGCTCGTGGCGACCGGGGAGTGATGCGTGCCGCCGCCGCGCTTCTGGCCGCGGCGCTGGCCATGACCGCGCCCGCTGCGGCGCAGATGCTGACCTTCGACGATCTGGACGGCTGGCACGACGACGACCACCGCGAGGCTCTGACCGCCTTCCGGGCAACCTGCTCGCTGCTCGACGATCCAGACTGGCGCCCGATCTGCCGCCTCGCCGCCGACGCAGGCGCAAGCCGAGACGACGCGCGCAGCTTCTTCGAGATGCTGTTCCGCCCGGTGGTCGTCGGGTCGCCGCCCGCCCTCTTCACCGGCTACTACGAGCCCGAACTCGATGGCTCGCTGAGCCGCACGCCGCGGTTCTGGGTGCCGCTCTACGCCCGCCCGCCGGAACTCGCCGAAGGCCGCCCCTACTACAACCGCGCCGAGATCGAAGCCGGTGCCCTGCGCGGCCGCGGGCTGGAAATCGCCTGGCTGTCCGACCCGGTCGAGGCCTATTTCCTGCAGGTCCAGGGCTCGGGCCGCATCCGCCTGCCCGACGGCCGGGTGGTCCGGCTGGGCTATGCGGGCCGCAACGGCCATGCTTACCGCTCGATCGGGCAAGAGATGGTGCGCCGCGGCACCCACACCATGGCCCAGGTCTCGGCCCAGTCGATCCGCGCCTGGGTGCGCCGCAACCCGGCCGAAGGCGCGGCGCTGCTGCACACCAACCCCTCCTTCGTGTTCTTCCGCCGCCTGGCCGACCTGCCTCCCGACAAGGGGCCGATCGGGGCCATGGGCCGGTCGATCACCACCTTGCGCAGCCTCGCCGTAGACCCTGCGCATGTACCCCTCGGCGTCCCGGTCTGGATCGAGAAGGACGGTCGCGCGCCCCTGCGCCGGCTGATGGTCGCGCAGGACACCGGCGGCGCGATCAAGGGCGCACAGCGGGCCGACATCTTCTATGGCACCGGCGATGCGGCGGGCGATGCGGCAGGCACGGTCAAGGACGGTGGGCGGATGGTTCTCCTGTTGCCCGTCGACCGCGCCCATGCGCTGGTTCCCGGGGGCTGAGCCATGGGACGGCGGCGCGGGCTCGGCCCCGAGGATCTCGAGGCCTGGGCAGCCGTGGCGCGCAGCACCCGACCATTGCGCCCGCGCGGCCCGCCGTCCCCCGCGCCCGAAGCGGCCATGCCCGCGCTGCCGCCCACGCCTCCGCCCGTGACGCCGGCCGTGCCCGCCCCGCTGGCCCCGTTCCGCCTGGGCGACCGCGCCGCCGCCCCCCGCCCGGCCACCGCCGACCAGTCGCCCGTCACGCCCCTGCGCATGGACGCCGGCGCCTTCGCCCGGATGACGCGGGGCAAGCTGGCACCCGAAGCGCGGATCGACCTGCACGGGATGACGCTGGCCGAGGCGCATGGCGACCTGATCGGCTTTGTCCTCGGCGCGCAGATGCAGGGTCTGCGGCTGGTGCTCGTGATCACCGGCAAGGGCCGCGGCGCCGACGGCCCGGGCGCGCTGCGCCGGCAGGTGCCGCACTGGCTGCGCCTGCCGCCGCTGGCGCAGGCGGTCCTGCAGGTGACCGAGGCACATGCCCGCCACGGCGGGGCCGGGGCGCTCTGCGTCTATCTGTCGCGGCGTCGCTGAGACCGCCGCTACCTGCCGAGACCGGCCACCGGCGACAGGACCACCTCGGTCACATTCTGCACGGTCAGCACGACGCCGGGGAAAAGCCCCGGTCGTCCGGTCCGGTCGGCACCATAGGCTGCGTCCACTTCATCGATGCGCCGCAATATGTTGATCAGAGCCGGTGACCGCGCCACGTTCATATGGCCGTCACCCACGTTGAAGGCCTGCACATCCACCACGGTCACCGGCAGGTCGCCGATCCGCTCGATGTTGCGGATGTTGCCCAGCCGCTCCTGCTGCCGCCCGGTCAGTCGGGCTGACAGCGCCAGTGCCCGGTCCTTGCGCGAGGTGAAGACGAAGAAGGGCTGCGGCAGCGGGTCCATGGCCGCGGCCTGACTGTAGAACACGTCCACCTCGATGTCGGGCGACAGAAGGACCACGCCCGACAGCAGCGACAGGACCCGCCGGTTTCCCCGGATCGCCATCTGGCGCAGGGCCTCCATGGTCAGCGCCGCACCCATGGAGTGGCCGACCACCATGATCCGGTCCGCCCCGGCGGCGGCAACCTCCTCGAGCAGCCGCTCCAGCCCGTCGCGGGCAAAGATCGCGCTGTCGCGGTCATGGACATAGGCCAGCGTCTGGCCGAGCGATGGCCAGGAATAGTGCACCTCCACCCCCGGCAGGTCGAGGTCGTGGCTCATCTGGGCGATGCGGTAGAGACCCTCGGCAAAGGTGTTGTTGAAGCCATGGGTAAAGACCGTCACCTCGCGGGCGCCCGGCGCATCTGCCCGGATTGCGGCGGCAAGTTCGGCCCGGAAGTCCGGGGCCGAGCCATAGACGCGGGTGGATGTGGTCAGGAAGTGGCGCGCGGGATCGGCCGGTCTGCCGGGCCGGGGATAGGCGATGTCGCCCGGCCGCCGGTTCGGCGGGACCGAGACGCCGTAGCGCGCAAAGGTCACGCCCGTCCGGTCGCGCGCGCCGCCGAACTGTCCGGTCTCGGGATCGGCCACGCGCGTCGTGCCGACGAAGATATCCTGCACCTCGCCGACGGCTGCGGCCTCTGGCGCAACCCTGATCTCGCCGCGCGGGCCGCAGGCCGCCAGCGCGCAGGCCAGCAGCATCGCCTTTGTCGGATGGGACATACTGAACCTCCGGGCCGAGGGCGGAGGTTCCTTCAGGCAGCGGCGGCTGTCAAACGACGCCGGGTCGCGGAGGGTTACAGCACGTAACGGCTGATGTCCGCCGCCCGGGCCAGTGCGCCCACCTGCGCCTCGACATAGGCAGCGTCTACCGTCACGCGGTCGCCGTCGCGGTCGGGGGCGGCGAAGGACAGATCCTCGAACACCCGTTCCAGCACGGTATAGAGCCGTCGCGCCCCGATGTTCTCCACCGATCCGTTGACCTCGGCCGCGGTGCGGGCCAGCGCGGCGATGCCGTCGGCGGTGAAGTCCACCGCCACGCCCTCGGTCGCCATCAGGGCGGCGTACTGCCGGGTCAGGGCATTGTCCGTCTCGGTCAGGATGCGCACGAAGTCGGCCTCGGTCAGCGCCGACAGTTCCACGCGGATCGGCAGCCGCCCCTGCAGTTCGGGCAAGAGGTCGGAGGGTTTGGCGATGTGGAACGCACCCGAGGCGATGAACAGGATGTGGTCGGTCCTGACCGGCCCGTGCCTGGTCGAAACGGTCGTGCCCTCGATCAGCGGCAACAGGTCGCGCTGCACGCCCTCGCGGCTGACATCGGCACCGCGCAGGTCGGACCGGGCAGCGACCTTGTCGATCTCGTCGATGAAGACGATGCCGTTCTCCTGCACCGCGGTCAGGGCGGCCTGCTTCACCGCCTCGTCGTCGAGAAGCTTGTCGGCCTCTTCGTTCACCAGGATCCTGTGGCTTTCCGCGACCGTCATGCGCCGGCGGTTCTGCCGCCCGCCCAGCTTGCCCAGGATGTCGCCCAGGTTGATCGCGCCCATCTGCCCGGCCCCGCCCGTGGGGTCGAGCATGGCGAAGGGGTTGGCGCTTTCGGCCACCGTCACCTCGATCATCGTGTCGTCCAGCTCGCCGCGCCGCAGCTTGGCGCGGAACATCTCGCGCGTCTGGGCGCGGGCATCGGTGCCGGCAATGGCCTCGATCACCCTGTCCTCGGCGGCGGCCTCGGCCCGCGCGCGCACATCCTCGCGCATCCGGGCCCGCGTCTCGATCATCGCGGCATCGACAAGGTCGCGGATGATGCTGTCCACGTCGCGGCCGACGTAGCCGACCTCGGTGAACTTCGTCGCCTCGACCTTGAGGAAGGGCGCGCGCGCAAGGCGGGCCAGCCGGCGCGAGATCTCGGTCTTGCCGACGCCGGTGGGGCCGATCATCAGGATGTTCTTCGGGTAGACCTCGTCGCGCAGGTCGGCAGGCAGTTGCCGCCGCCGCCAGCGGTTGCGCAGCGCGACGGCCACGGCACGTTTGGCGGCAGCCTGTCCGATGATGAAGCGGTCGAGTTCCGAGACGATCTCGCGCGGGGTGAGGTCGGTCATGGGCGGGTCACTCCTGGCTCCTCAGGGCCTCTGGCCCGTCATAGGGGGGAAGGCGGCGCTTGCCCGGAAAGTCGGGCAGGGCGCGCATCAGGCCGGCGCGCAGCTGCACCCAGAAGGTGCCGAGCGCGGTGATGAAGGCGCCGAGCGCCAGCAGGATCGCCACCAGATGGCCGAAGTCGCCCCCGTCCTCGCCGCGGATCAGCCAGGCGATGACGATGGCGATATAGATGATGCCCGCGGTCAGGAACGACCGCCGGTCAATCACCAGCGCAAGAACCGCGATCCCGGTCAGCGCCGCTGCGACCGACATCATCCCGACCGTGCCCCCGAGGTTCAGGAGCGTGAGTGCCACGGTGTTGACCAGCGCCGGTGCGGCCAGCAGGTGCAGCCAGAATCCCGTGGCCGAATGCCGTCCCAGCCGGTGCGGGTCGCGCGTGTCGAACCACATCGCCGCGGCAAAGGCACCCAGGCCGAAGACCAGTGTGGCGACGGCAAAGCTCGACCGGCTGCGCAGGTCGAACACCCCTTCAAGCGATCCGCGCTCCAGAAAGGCCACCACCTCGGCCGGCGAGGCCGCGGCGACGTAGAGCGCGGCAAGGAGCGACAGGCCAAGAAAGAACATCGCCACCGGCAGCCGGAACCGCCAGTACCAGACGGCCATGGCCGCGGCACCCGACAGCGAGACCCACTGCGCCAGCGCCACCGGGTTGGGGAAGTCGCGCTGCAGGAACACCCAGGACAACACGCCCCCGACCCCCATCCCGAAGGCCATGAGGAGCACGATCGAGGGCAGCACCATCCTGCGCTGCAGCGTGAAGTAGCCCGCCATCCACCACGACAGTGCCGCCATCCCCACCGGCGCCACCAGGAAAAGCCCCGAGCCCGCGCCGACCAGCGCCATCAGGCTGACCGCGCCGGACAGAAGAATGATCAGGCCGACGGCAATGAAGATCTCGGAAAACCCGCGGAAGAACTCGAACGGCTCGTCCTCGGCCGTCATCGCGCTGCGGCCGTCCAGCCGTGCCTGCGCCAGCGCCATCAGGGATGCCGCCTGCGCCTCGGTCAGCGTTCCGGTGGCGACTGCGGCGCGCAGGTCGTCGCGGGTCAGGCTCTGCATCTTCGGGGTCCTTTGCCGGGCGGAAGGGCGGGAGTGTCACGTCCCCCGCACCCCCGTGGCCACCTTGGGCCAGGGTGAAGCGAGGTCAGGATGCGGTGATGGCCTCGACCGTCAGGCTGCCGTTGGTGAAGACACAGATCTCGGCGGCGATGGCCATGGCGCGGCGCGCCACCGCCTCGGCATCGAGGTCGGGTATGGCCATCAGCCCGCGGGCCGCGGCGAGCGCGAAGTTCCCGCCCGATCCGATGGCCGCCACATCATGTTCGGGTTCCAGCACGTCGCCCGCGCCCGTGACGACGAACAGATCGCGGCCGTCGGTCACGATCAGCATGGCCTCGAGGTTGCGCAGGAACTTGTCGGTGCGCCAGTCCTTGGCCAGCTCGACGCAGGCCCGCGCCAGCTGGCCGGGCAGCGATTCGAGCTTCTTCTCCAGCCGCTCGAGCAGGGTGAAGGCATCGGCGGTGGACCCCGCGACCCCCGCCACCACGTCCCGGCCGCCGGGCGACAGGCGCCGCACCTTGCGCGCCGTGCCCTTGATGACGGTGTTGCCAAGGCTCACCTGACCGTCGCCGGCCACCACCCCCCGCCCGCCGCGGCGCACGGCGATGATGGTCGTTCCGTGCCAGCCGGGAAAGCGGTCATCGGGCATCGCATACTCCTGTTCGGGCTGATATATGGCGGCTCGACGGAGGCGGCACAAGCAGGCGGTTCGTGGGCAAAACCTTGCACATCCACCTGCATTCGCCTCTGCGCGAGAACGCCGAGGCAGGGCAGATCAACATCTTCAACCGCATCGCCGCCGCGCTGCCGGGGTGGCGTCTGGTCTACCGCCCCGACACCGAGGCCGAGCGCCTGATGGCGCTGGCGCGGGGCGGCTACACGCTGTTCCACATGCAGGAGCCGCCGCATCCGCGCATCCTGTGCCTGCGCCGGGCCTATCACTACCCCTTCTGGCGCATCGAGGCCACGAACGAGCGCTGGCGCTTCGACGTGGCGCAGGCCGCCTTCGACCCGGCCGATGTGCCGCATCAGGAGGCGCTGGCCTTCCTGCGGCGCTGGCGGCCCAAGGTGTTCCGCGATGGCCCCGTGACGCGCGAGGGGTTCGCCTTCGTCCCGCTTCAGGGCCGCCTGCGCGACCACCGCAGCTTCCAGTCCATGAGCCCCCTGGCCATGATCGAGGCCACGCTCGACCACTGGCCCGGGCCGGTGCGCGCCACGCTGCATCCGAAAGAGGTCTACGATGCCGCCGACCGCGCGGCGCTTGGCGCGATCGCCGCCCGGCATCCGCGGTTCGCGGTGGTTCAGGCAGATGCGCGGGACCTGCTGGCCGCCTGCGACCTTGTGGTGACGCAGAACTCGTCGGTCGCGCTGACGGGGTTCTTCGCCGCGAAACCGGCGGTACTGTTTGCGGGGATCGACTTTCACCACATCGCAGGCTCGGTTCCGCGCGACGGGCTCGAGGCGGCATTCGCTCGTGCGCTGGGGCCGGAGCCCGCCTATGCGGCCTATCTGTGTTGGTTCTTCAAGGCGCAGGCCATCAACGGCGGCGCGCCCGAGGCCGAGGCGCAGATCGTGGCGCGCCTGCGACGGCACGGCTGGCCGGTCTGACCGGCCAGCCGCCCGCGATCACACCGCCGAGGCGATCCAGTTGGCCAGCGCGGCCTTGGGCGCGGCGCCGACCTTGTTGGACACCACCTTGCCGTCCTTGAACAGGAACAGCGCCGGGATGCCGCGCACGCCCAGTTCCGCCGGGCTGTCGGGGTTGTCGTCCACGTTGACCTTCACGATCTTCACGCGGCCGGCGTATTCGGTGGCCAGTTCCTCGAGCGCCGGGCCGATCTGGCGGCAGGGGCCGCACCATTCGGCCCAGAAGTCCACGACCACGGGGATGTCCGACTGGCGCACCTCCTGGTCGAAGGTGGCGTCGGTGACGGCGACGGTGGCAGCGCCCATGTCATATCTCCGGTATGGAATGTGTCAGGCCGCAAAGCTAGGCATCCGGTCCCCCGAGGTCAAGGTCGCCCGCCCGGGCAAATGCGGCGGCGACCAGCGCGGCGGGCAGGGGCATCAGCAGGGGGCGGATCGTCCAGACCAGCGCCACCTCGACCGCGCGCCCCGGAAAGATGCGGCGCAGCGCGTGGTCGTAGGCGCCCATCTGGCGCAGCACTCCCTCGGGCACATCCTCGGGCCGTCCCGGCACCAGCCGGTTCGACTTGAAGTCGACGGCCCGGATGCGGTCGGGGCCGATCTCAAGCCGGTCGATGGTACCCGCCAGTCGCCTTCCGGCCCAGTCCACGGCAAAGGCCACCTCCGCCTGCGTGCCGGGTGAAAACAGCCAGCCGAGGTCCGGTGCCGTCAGCACGCGCGCGGCCTCGGCGGCCAGGTCTCCGGCATCCGCGGCCCCGGGCAGCAGCGCGCGCGCCATGGCGGGCCAGTCGGCCTCTGGCCAGACCGGCAGGTGTTCGAGCAACCGGTGCAGCCGTGCGCCGCGGTCCATCGCCGCGGCCTCGTCCTCGGGCGCGGGTGCCGTCTCGCCCGGCAGGGCCTTGGCGC
>DAOLBY010000035.1:17323-25493 GCA_035324325.1 Paracoccaceae bacterium | reverse complement strand
GCCGTCGCTGCCAAGCTGCACCGACCGCGTTCCATCGCCTTCGGCCGCAACGCAGCCGGCCAGCGCCAGTGACAGGGCAACCGCCCTACTGGTCCATGTAGACATGCGCCTCGGCCTTCGCGCCGGGATGCGTGACAGCGCCCCAGCGGGCCCCGCCGCACAGGCGCGCGAACTTCCAGACCGCGCCGGTCGTGTATTGCGTGGCCCGCGGACCGGGCCATGCGGCCTTGCGGTCGGCAAGTTCCGCATCCGACAGGGCGACCGACAGCTCGCCCGTGAGCGCGTTGATGGTGATGACATCGCCGTTCTTCAGCAGGGCGATGGGGCCGCCATGTGCCGCCTCCGGCCCGACATGCCCGACGCAGAAGCCGCGCGTGGCGCCTGAGAACCGCCCGTCTGTGATCAGCGCAACCTTCTTTCCCGCGCCCTGGCCCGACAGCGCCGCCGTGGTCGACAGCATCTCGCGCATTCCCGGGCCGCCGGCGGGGCCTTCGTTTCGGATGACAATGACCTCGCCCGCCTGGTATTCGCGTGCCTTGACGGCGGCGAAGGCCTCTTCCTCGCTGTCGAAGACCCGCGCCGGGCCGGTGAAGACCTGTTCCGCCTCGGACATGCCGGCCACCTTCACGATGGCCCCGTCGGGCGCCAGGTTCCCCTTCAGCCCCACGACGCCGCCGGTCTTCGTGATCGGCGTGGCGACGGGGTGGATCACACGACCGTCGGGTTCGCCGCGGATCTTGTCCAGTTCCTCGCCGAGGGTGCGGCCCGAGGCGGTCAGGCAGTCGAGGTGCAGAAGGCCGGCGCGCGCCAGTTCCTTCATCACCACCGGCACGCCGCCGACCTCGTACAGGTCCTTGGCCACATACTCCCCGCCCGGCCGCAGGTTCACGAAATAGGGCGTGTCGCGCATGATGTCGGCCACGTCGAACAGGTCGAAGTCGATGCCGGCCTCGTTGGCGATGGCGGGCAGGTGCAGGGCGGCATTGGTCGAGCCGCCGGTGCAGGCCACGACGCGGGCGGCGTTCTCCAGCGACTTGAGCGTCACCACGTCGCGGGCGCGGATGTTCTTCTCGATGAGGTGCATGACGGCGACCCCGCTCGCCTCGCAGAACTGGTCGCGGCTCTCGTAGGGCGCGGGGGCACCCGAGGAGTTGAGCAACGCGAGTCCGATGGCTTCGGACACGCAGGCCATCGTGTTGGCGGTGTATTGCGCGCCGCAGGCCCCCGCGCTGGGGCAGGCCACCCGCTCCATGATCTCCAGTTCCGCATCCGACAGGTCGCCGGCCTGGTGCTTGCCCACGGCCTCGAACATGTCCTGCACGGTGATGTCACGGCCCTGATAGCGGCCGGGAAGGATCGACCCGCCGTAGATGAACACCGAGGGCACGTTCAGCCGCACCATGGCCATCATCATCCCGGGCAGCGACTTGTCGCAGCCCGCAAGGCCCACGAGCGCGTCGTAGCAATGCCCGCGCATCGTCAGTTCCACCGTGTCGGCGATGGCGTCGCGCGAGGCGAGGCTGGAGCGCATCCCCTCATGCCCCATGGCGATGCCGTCGGTCACCGTGATGGTGGTGAATTCGCGGGGCGTGCCGCCGCCCTTCTTGACGCCGTGCTTGACGACCTGCGCCTGGCGGTTCAGCGCGATGTTGCAGGGCGCGGCCTCGTTCCAGCAGGTGGCGACACCGACCCAGGGCTGGTGGATCTCGGCCTCGGTGATCCCCATGGCGTAGAAGTAGCTGCGGTGGGGGGCGCGGGCCGGCCCCTCGGTCACATGGCGGCTGGGCAGTTTCGACTTGTCGAACCGCTGATTGGTGCTCATGGGCTGTCCCCTCCCCCGGAATTGCTCGGGCGCAGGGATAAGGCCCGGGCAGGGCCGGGGCAAGCCGGGATTGCGGGGTCAGGCCGCGGGTCGGGCGCCGTAGCGGGCCATGAAGGTGGCGACCGCCCCCTCGATCACGCGGTGGCGGTCGGCGTCGGTCACCGGCAGGTTGACGCCAAAGACGATCCGATGGAACAGGTCCGCCTTGCAGAGCTCGGCGAACTGGTCTGCGGCCAATGCGGGGTCATTGCAGGCCAGTTGACCGCGTGCCACGCCTTCGACGATGAACTCCACCAGCTTGGCCTTGGCCAGAGCAGGTCCGCTTTCGTAGAATTCGCGGGCCAGTTCGGGAAAGCGGTCGGCCTCGGCCACGCACATGCGGAAGATGCGCATTCCGAAGTCCGAACAGAAGAACTCGGTCATCTTGTGGGCGGCGACCCGCAGCGCATCGGCCGGCCCCATCTGGCAGGTGATCAGCGCCTCGGCCTCGTCGGCCTGACGGCAGCATTCGCCCTTGGCCACCTCGAGAAACAGCACACGCTTGTCGGCGAAATAGGCGTAGAGCGTCGCCTTGCTGACGCCGGCCTCGCGCGCAATGTCGTCGACGCTGGCGCCCTCGTAGCCGTCGCGCATGAAGACGATCCGGGCGCCGTCGAGCACCTGGTCGAACTTGCGACCCCTGCGGATCGCCGCCTGCGGCGCTGCACCCATGCGAACGTCTCCCCGGGTGCAGCATAGACTGTCCGGTTCAGATGGCGCAAGCGGCGGCGCAGGGGCGAGTCTGGCCTGCGCGGTCACTTCACCACGGGGCAGGCCGGCGCCGTGCAGGCGGACGCCGGAGCACCCGATGTCGAGGTGGCGGCGGCGGTCCCGAAGTCGAGGCGCGGCAGATCGAAGGCCGTCTGCCCGGCAAGGGCGGGCATGGCCGACAGGGCGAAGGCGGCGAGGGCGAGGCGCAGGGTTGTCATGGGATCCTCATCTGAACTGATCGGTTTAGATGAGTCCATAAATGAACCGTGTAGTTCATTTAGTCAATAGTTTTTTGAACTGTCAAGTTCATTTTTTGCCCTTGCACTCGGCCGTGCCAGGCATAGTTTGGAATCATTCCAGAAAGCCCGCCGCATGATCCCCGGTCTGTCCAGCCGCCGCCGCTTCCGCGACCTCTCCGAACAGGAGGTGCTCGCGCTTGCCATCTCGAACGAGGAGGACGACGCGCGGATCTACCGCACCTATGCCGAACGGCTGCGGGCCGAGTTTCCCGCCTCGGCCGCCGTCTTCGAGGGCATGGCGGTCGAGGAGGACAACCACCGCCGCCGCCTGATCGACCTGCATCGCACCCGCTTCGGCGAGGTGATTCCGCTGATCCGGCGCGAACATGTGGCCGGCGCCTATGCCCGCCGCCCCGTCTGGCTGACCGAAAACCTCGGGATCGACCGCATCCGGGCCGAGGCCGCGCAGATGGAGGCCGAGGCGCGCGCCTTCTACGAACGCGCCGCCGCGGCGACACAGGATGCCGCCACCCGCCGCCTTCTGGGCGATCTGGCCGCGGCCGAAGCGGGGCACGAACGCCACGCCGAACGCCTGACCGCCGAACACCTGCCCGAGGATGCCCGGACCGAGGAGGACCTGACCGCGAAGCGCCGGTTCCTGCTGACCTGGGTGCAGCCGGGGCTTGCGGGGCTGATGGACGGGTCGGTGTCCACGCTGGCCCCCATCTTCGCCACCGCCTTCGCCACCCAGGACACGCACACGACCTTCCTTGTGGGGCTCGCGGCCAGCGTCGGCGCCGGCATCTCGATGGGCTTTACCGAGGCCGCCAGCGACGACGGCGTGCTGTCGGGGCGCGGCAGCCCGGTCAAGCGCGGCATCTCGGCCGGGGTGATGACCACGCTCGGCGGTCTGGGCCATGCCCTGCCCTACCTGATCTCCGACTTCTGGACCGCCACGACCATCGCCATCGCCGTCGTCTTCGTCGAACTCTGGGCGATCGTCTGGATCCAGATGCGGTTCATGGAGACGCCCTTCCTGCGCGCCACCTTGCAGGTTGTCATCGGCGGTGCTGTGGTGTTCGGGGCGGGGGCGTTCATCGGGGGGGGATAGGGGCATGTACCGGCGCGGCGAGGTCAGCTATCAGCCCCTTCCCCTTCCCGACCGCGTGCAATTGCCCGACGATCAGGCGCTGGCCGCGGCCGAGGGGTTCCTGGCCTACATGCGCCGCCGCCATTCGGTGCGCCAGTATTCCACCCGGCCGGTGCCCGAGGCGGTGATCACCGCCTGCATCGCCGCGGCCGGCACGGCGCCGAGCGGTGCCAACCATCAGCCCTGGCACTTCGCCGCCATCGCCGACCCGGCGATGAAGGCCCGCATCCGCGAAGCCGCCGAGGAGGAGGAACGCGACTTCTACGCCGGGGGCGCGGGCGACGAATGGCTGAAGGCGCTGGAGCCCGTGGGCACGGGGCCCGAAAAGCCGCACCTGACCGATGCGCCCTGGCTGATCGTGGTCTTCGCCCAGAGGTGGGGCTCCACCGAGGACGGCCACCGCTACAAGAACTACTATGTCCCCGAAAGCGTCGGCATCGCCACCGGCTTCCTGATTGCGGCGCTGCACCACGCGGGACTCGTGTGTCTGGAACACACGCCGAACCCGATGAAGTTCCTTCCCGCGATGTGCGGCCGACCCGACAGCGAGAAGGCGGTGATGATCCTGCCCGTCGGCTGGCCGACCGAGGATGCGACCGTCCCCGCTGCCGCAAAGCGCAAGAAGCCGCTGTCCGAGATCATGACCGTGTTCCGCTGATGGCGGCCGCCCGGGGGGTATTTGTGCCAGGATGAAAGCGGCCCCTTTCATCCCGGGAAAAGGATCCTCGGCAGGTGAATGCGGCGACGGTCGCAGAGGGGGGCGGATGGCCCGCTGCTCTGCCCCCCCGTGACGCCGCGTTGCGGATGACAGGCCTCTGGCCCCGGGGCAGAGTGCGGCCAGCCAGGGAGGCCCCGTCATGACGCTCTATCCGCATCTTCTCGCGCCGCTGTCGCTGCCCCATGTGACGCTGCCCAACCGGGTGCTCATGGGATCCATGCATACGGGGCTAGAGGAAACGGGGGACTGGGGCCGGGTTGCGGCCTTTTATGCCGAACGCGCACGGGGCGGCGTTGCGTTGATCGTCACCGGAGGCATGGCGCCGAACCGCGAGGGCGGCGTTTTCCCCGGCGCAGCGGGGCTGTTCACGCCGGCCGACATCGCCAACCACCGCCGCGTGACCGATGCCGTCCATGCCGAGGGCGGGCGCATCGCCATGCAGATCCTGCATGCAGGACGCTATGCCTATGGCAAGGACTGCGTCGCGCCCTCCGCCATCAAGTCGCCGATCAGCCCCTTTGCGCCGCGCGAACTGGACGAGGCGGGGATCGAGAAGCAGATCGCCGATATCGCCACCGCCGCCGCCCGCGCCCGCGAGGCCGGCTATGACGGGGTGGAGGTGATGGGGTCGGAAGGGTATTTCCTGAACCAGTTCCTGGTGCGCCACACCAACCGGCGCGGCGACGAATGGGGTGGCACCTACGAGAACCGCATGCGGCTGGCGGTGGAGATCGTGCGCCGCGTGCGCGAAGCCGTCGGCCCCGACTTCGTCCTGATCTACCGCATCAGCCTGATCGACCTGATCCCCGAGGGCTCGACCTGGGCCGAGGTGGTGCAGCTGGCCAAGGCCGTCGAGGCCGCAGGGGCCAGCATCCTGAATACCGGGATCGGCTGGCACGAGGCACGCGTGCCGACCATTGCCACCTCGGTTCCCCGCGCGGCCTTCACGCATCTGACCGCCCGCCTGCGCCCCGAGGTCGGCATCCCCGTCATCACCTCGAACCGCATCAACACACCGGAGGTGGCCGAGCGCATCCTGGCCGCGGGGCAGGCCGACATGGTCAGCATGGCGCGACCCTTTCTGGCCGACGCCGACTTCGTGGCCAAGGCGAGGGCGGGGCGGGCAGCCGACATCGCGCCCTGCATCGCCTGCAACCAGGCCTGCCTGGACCATACCTTCTCGGGCAAGCTGACCTCGTGCCTCGTGAACCCGCGGGCCTGCCACGAGACCGAACTTGCCTATCCCCCGACGCCCGGTCCGAAGCGCATCGCGGTCGTGGGGGCCGGGGCGGGCGGGATGATGGCGGCAATCGTCGCAGCGGAACGGGGGCACAGGGTCACCCTGTTCGAGGCGTCGGCCGAGATCGGCGGGCAGCTGAACCTGGCCAAGCAGGTGCCTGGGAAAGAGGAGTTCCACGGCCTGATCGCATGGTTCGGCCAGCGGATCGCCGCCACAGGGGTCGATCTGCGGCTGAACCACGCGCCCGGGGTTGAGGAACTGGGCGGACATGACGAGGTGATCGTGGCCACCGGCGTCACCCCGCGGCGGCCCGGCATCCCGGGCGAGGATCACGCGCCGGGCTATGCCGACGTGCTGCGCGGTGCCCCCGTGGGGCGGCGGGTGGCGCTGGTGGGGGCAGGGGGCATCGGGTTCGACGTGGCGGAATATCTGGTGCATGCGGGCGAGAGCCCGACGCTGCATCCCGCGTTGTGGCGTCGCGAATGGGGCGTGGGCGATCCGGCCACGGTTGCAGGGGGACTTGCCCCCGATGGTCCCGCGCCCGAGCCGCCGGCGCGCGAGGTCCATCTGTTGCAGCGCAGCCCGGGCAAGCCCGGCAAGGGGCTGGGCAAGACCACCGGCTGGATCCACCGCGCCGCACTCGCGATGAAGCAGGTGCGGATGGAAGGCGGGATCGCCTATGACGAAATCCGGCCCGACGGAATCGTTCTGCGCCGGTCGGGCGGCGCGCCCGAACTGCTCGCGGTCGATACTGTCGTGATCTGCGCAGGGCAGGAGCCGAACCGGACGCTTTCCGCCGCGCTGACGGCCGCCGGCATCCCGCATCACCTGATCGGCGGGGCGGATGTGGCGGCCGAACTGGACGCCAAGCGCGCCATCGACCAGGCGGCCCGGCTGGCCGCCCGGCTGTAGCGCGCGGGCGCGATCAGGGGTTGGCCGAGATCACGCTTTCCAGCCAGGGCAGGTAGTTCGCCACCCGCGTATAGGCCGAGAAGGGCGCGGTTTCCGCGCAGCCCTGCCCGCCGGCGCCCGACAGGCCCCAGCTGACGATGCCGGCCTGAACGAAGGTCCCATCCTGAAGCCCGACCACCAGAGGCCCGCCGCTGTCGCCCGAACAGGCGGTGCGGCCGCCCTCGAAGGTGCCGGAACACAGCATGTTGCCCGTCATCGGTTCGGGCACCCGGGCCATCAGCTGGTCCCACAGCGCGTAGGCGTCTTCCTCCCGCACGCCGAAGACGTTGACGGCATGGGCAAAGCCCTTGACCGCCTCGTTCGCCTTGGCTTCGAGCAACGCGGCGTTGCATCGGTTGCGGTCCATCATCTGGATGTCGGCCTGCCGCAGGCTTGACGGGCGGCCGCCGCCTTCGGTGAGGCCCCAGCCGGTGACGGTGGTGACGATGCCCGGCTGTTCCAGGTAGTCACCGAACTCCGCATCCGGCACCTTGATCGTGGCATACCGGGCCTGCGGCGTGCGCACGAGACGCAGAAGCGCGATGTCATGGTCGTAGGGCGGCCCGGCGTATTGCGGATGCACGAACACGCCCGCGACCGGAACGGCATCGCCCTGACCGGGCGCCAGATCGTTGGTGCCGACAAGGACGGACAGCGCCTGCGGCACCAGCGTACCCCAGTTTCCCTGAGGGTCCTGCATGTGGACGCAATGCGCCGCCGTGAGCACCCAGGTGTCAAGCAGCATCGTTCCGCCGCAGAACTGCGCGTCCGGCCCCACCGGCTCTCCCGCGATCAGCAGCGCCACCTGCCAGGGCCAGGCGCCGGGTTCGGCGACCGCGCCCCCCACGACGCGGGCGCCGCTGCCCGACGCCTCGGCCTCGGCCGCACGCCGTGCCTTGGCGCCCGACTGCGCAAAACCGAAGGGCGAGGCGGCTGCGGGGTCGGGCGGGGCGGGTTCGGGGAAGACGGGGGCCTGCGCGGCGGCCGGAAGGGCCAGGGCAGCAAACAGAAGCGTGGCGAGGGTTCTCATGCGAGGGGCCTTTCGGATGGGGCCGCGCCGGCCGTGCGGGCGGCTTTTGGTGAAGCAGTATCAGGGCTGTGGTGCGGCTGTCACCCGCACCGGCTGGCGGATCATGGCAAGCGCCGGGCGGCGTCCGGCAAAGCCGCGGCTGCGCGTCTCGTCGCCGTCCATCAGCGCCTGCACGGCGGCGGCCAGCGGGTCCGCGGAGGGCGCCGCGCGCAGCCGGTCGGGCGTGGCAAGCCGCGACAGGGGCGCGCTGTCGGGCCGGTCATCGGCGGG
>DAOLBY010000035.1:1688-17313 GCA_035324325.1 Paracoccaceae bacterium | reverse complement strand
GGCACGGCCAGCACGACGATCGCCTCGTCGGCGCCAGGCGGGGTGCCGGGTTCGATCCGCAGACCGGCGCGGGCGGTGCCGCCGGGCGGCAGGCGGGCCGACAATCGGGCAGCGGGCCAGATCGGCGTCAGCGTGAAATCCTGCGCGAGGTAGAACACTGTCACGTCCTGCGCACTGCCGGTGCCGTTCGACAGGCTCAGCCACAGTTCGTCGCAGGGCGACACACCCGCGGCGGGGTCATGGGCGGCGCCGGGGCCGGCGCCATCGCAACGGGCGCCCACCATCCGGCCGGGGCGCCGTTCCACCGCCAGGGTGACCTGCCCGCCCGTCAGCGAACGGCCTGTCAGCCCGGCCAGCACCCGCATCAGCCGGTGGGTGTGGGCAGCGGTCTCGACCACCCGGGCCAGCGCCGCCGAGGCATCCTCGCCCGTGCGCGGCACGATCCGCAGGGTGGATCCCGGCCCGCCGGGGTCGAGCACGCCGTCCCCCGCCGCCAGCGCCAGCCCGCCCCCGGTCAGGATGGGCACAAGATCGGCCGGCGTGCCGGGCGCGGCCGCTACAGCCAGACCGCCGGTCAGCACAGCGGCCAGCGCGGCCTCCCAATCCTCATGGTCGATCGCATCGGCGCGCACCGGGGGGGCCATGCGCAGGGGCGGGGGAGGCGCCGGGGCAGCGACCTCGGCCCAGACGGCGCCGGGCGGGGGCGCGGGGTCGAGCGTCGCGCGGCCTGCCTGCGCGGTCGCGACACGGGCCGCAGCCAGCACCTCGCCCCCCTGCGGCGACGCATAGAGCGCAACCTCGGCGCCGACTTCGAGCCCGTCGAGAAGCCCGGCCTGCACCTCTCCACCCTGCACGGCGAGGCGCAGCGACGGCGCCGCGCGGCCAAAGACCGGGGCGTCCAGCAGCGGGCCCTCGCCGTCCGGGTCCTGCCGGTGGGGGCCCGCGGCCAGATCGTCGCGCGCGATGCGCAGCACCTGTGCCCAGGTCAGCGCCGGATGCGCCGCCAGTGCGCGGGCCAGCGCCAGGGTGAAGCCGCCATGCCAGGCACCGTCCCGCGCCGCCGGGTCGAGCGGATATTCGAACGACCGCTGGTCGGGCTGCGAGGAATAGAGATAGACGAAGTCGCCCGGCGGCGGTGGGCGGGGGGCACCGCGGGTGTCATCCGTCACGGTCTCGGGAATGCCGAGCGCCTCGGGCGCAACGGCGCGGGGCATTCCGAAACCGCCCGCGGCCCGGAACCCGGTGCCGGAATGGCAGGCGTCGAGAATGCCGATCACCCGCACCCCGCGCGCCAGCGCCGCGCGCGCCCAGGCGTCAAGCTCGTCGTCATAGATCGCACCTTCCACGTCGCCGGTGCTGCCGCGCCAGCCGCGGGCGTCGGCCGGCAGCAGGATCTGGTCCGCTCCCCCCGCTTCGTCGCCGTCGCGATCGGGAGCAAGGCTGCCGTGGCCGGAGAAGTAGAACAGCACGGTGTCGCCCGGTGCCGCGGCATCCGCCGCCGCCGCCAGCGCCGACAGGATCGCTTCGCGCGTGGCCGAGCCGGTCGTCACGCCGTCGGGCAGGTCTGCCCCCGTGCCGGACACCAGTGCCGTGATGGCGGCGGGTTCCACCCCGCGCGCGACCAGTGCCCGTGCCATCAGCCCCACGTCGCCGGGCGGCCCACGCAGATCCGCGTCGAGGTGGAGATAGGCGCCGACCCCCGCCAGAACCGCGCGGACCTCGGCCCGGGCGCCGGAGGCGGGCAGGGACAGCACGGCCGCAACAAGAAGGCAAAGCAGTCGCATGGCCCGCAGCTTAGCCGCCGCGCGACCGTCGGCAACCCGCGCCGGACGCATGACGCCACTTGTCATCCGGCCCGCCACAATCCGTCCGTTTCCCTGCCCCGAACGGTTCCCCGAAATACCGCCTGCTTGTCGCGGCAGCGCCGTCATCCTGCCCGATTCCGGGATCAGAACCCCCTTATCTGCCGTAAGTGTCTGCCTGGGGTATACAATGGACCGACTGACCGAGATGGAAGCCTTCGCCACCGTGGTGGACCAAGGCGGCTTCACCGACGCGGCCAAGAAGATGGGTATCTCCAAGTCGGCCGTGTCCAAGCACGTCTCGGCACTGGAAGCGCGACTCGGCGCACGGCTCCTGAACCGCACCACGCGGCGCGTCAGCCCTACCGAGATCGGGCTGGCCTACTACGACCGGGCGCGCCGCGTGCTGAACGACGCGGGAGAGGCGGATGCGCTCGTGACCTCCATGCAATCCGCACCGTCGGGCCTGCTGCGGGTCTCGGTGGCGACGGATTTCGGTGTCAGCCTGCTGTCACCGGTGCTGGGCGACTTCCTGCGCGAATACCCCGACATCACCGTGAACATGGTGCTGAACAATCGCTACGTCGAATTGATCAGCGAAGGCTTCGACATGGCGATCCGCGTGGGCGAACTGGAGGATTCCAGCCTTCGCGCCCGCAAGTTGACGGAAACGACACGCCGCATGATCGCCTCGCCGTCCTATTTCCAGCGCTTCGGGCGCCCGATGAAGGTGGACGATCTGAACGAACACAAGCTTCTCCACTTCTCGAACCAGGCCAACGGCAACGTCTGGCGCGTCCCCACGCAGTCGGGTGAACGGCGGCAGGTTCGGGCGGCGGGCTGGCTGACCGTGAACGACGGCCAGTCGCTGTTGCAGGCCGCGATCTCGGGCCTCGGCATCGCCTACCTGCCCTCGTTCCTCTATGCCGACGCCCTGCGCGCCGGCCAGGTGGAAGAGGCGATCCCCGGGTTGCCGGTCGAGATCCTCGGGATCTACGCGGTCTATCCTCCGGGCCGGTTTACCCAGCCCAAGGTGCGAGCCTTCATCGACTTCCTCGCGCGGCGATTTGCCGACAAGGGCCCCGACAACTGGTGATCCCACGACGCCGTCAGGGCGCTGTCACCACCGCCTCGACCCGGCGATTGGCCTGTCGGCCCTCGTCGGTTTCATTGCTTGCGCGGGGCGCAAGGAACCCCACCCCTTCGGCACGGACCTGCTGGGCCGCGACGCCGTGGTTGCCGATCAGCTTGGCACGAACGGAATCCGCCCGCCGCCGCGACAGGGCGATGTTGGTCTCGAGCCCGCCGGCAGCATCCGTGTGCCCCACCAGCGTGACGCGGCGCGAGGGGTCCGCCCGCAGCCAGTCGGCCAATGCAGCCAGCGAAGGATAGTCGCCGGGCTCCAGCACAGCGGCACCACTGGCAAATACCAGGTCCTCCAGCACCGCACCCCCCGCATCCGCCAGCCGCCCGGCCAGCCCCGCGGCAGACGCATTCGCGGAAGACAGCGTGACCACGTCCCCGGCTGCCGGCAACCCTGCGCCGACCTGCGGCGGCAGGATCTCGGCCACAGGGGCCGGGTTTGCCGCCAGGATCGTCGCCGCCGGGTCGGCCGGTGTCACGCGCGACAACTGCACGAAGCCCGCCGCCGCCGACCGGCTGACCATCAGAATCAGCGCCTCATCGCCCTTCTCGGCCGCAAGGAACCGGAAGTCGCCCAGGTCCACATGCATCTGCGGTTCGGGCAGAAGGTCGAGTGCATAACGGAAGTCGAACCCGCCGCAGATCTGCGTGTCGCATTCGTAGAGGATGCGAAAGCCCTGTGCGGCGATCTGATCGCGGAGGGGGGACAACAGCGCAAGCGTCGGCAGGCCCGGTGCATCGACCCGCCAGGCCTGTCGCTGCAGGCTCCCCTCGGCCCGCCGGTGCGGCACGGCGCGTCCGTCCCAGGGACCGACCGGCAGCGCAAGACTGGCGAGGGCGTCGGAGGTCGCGGCAGTGGCGCGAGCCGGTGCTGGAAATTCCAGCGGCAGGGCAGCGGCCCCGGGTGCCGGCCCGAACGAGAGAATCGCCGCGGCGGCGGCAAGGAAACGCGGGCCTGTCAACTGCTCTGGCCTCTCCGGGCTCATTTGGCGCGATAGTGATACTTTCCCACAACTTCCATGCCGAGGGAAGCATAGAGCGCCCCTGCCTCCTCGTTTGCGCGGGTCACCGCCAGTGCCAGGTGGGTGGCTCCTGCCGCTTGTGCCCAATGCGCCGCGGCCCCCATCATGTTGCGGGCACACCCTTGCCGGCGAAAGGCCGGCAGCACCGCCACGGCGCTGACAAAGGCGATCCCTTCGCTCACGGCGACGAACCCCACGCCCGCCGCGCGGTCCGACAGCCGGCCCAGCAGAGCCGCCTTCGGCCCGGTCACGCGCTCCATCACCGCCTGACGCGCCGCGCCGATGCCCGATTCGGCCCAGATGTCGCGCTGGATGCCGAGCGGCGGCCAGAGCGCGAATGCCGTCATCCGGGATGCGGGCGGCAGCGCACCGACCGGCGCGGCCATGATCAGCGTCTCGTCCCGCAGGGCGTAGCCCGCCGCCGCCAGCATCGCATCCAATGCGTCCTGTCCGGCGCGCACCTGCACCAGCGGCGACTGCCCCAGCCGCGCTGCCGCATCCTGAAGCAGCGGCAGGTCGGACGATCCGACCGGGCCGAGCGGCCGGGCCGAGGACACGCGCGACCCCGCGCCCGCGCCTTCGCGCAGAAGCCAGGCACCGGCGCGGTGTTCGGCGGCCGCGGGCCAGGTCTCGGCCAGCGCGCGGAACAGCGCGTCCGGGTCGGGTATGTCGCTCATGCCGGCGGGAACAGCGCGACAAGCCGCGCCATGGCGGCGTCGATGCGGCCCGGGTCGGTGCCGCGGATCACCAGGTTCGTGCCATGTGCCCCGTTCTGCACGAAGGGATAGGAGCCCATCGAAAGATCCGGAAAATCCGCCGCGAGGGCCCCGAAGGCACCGGCGATCTCGCCCTCGCCGCGGCCGACCCGCAACGACTGCGACAGCAGCGGATCGCCCCCGGTGATGCCCGGCAGCACGCCCGCCAGCATGGCCTGGAAGATGTTGGGCACCCCCGCCATCACATGGACGTTGCCCAGCGTGAAGCCTGGCGCCGCGCTGACAGGGTTGTCGATCAGGACCGCGCCGTCGGGGATGCGCGCCATGCGCTGCCGCGCCTCGTTGAACGGCAGCCCGGCGCGGGCGTAATGTGCGGTCAGGATCTCCATCGCATCGGAACGCTGCCCGATCGGCGCACCGAAAGCCGCGGCAACGGCATCGGCGGTGATGTCGTCATGGGTCGGACCGATGCCCCCCGAGGTGAATACATGGTCCCAGGCCCCGCGCAGCGCGTTCACGGCCGCCACGATCGCCTCGTGGTCGTCGGCCCCCACGCGCGCCTCCATCAGCCGGATGCCATGCCGCGTCAGCTCTCCCGCCAGCCAGTGCAGGTTGGCATCGCGCGTGCGGCCCGACAGGATTTCGTCGCCGATCACCAGCATTGCCGCGGTGGGGTTGGGCATGTGTTGTCTCCTGCCTTGGGTGTCGCCCCGGTATAGGCCCGGCCTCTGGCCAATTCCAAGCGGCAGCCTTACATTGCGCGCAGGAGTTGACCTTGGACGACACCCGCGCCCGTATCACCCGCGAAGGAATCCGCATCCACGATGATGCGGACTTTGCCGGCATGCGCGCCGCCGGGCGCGTGGCGGCCGAAATCCTCGATGCCATCGTGCCGATGGTCCGACCCGGCGGATCGACCGGCGCGATCAACGACTTCATCACCGACGAGATTGCGCGCCGCGGCGTCACCTCGGCCACCGTGGGCTACAAGGGCTATCGCCACGCCTCGTGCATCAGCGTCAACCACGTCGTCTGCCACGGCATCCCCGGCAGCCCGATCCCGCGGTCCAAATACGAGAAGGCGGCGCGCGGCGACGACCGGCTGCTCGACGGCGACATCCTGAACGTCGACGTGACGGTCATCGCGGACGGTTGGTATGGCGACACGAGCCGCATGTACGTGGCCGGAACGCCCAAGCCCTATGCGCAGCGGATCGTGCAGGTCACGCATGATGCGCTGATGAAGGGGATCGAGGCGGTCCGCCCCGGCGCCACCTTCGGCGACATCGGCCACGCGATCCAGTCCTATGCCGAGGCGCGCGGCATGTCGGTGGTGCGCGATTTCTGCGGCCACGGCCTGGGCCGGGTATTCCACGCCCCGCCGAACGTGCTGCACTACGGCCGCCCCGGCACCGGCGCGGTCCTGGAGGAAGGCATGTTCTTCACCATCGAGCCAATGGTGAACCTGGGCCGGCCGGAGACGCGCATCCTGTCCGACGACTGGACGGCGGTAACACGCGACGGCACGCTGTCGGCACAGTTCGAGCATTCGGTGGGCGTCACGGCCACGGGATGCGACGTTTTCACGGCCTCACCCGCAGGCCTGTTCAACCCCGCCGCCGCCTAGGCAGGTTCCACCCGGACCCGCAGGCGTTCGCCACCGAGGGCCGCAAAGGCGCGCTGGCGGCAGGTGAACACCAGGACCTGCTGGTCGCGTGCGACGCGGTGCAGCGCGGTGAACATCGCCTCGATGCGGTCGTCGTCGCTGTGGACCAGCGCGTCGTCCAGGATCACCGGCACCGGCCGGCCGGTGCGGGCGAAGAGCCGCGCGAAGGCCAGCCGGGTCAGGATGGCGATCTGTTCCCGCGTGCCCCCCGACAGGATGTCGAGCGCTTCGGCCTGTCCGGCGCGGGTCAGCACCGCCGGCAACAGGGTCTGGTCGTCGATGTGCAGCGCCGCGTCGGGATGCAGGATCGAGATCAGCGGCTGAAGCTCTGCCAGCACCGGGGCGAGGTAGGTGTCGCGCGCCCGGGTCCTTGCCTCTTCCAGCGCCGATCGGAGGCGGACGAGGGCGCGCACCTCGGCCTCGTAGCGGGCGGCGCGGGCCTCGGCGGCGGCGCGCTGGCCGGTGATGTCCGCCAGGCGTTCCTCGATCCCCTCGTCGGCAAGGGCGCCGATGGCCGCGTTCAGACCGGCGAGTTCCTCGCGAAGGCGTCGATCCTCGGCCTGGGCGGCTTCGGCCGCGGTGCGGGCACGGGCCAGCGCGGCCTCGGCGGTGGCAAGGTCGGGAGCGGTCGCGCGCAGGTCGTCCAGCACCTTTCGGGCCTGCGCCCGCGCCACGGCCAGCGCCGGCAGTCCGGCGCTGGCAGCCGCCATCCGTGTGTCGAGCCCGGAGCCCCCGCCCGCCGCGACGCGCGCCTCCTGCGCAGCGCGCTGGCGGGACAGGTGTTCGCCGGCCGCGGAGGCGGCATCCTTCGCGGCCTCGACCGCCAGCGCATGGTCTGCCCTGGCCTTCGCCCGCGCCTCGACTGCCGCAGCTTCTGCCACGGCCAACGGGGCCTCCAGCGCCGCCGGGTCTTCCGCCGGCTCTGCGGGTTCCGCCGCCTCGGACCTGGCGCGCGCGGCGGCAAGGCGCAGCGCCTCCAGCCCAGCAGGGGCGACCTCGGCCAGCCGCGCCTCGTTCTGTGCGACCTGCCGGTCGATCTCGGCGGCCTCGGACAGCCTGTCCCGTGCCTCCGGCAATGTCCCGGCCCCGCAGGCCGCCAGAGCGCGGGCCAGCGCATCCCCGGCGGCCTTGCGGGCGGCGGCGGTGGCGTCGGTCCGGTCCGGCCCGGGATCGACGCGCAGGGCACCGAAACCCGGCAGGTCGATCACGACAGGTTCGGTGACGGGCAGGGGCGCATCCCCCAGTGGCACCCCCCCCATGGTCGCCTGCGATCCCTGCGACGGTCGGGCCTGCACGGTCACCGCCTGCGCGCCGGCAAGCGCCGTCAGGCGCAGGACCTCGGCCTGCGCGGCCTCGGCGGTGGCGAGGGTCCGGGGTGAGACCGCCAGTGCCATCCGGCGCGCGCGATCCTCGGCCACCCGCGTGGCGAGGGCCTGTGCCCGGTCGAGCCTTCGTCCCAGTTCCTCGGCCTGGCCCCGGGCGGCCTGCGCCAACTGCGCCCGCTGCGCATCCGAGAGGCGCGCGCGCAGGCTGGCCGCCGCCCTGTCTGCCGTTTCCTCCGCCTCGGTCGCGGCGCGGTCGTGCTCGGCCAGCCGGTCGGCCCGCTCGCGGGCGGCGGCGGCGGCGGCGGCGGCATCCCGCGCCGCCTGTTCGGCCCTGCCGGCGGTATGGGCCAGCGTTTCAAGCCGCTCGGCATCCTGTCTCGCGGCCTGTTCGGTGAGGTCGGCCAGCCGATCCGCTGCCTCGGCCTGCCGCACCCGGTCGGCATGGGCGCGCGCGGCCTCGAATGCCGCCTGCGCTGAGGCCAGCCGGTCGCGGTGTTCGGCCTGCACCCCGGGATCGGACAGGCGCGCCAGCGCGCGCTGCACCTCGGCCCGGCGCACCAGATGGGCCGACAGCGCCTTCGCACGCGGGGCAAGCTCGGCCTCGGCCCGCGCCAAGGCCGCCGCCTCGTCGACGGCGCGCGACCAGTCGCCCGTTGCCTTCGGCTTCAGCGTCGCCGTGGCCAGCCGCGCCAGTTCTGCCTCGACGCGGTCGCGCAGCACGTCCATCCGCCGACCGCCGGTCATCGCCTCGATCTCGCCTGCGACCGACGACAGCAGGTCGCGCCGCACCGCCTGCCCGCGCTCGCGCTCGGCCCGTTCGCGGGGGCCGGTGCCTTCCGGATCCAGCATGGTCGTCCCCTGCCGCACCCACAGCAGTCCCGAAGGTCCGGCGAGCCCCGCGCCGAGCAGCCGGTCGATCCAGGCCTCGGCCTCGTCGTCCTGCGCGATCATGCGGCCCGCGGGATCCGTGATGCGGGCCGTCGGACGGGAAAGCCAGCGCTTGTGCAGCCGGAACCGTCCGTCGGGCAACTCGATCTCGACTGCCGCCTCGGGTGCCCCGCCGGAATGGGGCCGCAGACTGCGCGTGAAGTCGCTGTTCTGGCGATGCGGGGCAAAGAACAGGGCCTGGATCGCGTCGAGAAAGGTGGACTTGCCGAACTCATTGGGTTCGGACAGCACCGCGATGCCGTCGCCGATGGCATCCAGAGTGGCACGCTGGCCCGCGAAGCGCCGAATGTTGACCAGTTCGACCGAACGCAGCTTCACGCAGGGTCCTCCTGCGCGAGCGCAAAGAGGATCGACAGTGCGGCCGCGGCGGTATCGCGGGCGTCGGCGGGCTGGGCCGCATCCTGCGCCTCGGCCATCAGCCGCTCGGCGGCCTGCCGCAGGGCGCCCCCACGGTCGATCAGGTCGAGGTCGTCGGGCATCGCGGCGACGGAAAGGGCCGAAAGGTCGGCCTCGAACCAGCCGAAGTCGGGCGCCGCACGGACGATGGCTGCCGCAAGCGCGGCCCGTTCGGCCAGCGTCGTGCGGCCGGTCGCCGACAGCCTCACCAGGTGGTCGCGCGGGCGCTCGGCCGGCAGCACGGCACGCAGCCGCGCCACGGCATCGTCGTCCGGCAGAAGGTCGATGCGGCAGGCCTGCCAGACGAGACGCCCGGTTGCCACCGGCACCACCTGCGCCACGGCCCCGGGGCCCGCCAGTCCGACAAGCAGCGCACCGGCCGGCGAAACATGCTTGAAGCTGTCGGCTTCGGGCGTGCCGGAATACCACGTCGCCGGTCCGACCTGTATCTGCCCGTGCCAGTCGCCAAGCGCGAGATAGTCGAGTCCCGACCGCGACGCCCGGTCAGGCGGGATGATGCCCGGCGTCCCGCCTTCGGCCGCGAAATCGGTGACCGCACCATGCCCCAGCCCGATGCGCGGCGCGCCGGCCGGCGTGGGCGCGTCCATTGCCTCGGTCAGGTCGCGCCCAGGGCGGCGCGCGGTACAGGGCGCGGGCAGAAGCCAGCTGCCCCCGAGGTCGAGCGGTTCAGGCGTGGCGAGGACGCGCAGGTTCGCCGGCCCGTCGGCCGCCACGCGACGCCAGAGTTCGGTCGCGGCAAGACTGTCGTGGTTGCCGGGGATCAGCAGCCAGTCGGTGTCGGCTTCGTCTGCCATGGCGCGCAGGGCCTGCCGCAAGGTGTCCGGCGCCGGGGTTTCGGCGTCAAAGGTATCGCCGGCCAGCAGAACCACCCGAGCGCCCCCGGCCCGCGCCGCCGCGGCCAGTCGGGCAATGGTGCCATGCCGCGCCTCGCGCAGACGGTTGCGGATGCCTTCGGGAAACGCCCCGAAGGCGCGGCCGAGATGCAGGTCCGAGGTGTGGAGAAACCGCAGCGTCATCGGAACGGCCGCAGGAGGATGCCCGCGCCTTCCAGCCCGTGCCGCAGGTGGCGGGCGCGATCCATCGCGCCGGGTCCGTCGCCATGCAGGCAGATCGTGTCGATCCGGGTGGGCAGGCGGTTGCCGCGCGCGGTGATCACGGCGCCTTCCTCGATCATGGCCTGCACCCGCGCCAGAACCGCGACGGGGTCGTGCAGCACGGCGCCTGGCAGGCGGCGGTCCATGAGGAGCCCATCCTCGGCATAGGCGCGGTCGGCAAAGACCTCGCAGGCCAGCGCCGCGCCGATCTCGCGCGCCGCGGTTTCCTGCGCGGTGCCGGCGATCACCAGCAGGATCAGCCCGGGGTCGGCGGCCAGCGCCCCCTCGAAACAGGCCGCGGCCAGACCCGCGTCCTCGGCCGCCATGTTGGCCAGGGCGCCATGCAGCTTGACGTGCCGCACCGCGCCGCCAGCCGCGCGTGCCATCGCCTGCGCCGCACCCACCTGGTAGGTGACCAGGTTCGCGGCCTCGTCGGGCGAAATCTGTAGCCGCCGCCGGCCGAAGCCCTGAAGATCGGGCAGGCCCGGATGCGCGCCGATCCCCACCCCTGCCGCAACCGCCGCCGCCATGGTCCGCGCCATCACGTCGGGGTCGCCGGCGTGGAACCCGCAGGCCACGTTGACCGATGTGACAAGGCCGATCAGCCCGGTGTCGTCCCCCATGGTCCAGGGGCCGAAGCCTTCGCCCAGGTCCGCGTTCAGGTCGATCGTTCGGGTCATGCCGTTCCCCCGTCCAGGTCGTCGCCGCGGGTGGCGCCGTCGACCAGGCGATAGCGCAGAAGATCGGGCATGTCGCGGGGGTTGCGCACCAGCGGGCGCAGTTGCGCGGCCAGGCCCTTGCGGCGCCGCGCCTCGGCCCGTTCGGCTGCCAGGGCCTTGTCGGGCGAAACGAAGCGGAAGCGCAGCACGGCGCCGGGCGGGGCCTGCACCAGCAGCGGCAGGTCGCAGGGCAGCACGGTGCCGAGCCGGGGGTAGCCACCGGTCGTCTGGCACTCGGACAGCAGGACGACAGGCGCGCCGTCGCCCGGCACCTGGACATCTCCCGGCACCACCGTCTGCGACAGCACCGCCAGCCCCGCCGCGGCGGCGAAACCCGGCCCGTCATGGATCAGCCGCTGGCCCATCCGGTTGCCGCGCGGATCCTTGCGGAAGGCGGTGTCGCAGAACCGCGCCCGTTCGCAGGCGTCGAACAGCGCCG
Organism: Paracoccaceae bacterium; assembly: GCA_035324325.1. Classification (GTDB taxonomy): domain Bacteria; phylum Pseudomonadota; class Alphaproteobacteria; order Rhodobacterales; family Rhodobacteraceae; genus DAOLBY01. The sequence goes on along the minus strand of DAOLBY010000035.1, from coordinate 6,022 downwards.
TCTGCGGCCCGGAAACGACACGCAGGATGCCGCCCGTGAAGCGCGGCAGAGGGTCGAGGACCAGTCCCTCGCGCCCGCCCTGATCCGGGCCGAGCGGCAGCCGGTCGCCCGCGCGCAGCATTCGCCCGATGCCCGCCGCCAGATGTGCCGACCGCGAGTGCAGGATCAACGGGGTGTCGATGCCACCGCCGAAATGGACATAGGAGAACCCCCCCGCGCTGCCGGAAAGGTCCAGCATCTCGCCCGTGCCGACCGCGTGGACGCCATTCCACGCCAGCATCCGGTCGCCTGCCCGCGCCCGCATCGGCGCGCCGGTCAGCGCCATGCGGGCGGGCGCCGTCACCTCCATCACCAAAGGGCTGCCGGCGACCTCCAGCGCCGCCAGCCCCGCATCCTGCCCCAGAAGTGCCGCGCCCTCGGCCAGCGACAGGGCATCGACTGCGCCGCCGCGCGACAGGCCCTGACCCAGCCAGCCCGGCCGCCCGGCATCCTGCACGGTGACGCCCGGGGCGGCCCGGTGCAGGAGGACCGCGCGCGTCATTCCAGCGCCTCTGCGACCGCACCGCCGTCGGGCGCATCGCGGCGCAGGGCGTCCAGTTCGCGGGCGCCGACCGGCCGGAACTGCACCTCATCGCCAGGGCGGAGCAGCGACGGGATGCCCGACTCGGGCCGGAACAGGCGCAGCGCTGTCTGGCCGACATGGCGCCAGCCCGTCGGGCTTGCGACCGAAAACAGCACCACCTGCCGGATCGCCACCGTGACGGCGCCGTCGGGCACCCGCGTCAGGGACGACAGGCGCGGCAGATCCCATTCCGCCGGCAACTGGCCGAGGTAGGGCTGCCCCGGCGCAAAGCCGATGGTCTGCACCCGCAGCGGCCGCGCACAAAGCGCGGCGACCGCCGCGTCCGGCGACAGGCCGGCCATCGTCGCGGCTTCGTCCAGCAGGGGGCCGTGTTCGGCGCCGAAAGCCGCAGGAACCAGCCAGCGCCTGCGGCCCGCAGGAAGCGGGGCGGACCACCAGTCGCGGGCGGAAAGCAACGCGCCCAGTTCATCTTGCAGGGCCACATGGGCGGTCTGCCCGTGGTCGAACCGCACATAGACCGCCGCCGGCGCGGTCGCGGTTTCCACCACTCCGGTCAGCCCGGCCGCGTCCACTTCCGCGCGGAAGGCCAGCGCCGCCCGGTTGGCGGGTTCGGTCAGCCGGCCGCCGAAGGCGATCAGCAGGCCATCCACCCCGATAGGCGAGACGGCGGGAAAGCCGGCGTTCTCGTGCGGGTCATGGGGCTCTTGCGGTGATGGCACGCTGTGCGATCCTCTGCCCGGCAGGCTAGTCGGCCCGTTCCGATGGGGCAAGCCGGGTGCCAGGGTCAGCCCGGCGGCTTCAGGCGCAGCAGCCCGGCAACCACCGCAGTCAGCATCGCCCAGTCGTCGATCCCGGCGGCGGCGGGCGAGGCCTCGATCTTCCGGTCGATGGTCAGGAAGGCATGGCCGTGGACAAAGCACCACAGCATGTAGGCACGGGCCTGCGCCGCGGGCGCGTCGGGCGGCAGGCCCATGCAGCGGGCCACGGCCTGCGCAACGGTGGCCAGGCAGTCCTGCCCGCGCTCCAGAAGCTCCGGCGCCTCGTCATGGCCTTCGGTCAGGCTGAAGGTCAGGCGGAACACGCCGGGTCGGGTTCGGGCGAAGCGGATGTAGGACATTCCGATTCCTGCCACCGACTCGGCCGATCCTTCGGGATGCGCCGCCGCACCGGCGACCATGTCGGCGCGCAGCTGGTCCATCGCGGTCATTGCCACGGCCCGCAGGATCTCGGCGCGGTCGCGGAAATGCTTGTAGGGCGCGGCCGAACTCACCCCCGCGCGGCGCGCTGCCTCGGCCACGGAAAACCCGTCCGGGCCGTGGGTTTCCACCAGATCGGACACCGCGGCGACCAGATGCGCACGCAGGTCGCCGTGATGATAGGCGCTGCGCGCGGGGGGCCCGGCCCCGATGACGTCCGAAGGCAAGTAAGTGACCCTCACATTCTTCGTTGACGAAGTTAGCATCGCTGACATATGTTAGCAACTCTAACTTTAAAGGGAGCGGCGCATGGCACCGGCAGAGGACAAGGCAGGTCTGGGCCTTCGTGCGATTCGGCTTGGTGGGACGCTGGCGGTGCTGGCCGCTTCGGTCGCGGCGGTCGGGTCGGGCCAGGCGATGCTGGCCGACCGCGCGGCGGCAGTGGCCGCACCAGAGCCGGTGCGCCCCGAACCCGTGACCACGGCCCGACTGGTGATCGAGGACGGCATAACCGTGCTCCGCAGCTATACCGGGCAGGTCGAACCCGCGCAGCGCAGCACCATGGCGTTCGAGTCGGGCGGCACGATTGCCCGGGTCCTGGCGGACGAGGGGGACACGGTCGCCGCCGGGACCGCACTGGCGAAGCTCGACACCGCGCTTCTGGATGCCGAGCGCGACCGCCTGCTGGCGCAGCGCCGCGCGCTTCAGGCGCAGGCCGCCCTGGCACGGCGCACCGCCGACCGGCAGACCGAGTTGCGGGCGCGCGGCTTCGCTTCGGCCCAGGCGGTGGACGGGGTGACCGCGGGACTGGACGAGGTGACGGCGCGCATCGACGAGGTCGATGCGGCGCTGGCCGGCGTGGCGATCCGGCTGGAAAAGGCCGTGCTGCGCGCCCCGTTCGATGCCGTGGTCGCGGCGCGGCTGGCCGATGACGGTGCGGCGACCGGGGCCGGCCAGCCGGTGCTGGCGCTGGTCGAGCGCGCCCCGCCGCGGTTCCGCGTGGGGCTGGCACCCGAGATCATCGACACCCTGTCGCCCGACACGCCGGCCGAGGTCCTGCTGGGCGGGCAGACCCATGCCGTGACGCTTTTCGCCGTGCTGCCCGACCTCGATCCCCGGACCCGGACCCGGACGGTCCTGTTCCAGTTCGACCGCGCCGCGGTGCCCGCCTTCCGCGAGATCGGCGTCCTTACGCTGCCGCGCCATCTTCCGATGCGGGCCGCCTGGGTTCCGATGTCGGCACTGGACGACGGTCCCCGCGGACTCTGGAGGCTGTTGGTGGTGGCGGAACACGACGGCCAGACGGTGGCCGGCACCGAGACGGTCGAGATCCTGCATGCCGAGGCCGAGCGTGCCTTCGTCCGCGGGACATTCCGCGACGGCGACACCTTCATCACCGGCGGCGTCCACCGCATCGTGCCCGGCCAGCCGGTCGCCCCCCTGCCCCTTCCCGCGGAGCCCGTGGCCGGCCGATGGATACGCTGACCTTCCGCGAACCCCGACTGGCCGCACTCGCCACCCTGATGGTGCTCGCGGCGGGGCTGTCGGCCCTGCTGGCCATCGGCCGGCAGGAGGATCCGACCATCACCAACATCTTCGCCACGGTCACAACGCCCTGGCCCGGTGCGGATGCCGCGCGGGTCGAGGCGCTGGTGACGTCCGAGATCGAGACCGGACTGCGCAGGATCGCCGAGATCGACACCATCGCCTCCACGTCTGCCGCCGGTGTGTCGGTGGTGCAGATCGACCTCGTGGAAACCATCGACCCCAGACGGATCGAAGGCATTTGGGCCGAGGTGCGCGACGCACTCTCCGATGCGGCGCGCGGCTTTCCGGCGGGCGTCCTGCCGCCCGATTTCTCGGCCGACGGGGCGGGGGCCTACGGGGCCATCGTCGCGCTTTCGGCGCGGCACGACGGGGTGGCGGTGCCGATCCTGGCCCGCCATGCCGAGGACCTGGCAGACACCCTGCGCAACCTTCCCGGCACGCGGCAGGTCGATCTGTTCGGCCTGCCGGACGAGGAAATCACCGTGATCCTGCGGCCCGAAGCCGCCGCCGCGCTCGGCCTGTCGCCCGATGCGGTGGCCGCCGCCATCGGCGCCGCGGACGCCAAGGGCCAGGCCGGACGGCTGCGCGCCACCGGATCCGAGATGATCGTCAGCCTGACCGGTGCCATCGAAGCGGCCGAAAGGGTGCGCGCCGTCATCCTGCGCGAAGGCCCCGAAGGGCAGGTTCTGCGGGTCGGCGACGTGGCAGAGGTGGTGCGCGGCGCCCGCGCTCCCCCGGCCGAGGCCGCGCTGCATGCGGGGCGCGATGCCGTCCTGGTGGCCGCCAAGCTCGAGGACGGGCTGCAGGTCGACATCTGGATGGCGCGCGTCCGCGCCACGCTCGATGCTGCGGCCCCCGACATTCCCGGCGGGATCGAGATGGCACTGGTCTTCGACCAGAGCCGCTATACCGCCGAACGTCTGTGGGAAGTCGGCGGCAACATGGCGCTGGGCGTCGCGCTGGTGGTGGGGGTGCTGCTGCTGACGCTGGGGCTGCGGGCGGCGCTG
>DAOLBY010000035.1:0-1678 GCA_035324325.1 Paracoccaceae bacterium | reverse complement strand
GATCCTGCCTGTCGTGACGCTGGCGACGCTGGCCACGATGAATGCCATCGCGCTGCCGGTGCACCAGATGTCGGTCACCGGGATGATCGTGGCGCTGGGGCTTCTGGTCGATGCGGGCATCGTGATGACCGACGAGGTGGGCCAGCGGCTGCGCGGCGGTCTGGCCCGGCTGGACGCGGTGCGGGGCGCGGTACGGCGGCTGTTCGCGCCGCTGCTTGCCTCGACCGTCACGACGGCACTGTCCTTCGCGCCGATGCTGCTGCTTCCCGGACCGGCGGGCGATTTCGTGGGATCCATCGCGCTGGCCGTCGTCATCATGCTGGGCTGGTCCTTCGTGGTGGCGGTAACGCTGACCGCGGCCATCGCGGGCTGGGTCATGCCGGCCGGAGCGGGTGGGTCGGCCTGGCGCGACGGGCTTCGTCTGCCCTTGCTGGCGCGGGGCTTCCGGGCTTCGCTGGCCTGGTCGCTGTCCCATCCGCTGCGGGCGGTCGCGCTGTCGCTGGTGCTGCCGGTCACGGGTTTGCTGTCGCTGCCCACGCTGACCGAACAGTTCTTTCCCGGGGTGGACCGCGACCAGTTCACCATCGACCTCGACCTGCGCGCGGGGACACCGATTGCGGCCACGCGCGAGGCCGCGTTGCGCCTGGACGCGGCGCTGCGCGCGGCCCCCGAGACGGCGCAGGTGACATGGGTTCTGGGCCGGTCGGCACCGAACTTCTACTACAACATCACCGGCGGGCGCCGGAATGCGCCGGGCCATGCGCAGGCCCTTGTCACCACCACCTCGCCCGGGGCAACCGAGGCGCTGCTGCGCCGTCTGGAACGCGACGCGGCCGGGATCGTCCCCGAGGCGCAGGTCCTGGCGCGCGGTCTGGTGCAGGGCCCGCCGGTGGACGCGCCGGTCGAGCTTCGCCTCGTCGGGCCGGATGTGGAACGGCTGCGCGTCCTCGGGGCGGAACTCCGGGGCATCGTGGCCGGTGTCCCCGGCGTCACGCTGGCGCGCGACACCGCCGGCCCGGGCGGACCGGAACTGCGCATCACAGTGGACGAGGCTGGCGCACGGCAGATCGGGTTCGAACTTGCAGACCTGTCGCGCCAGCTTCAGGCGGGGCTGGAAGGTGTCACCGGCGGATCGCTCCTCGAGGGGGTCGAGGAACTGCCGGTCCTTGTGCGGCTGCCCGACAGGCTGCGCGGCGACCTGACCGCACTGCGCGACCTTCCGCTGGTGCCGCCGGGCGGGGCCGCCATGGCGGCGGCCGGCGGCGTGGCGACTGTTCCGCTTTCGGCGGTGGCAACGGTCGAGGTGGTTCCTGCGGCGGGCACCATCACGCGGCGCAACGGCGAACGGGTGAACACCGTGCAGGCCTTCGTGCTGCGCGACCTGCTGCCGCAGGAGGCGCTGCGCGACGCGCAGGCAGCGATGGAAACCGCGGGCTTCGCCCTGCCGCGCGGCTATCGCCTGGAAGCGGGCGGCGACAGCGACGCGCGCGCCGACACGCTGGCGAACCTTGTTGCCTCGCTGGGCATCATCGTGACGCTGTCGGTGGCCACGGTGGTGATGACCTTCCGGTCGTTCCGGCTGGCGGCGGTGTCGATGGCGGTGGCGGGGTTGTCGGCAGGCCTCAGCCTCCTGTCGCTGGCGGTCTTCGGCTATCCGTTCGGAATCAACGCGATCATC
>DAOLBY010000034.1:17023-25539 GCA_035324325.1 Paracoccaceae bacterium | reverse complement strand
GGCGGTGCGGGGCGGTGCCGACCGAAGGCGTGGCGGTGTTCTGCCTGGCCCCCGCGGCCCTGTCGGCGCTGGTGCATCTGGCGGTGGAAACACCCGCCTGGCCGCAGGGCGCCGGGGGCTGGGCCGCGGTCGCGGCGTTGGGGCTGGGACCCGTGGGACTGGCCTTCTTTACCTGGGACATCGGGATGAAGAAGGGCGATATCCAACTGTTGGGCGTGGCGTCCTACGCCGCGCCGCTGTTGTCCACGCTGGTTCTGGTCGTCGCCGGACGGGCCCCGGCGACGCAAGTTCTGATCCTGTCGGCAGCGATGATCACGGCGGGCGCCGCGCTGGCAGCACGACGCCGCAGGTCACCGGCCTGAGGCTATGCCGGGATCAGTGCTGCGAAAGGCGCGCGATCTCTTCCTTCAGCTTCAGCTTCTGCTTCTTCAGGTCGGCGATACGCAGCGCGTCGGCCCCGGGGTGGCGCTGTTCTTCTTCCACCGTATCGGACAGGGCCTCGTGCTTGCGGCGCAGTTCCTGCAGGTGCGAAGCAATGGTCATGCCGGTCCTCCTGTGGCTGGTTGTCCTGTGCGACAAGTGGATCACAAGCCACGAGTCGTGTCACGCCAAACCGTCAGGCCCGATGCGCGGGATTGGATCGAACCGGCTGATTGGCGCCGCATCGCGCAAGATGTCGCGGGCCTCGGCGGTGAAGTGTTCGCGGTCGCCGGGATGGCGTGCGCCCTCGTGCAGGATCAGCGGCGCGAGCAGCCGGAACGGCGCCCGCCCGCCCTTGCGCGCCCGCAGGATCACCCGCTCGGCCGCGCGGCCCTGCCTGGCGGCCAGAGGCAGCACGGCGGCGGAGCCGAGTCGTCGGTCGGCCACCACGCCCGCCAGCACCTCGGCCAGCCGGTCGGCTGCGAGGATGAGCGAACACCACCCCCCCGGCCGCAGTCTCCGCGCGGCGGCATCGAGCCAGAGCCTCAGCGGGTGGCTCTCTCGCAATGCCGCCTCGCGCCCCGGATCGCGGGCGGCGGAACCGGCGCCGGCGGCGTAGTAGGGGGGGTTGCAGATCACATGGTCGAACGGCCTGCGCAGGGCAGGCGGCAGGTCGGCCGCGTCGGCCTCGACGACCTCCAGCGCTGCGGCGTTCCGGGCAGCATTCGCGCGCGCCAGTGCGGCATAACCCGCCTGCATCTCGACGCCCGCCAGCGAGAGCCCCGGCACCCGCGCGGCGAGACACAGGGACGCCGTCCCCACGCCGCAGCCGAGGTCGAGCACCGACTGCCCCGGCGCGGCGCCGCAGGCCGCGGCCAGCAGGACTGCGTCCGTGCCCGCGCGGAAACCCCGGGCCGGCTGCCACAGTCGCACGCGACCGCCCAGCACTGCGTCATCCGTCAGCGGTCCGAGACCGTGGCCCTCGGGCGCAGTCATAGGCCGGTCGGGATGCCGTTGTCGGTCAGCACGCAGGTCGCACGCCAGTGATCCTCGGCCCGGACCATCAGCCGGCGCGGCAGGATGCCCAGCGATCCCTCGAGGACGCTCATGTGGACGTCGAGCGGAAAGACTTCTATATCCTCGCCCGACAGAAGAGCGGTTGCCCAGGCGATGACGGTCGGATCGGTGGTGCGCAGAAGCTCTCGCATGACAACCAGATAGGCGACGGGCACCAACCTGTCGAGGGAATGCAATGGGGCTCGATCACCGCGCGGAGAAACCGCACGACCGGCTGGCGGCGCATCTGGCCGCGGATCTCGACGCCGTGGGCGCGCTGATCCGCGACCGTATGGCCAGCCGGCATGCCCCACGGATCCCCGAAGTGACGGCGCATCTGGTCGAGGCCGGGGGCAAGCGGCTGCGCCCGATGCTGACGCTTGCGGCGGCGCGGCTGCTGGGCTATGGCGGCGATCACCACATCCGGCTGGCCGCGACGGTCGAGTTCATCCACACCGCAACGCTGCTTCACGACGACGTGGTGGACGAAAGCCGTCGGCGGCGCGGGCGACCCACGGCCAACCTGCTGTGGGACAACAAGTCCTCGGTCCTCGTGGGCGACTACCTTTTTGCGCGGTCCTTCCAGCTGATGGTCGAGACGGGCAGCCTGCGCGTGCTCGACATCCTGGCCGATGCCAGCGCAACGATCGCCGAAGGCGAGGTGCTGCAACTGACCGCAGCGCAGAACCTTGCCACGGACGAGGGCATCTATCTTCAGGTCGTGCGCGGCAAGACCGCCGCACTGTTCGCTGCCGCCTGCGAGGTGGGAGGCGTGATCGCCCGCGCGCCGGCCGTGCAGGTGGATGCGCTGCGCACCTATGGCGACGCGCTGGGCGTGGCCTTCCAGATCGCCGACGACATCCTCGACTACGGCGGTACGGATGCCGCCATCGGCAAGGACACGGGCGATGACTTCCGTGAACGCAAGGTGACGCTGCCCGTGATCAGGGCGGTGGCTGCGGCCGACGCCACCGAGCGCGCCTTCTGGGAGCGGGTGATCGAGCGCGGAGACCAACGCGACGGCGACCTGGCCGAGGCGCGCGCGATCATGGCGCGGCACGGGGCGCTGGCGGCGGCGCGGGCCGATGCCTTCGCCTGGTCGGATCGGGCGCGGGCGGCGCTTGCAGCGTTGCCCGATCACCCGGTCCGCTCGATGCTGGGCGACCTTGCCGATTACGTCGTGGACCGGCTGCGCTGATCCATGACGACACCGCGGGCGGCGCTGATCCTAGGGCTGGCGGGCCTGATCCCCTTCGTCTGGGGGGCAGCGACGGAGCTTTCTCCTGACCTGGCCGACTGGGCGGCCGCGCGCTTCGGGCCACGGTTCGTCGGTCCTTATGTGGGGCTGGCCTATGGCACGGTGATCCTGGCCTTCATGTCGGGCGTGCTGTGGGGCTTTGCGGCGCGCGCGAACGGGCCGGCGGCGGCACAGGGCCTTGCGCTGTCGGTGATCCCGGCGCTCTGGACGTTCTTCATGGTCGGGGGCGGCCCGGTGTCGGCCTCGATCAACCTGATGGCCGGTTTTGCCGGCGTCCTCTTGCTTGACTGGCATTTCTGGCGTCAGGGGCTGGCTCCCCGCTGGTGGCTCGGCCTGCGGACCCTGCTGACTGCGGTGGTGCTGGCCTGCCTGTCGGTGACGGCCTTCGGCTGAGCCCGCGGGCCGCAGCGGCGATGACGGGTGTTTTCATGTGACAGCAGCGCCGGCCCTGTCCTAGCCTGTTCCTGTATCGAGAGGACCCGTCATGGCTTCCCTGCCGACCCGCCTTGCCGTGATCGGCCTTCTGACCGTCTCCCACGCGAGTGCCGAGGTCGTCCCCGGGGATGCGGTGCTCGAGGCGCTGCGCGCGCAGGTGACAGGCCTCGACACCCTGCTCGCACTGGCCGACCCGCCGCCCCCCGCGCCCTGCGGCACCGGCCCGGGGACGACCCGCGCCCTGCTGATCGCCGCGCAGGAATGGACAGCGGACCCCCGCATGCATCTGGCCGGGCCGGACAACGACACTGCACTCATGGCCAATGCACTGGCCGCGCGGGGAGCGGATGCGGGCAATATCGCCGTGCTGACCGGCACGGGCGCGACCCACACCGGACTGGCGGCTGCGGCCTCGGACCTGCTGGCGGCCACCGATTGCGGCGACTCGGTCGTTCTGCATGCCTCTGGCTGGGTGTTCGGGGCCGAAGCGATGGCGCCGACCGGCGACGACCGGCCGCCGCTGGCCGAACTGTCCGAGGCGCCGACGCTGGCGCAGGCGGGCGCCATGCGGCTGGATGCCGGCGAGGCGCAGCGCGTGGCCCGCATGGGGCCTTTCCTGATGCTGAACGCCCCCCGCGCGGGCACGGCCGAGGTGCTGAATGCCGCCGCGCTGTCGGACCTCGTGACGCGGCTGCGCAACCGGGGAGGACATGGCGCTGGAAAGCCGGCAGGCGCAGGTCGATCCGCGCGGGCTGTGGCGGGCGCGGATCGTGCCGGGCTCGGGCGCCGAGGCGGCGCCGGTGCTGCTGTCGGCGCAGGCCGGGGGGCTGTCGGTGTTCTACGGCACCGCCTCGGGGGAAATGACGGTCGAGATGCGGCTGCCCCGCGAAGGCCCCGACCGGCGGTGGTTCGGGCTGTTCAGCTTTGCCTTTGCCGCAGCCCTCGTGCAGGCCGAGGTGGCCACGCCCGCCGCCCTGTCGCGCCTGATCACCGCCGCCGATCCGGGGGGCGAGCAGCGGCGGCGCTGGACCTATGTGTTCTCCACCACCGAACCCGACCGGCCGCTGGTGGTCGAGGAGGCGCCCGAGGCCCCGGCCCCGCGCGGCATCATCCGCATCATCGATCCGGCACCGACACGGGCGGCCGCACCGCTCGACACCGCGCGGCTGACGCTGCGCGGGCAGGTCGAGGCGGTGGCCGAGACGATGATCGTAACCGTCAACGGTCAGGTGGCCCTGTCGCGCCCGGACGGGTCGTTCAGCCACGACATCGAGCTCAAGGCCGGGGTGAACCGCATCGACGTGCTGGCCATGACGCGCGACAACCAGCCGGTCACGCATTCCATCGAGCTCTTTTTCGAGGGCGACATGAAGGCGCTGCTGGGCGACGGCACGCGCTATGCCCTTCTGATCGCCAACCAGACCTATGCCGAGGGGTCGGGGATATCGCGGCTGGCCACGCCGCATGGCGATGCCGAGGCGCTGGCCGCCCTGCTGCGCGACCGCTACGGCTTCGTCACCGAGGCGCGGCTGCCGGGGGGCGAGGTGGTGGACCTGTTCCTGAAGGACGCGACGCGGCTGCAGATCGAGACGGCGCTGTTCCAGATCGGCCGGCTGGCGGGCGCGCGCGACACCGTGCTGATCTTCTATGCCGGCCACGGCATCTACGAACAGGCGACGCAGGGTGCCTTCTGGCTGCCGGTGGATGCCCAGGCGGGCATGCCCTTCACCTGGCTGCCGGCCTCGGCGATCTCGGATGCGATCCTGCGGATCGAGGCGGGCAATGTGCTCGTGATCTCGGACAGCTGCTATTCCGGTGCGCTCTTGCGCGGCGAGGGTGCGACCGAGGCGGTGGACGATGCTGACCGGCTGCGCGCCCTGCAGCGGCTGGCGGACCGGCGGTCGCGCATCGTGATCGCCGCGGGCGGGAGGGAGCCGGTGCTGGACGGCGGGGGAGACGGGCATTCGGTCTTCGCCCGGGCATTGCTGACGGGGCTGTCGCAGATGGAGGAGGATGCCTTCTCGGCCCGCGAACTGTTCGACCGCTTCCTGCTGCCGATGGTCGTGGGGCAGGCGGCACAGGAACCGCAGTATCGTCCCATCGAACGGTCCGGCCACGAAGGCGGCGACGTGGTTCTGGCGCGGGTCGGCACGGCGGATTGTACGCGCCGGCCGGGATGCCTAGACCCGGGGCGCACGGAAAGGGGCGCCATGCCGGACCTGTTCGCCTATACCGACGGTGCCTGTTCGGGCAACCCCGGCCCGGGGGGCTGGGGTGTGCTGCTGCAGGCCCGAGAGGGTGCGCAGGTTCTGCGCGAACGCACGCTTTCGGGCGGGGAGGCCGATACCACCAACAACCGCATGGAACTCATGGCGGCCATCGCGGCCCTCGAGGCGCTGACACGTCCGGTGGCGGTGACGGTCGTGACCGACAGCGCCTATGTCAAGAACGGCGTGACCATCTGGATTCACGGCTGGCGGCGCAACGGCTGGCGCACGTCGGATGGCAAGCCGGTCAAGAACGTCGAACTGTGGCAGCGACTGACGGCGGCGGCGGAACGCCACACGGTCGAATGGCGCTGGATCAAGGGCCACGCCGGCCACGCCGAGAACGAACGCGCCGACGAACTCGCCCGGAGCGGCATGGCGCCGTTCAAGTCTGCGAAGGGTGTCGCGTGACGCTGGTGCAGGGCCTCGACATCGCCGCGGTCGGGATCTTCGCGCTGACCGGGGCGCTGGTCGCCAGCCGGTCGCAGCTTGACATCGTCGGCTTCGTGTTCGTCGCCTGCCTGACCGCGCTTGGCGGAGGCACGACCCGCGACGTGATCCTGGATCGCCCGCCGCTGTGGGTGTCCGACCCGCTGTATCTGGGCGTGGCGTCGGGGGCGGCGCTCCTGGTGTTCTTCACCGCGCACCGGGTGGAAAGCCGCTACCGGCTCCTGCTCTGGCTCGATGCCTGCGCGCTGGCAGTGGCTGTTCCGGCCGGTGTGGCCGTGGCGCTGGCGCAGGGGGCGGGCTGGCCGGTGGTCCTGGTCATGGGAATGGTCACCGGCTGCCTGGGCGGGCTGATGCGCGACGTGGTGTGCAACGAGGTGCCGCTGGTCCTGAAACAGGGCGAACTGTACGTCACCTGCGCCTTTGCGGGGTCGGCCGCCGCGCTGGCTGCGTTGCAGGCCGGGGTACCGCAACCCGCGGCACTGATCCTTTGCGCCTGTGTGGCACTTGCCCTTCGCACCGGCAGCCTGTGGTTCGGCTGGCGGCTCCCCGCCTACCGCCCGCGCCCGCCAAGGCCCGAGGCGCCCAAGCGTCACCCTTCGAACGAATAGTCCAGCATCGCCAGCCCGCCGCCGATCGGTTCGGCCGATTGCAGGCGCGGTTGCCGGGGCGGCGCGACGGAGGGTGGGAAGACCGGCTTGCCCCGGCCGAGCAGCACGGGCGCCCCTGCCAGCTGCATTCGGTCGAGCGCGCCGAGCGCTATGATCTCGCCTTGCAGCCTCGGGCCGCCGACGATCCAGACATCGCCATCCGCCAGGGCGCGCAGACGGGGGACGAGGGCCGGCACCCCGTCGCGCCAGACCTCGACATCGCCGCCCGGCCCGCCGCCCGGCCGGTCGGGCAGGGTGCGGCTCACGACGATTGCGCGCTTGCCGGGATAGGGCCAGTCCTGGGAGAGGTGCAGCGCGTCCTCAAAGGTCGTCCGGCCCATGACGACCGTTCCGATTTCGGTGAGGAAGGCGTCATACCCCCAGTTCACCGCATCGAACGGGGCGAGCCAGCCCACCCCGCCGCTGGCATCGGCCGCAAATCCATCGAGACTTGCAGCCATCATTCCGCGAATCCGTGCCATCGGACGGCATCCCTTGAAGCCGAACGAACATTCGTTTAAACTTCGATGATGCCGCGCGCAAGGACAGTTCCCGACCTCGAGGTCTTTGCCGCCATCCGCCGGCTGCTGGCGGAAGGGGGCGACAAGGCCGTGGCCTTCGGGTCGGTCGCGCGGGCCACGGGACTGGCGGCGCCGACGCTGGTCCAGCGCTACGGCTCGCGCGACGGGATGGTGCGGGCGGCCCTGTCGGCAGCCTGGGACGGGCTGACCGAGATGACGGCACAGGCTGCCACCACCGCTGACCAGGGGCCGAAGGGGGCGCAGGCGCTGCTGAAGTCGCTGGGCCAGACGGGCGAGGCGGCGGATCTCTCGTTCCTGGCCATAGACTTCCGTGATGCCGACCTGCGTGCCCGTGCCGAGACCTGGCGCGCGCAGGTCGAGGGTGCGCTGGCGACCCGTCTCGGCGGCGGCGCGAAGGGGCGCGAGGCGGCGGCGATCCTGTTCGCTGCCTGGCAGGGGCAGGCGCTCTGGCAGGCCGCCGGCGGCAAGGGGTTCAGGCTCAAGGATGCGGTCAAGCGGCTGGCGTGATCAGCGCCGGCGACGGGGGCCGTAGGTCTGCCACAGCCAGATCAGCAGGACGGCGCCAAGAACCGCGCCAAGGAACCACGCCACCCATCCGGTCACCGCGACCAGCACGCGAAGGGCCAGCCAGCCGACCAGAGCCCCGGCGATGCCGATGACGATCGTGGTCGGCACATCGGTCTGTACCCGCATGAAGCGTGTGGCGAGGAACCCGGCCGCGGCGCCGATGATGACGATGAACAGGATGACGGGCATGGACGGACCCCCGGGGTTGCACCCTGTCAACATAGGGGCGCAGCGCGGCACAGGGAATGGCCGCGACAGTCAGTCGAGGCAACCGGGCAGATGCCAGCCGAGCAGGGCCTCGGAGGCACGCATGGGCTTGCGGCCGGCGCGCTGCACTTCGGTCACTTCGACCGCGCCGGTGCCGCAGGCGACGGTCCAGCCGCCGAGCACCTGACCCGGCGCCCCCGCACCGTCTGCCAGCCGCGACCGAAGCAGCCGCACCCGCTCGCCCGACACCTCGCACCACGCGCCCGGAGACGGCGACAGGCCGCGGATCCGGCGGTCCACCAAGGCTGCGGGCGCCGACCAGTCCACCCGCGCCTCGGCCTTGTCGATCTTGGCGGCATAGGTCTCACCCTCCGCCGGTTGCGGCACCGGCACCAGGCCGGGCAGGCGCGCCAGCGCGTCAACGATCATCCGCGCTCCGAGGTTGGCCAGCAAGTCGTGCAGATCGCCGGTCGTGTCCTCCGGTCCGATCGGCATCGCCTTCCGCAGGAGGACCGGCCCGGTGTCGAGCCCGGCCTCCATCGCCATGATGCAGATGCCGGTCTCTGCATCGCCCGCCATTACCGCACGGTGGATCGGCGCCGCCCCGCGCCATCGCGGCAGAAGCGAGGCGTGGATGTTCACGCAGCCGTGGCGGGGCGCATCCAGA
>DAOLBY010000034.1:0-17013 GCA_035324325.1 Paracoccaceae bacterium | reverse complement strand
CAGGGGGCGCCCTGCCCGTGCAGCAGCGTCGCTGCCTCGGCCCATTCCACCGTTGCGGCCACGCCCGGCGGTTTGGCCAGGGGTTCCGCCCGGAGGGCGCCCAGGGCGGCGACGACGCGGGGCGCGGGCGGGAAGGGGCGCGGGGTATCCGCCCCCGCCCAACCCGATCCGGTTGCGGCCAGGGCCGCCTGAACCGCCGCATCGCGCAAGGTGACCGGATCGCGCAGCGGCAGGCCGAGCTCCGCCGCCCGTTGTGCGACGGGCGAGGGGCGCGGCTGCTGTCCGCGCCCTGCCGGTCGCGGCGGCTGGGTATAGACCGCTGCCACCTCGTGCCCCGCCGTGGCGATCGCCGACAGCGCCGGGACAGCGAAACCGGGCGTTCCCATGAAGACGACCCTCATGCCCGCCGTCCGATCTTCAGCGCCCGCGCGACCAGCATCCGGCGTTTCACGGCGCCCAGGCGGTCGAAGAACATCCGCCCCCCCAGGTGGTCGATCTGGTGCTGCACGCTGGTCGCCCAGAGGTCAGTGAACACCCGTTCCTCTCCCGCCCCGTCGTCATCCAGGAACCGCCCCGTCACCTGCCGCGGCCGGCGGATGCGGGCCGAGACGCCGGGAAGGTTGGGGCTGCCCTCGTCCCATTCAGACAGCGCTTCCGAGACGGCGACCAGCTTCGGGTTGGCCATCCGCACCGCCTGCCCGCGGGTGGACGAACAGTCCACGACCACCAGCTGCAGCCCCACGCCGATCTGCGGCGCGGCCAGACCATAGCCCGGCATCGCCTCCAAGGTGTAGATCATGTCGGTCCATATGGCGCGCACCGCATCATCCACAGCGGCCACCCCCACTGCGGGCTGGCGCAGCAGCGGATGCGGCCAGCGCAGGCAGGGGCGCACGGCCACGGCGCCCTCAGGCCCCCAACCGGGCGCGTTCCCGCTTCAGCTTTTCCATCTTGCGGGTGATCATCTGACGCTTGAGCGGGCCGAGATAATCGATGAACAGCTTTCCATCCAGATGGTCGATCTCGTGCTGGACGCAGGTCGCCCAGAGGCCGGCGAACTGTTCGTCCTGCGGGCTGCCGTCCAGCGCCGTCCAGCGCACCCGGACCTCGGCCGGACGGCTGATCTCGGCATATTGCTCGGGGATCGACAGGCAGCCCTCTTCGTAGGTCGACAGTTCCTCGGACCGCCAGAGGACCTCGGGGTTCACCAGCACGATGGGTCGGGCGGGCAGCGCGGGGTCCTTGACGCAATCCATCACGACCACCCGGCGCATCACGCCCACCTGCGGCGCGGCAAGCCCGATGCCCGGCGCGTCATACATCGTCTCGAGCATCTCGTCGGCCAGGCGGCGCACCTCGTCGGTGATCTCGACGACGGGGTCGCAGACCTTTTTCAGGCGGGGATCGGGGTGGATCAGGATGGGGCGGATCATGCCCGTGATGTAATGCAGCCGCCCCGGGTCGCGCAATCCCGCCGGATTGTGTCGCGGGCAATCGCGGGGCTTTCCGCCCCACCGCACGGTTGCTAGAAGGCCGGCCAGTCCTGCGAAAAGGTGCGCGCCAATGTCCTTCGACAACCCCATCGACCGCCGCGGCAGCCATTGCGTGAAATGGGACATGATGGAAAGCCGATACGGCGTTCCTGCCGGCGAGGGCATCGCCATGTGGGTCGCCGACATGGAGTTCCGCCCGCCGGCCAGCGTGCAGCGCGCGGTCGAGCGGATGGCGGCGCATGGCATCTACGGCTATTTCGGCGACGACCGCGCCTATCTGGATGCGATCTGCTGGTGGATGTCGAACCGCCACGGCTGGGAGGTGGACCCGGCCGCGATCTTCACGACCCATGGCCTGGTGAACGGCACCGCGCTCTGCGTCGACACCTTCACACGGCCGGGCGATGCGGTCGTGCTGATGACGCCGGTCTACCACGCCTTTGCCCGTGTCATCCTGTCGGCCGGGCGCGTGGTGCGCGAATGCCCGCTGGCCCTGCGCGAGGGGCGGTACGAGATGGATTTCGACGCCTGGGAAGCCCGCATGACCGGGAACGAGCGCATGCTGATCCTGTGTTCGCCCCACAACCCGGGCGGCCGCGTCTGGACCGTCGAGGAACTGCGCGCCACCGCCGATTTCTGCGCACGTCACGACATGATCCTGGTGTCTGACGAGATCCATCACGATCTGGTCTTTCCCGGCCATCGCCACACGGCCTTTCCGCTGGCGGCACCCGAGGCCGCGGAACGGACGATCATGCTGACGGCCACGACCAAGACGTTCAACATCGCCGGCGCCCATATCGGCAATGTCATCGTGCATGACCCTGCCCTGCGCGCGCGGCTGGCCGAACGTCACGCCGCCTGGGGCCTCTCGCCCAACAGCTTCGGGATGCACATGGCGACCGCCGCCTATTCCCCCGATGGGGCCGTCTGGGTGGACGACCTGATGGCCTATCTCGAGGGAAACCGCCTGCTGTTCGATGCAGGCATCGGCGCCATTCCCGGGTTGCGGTCGATGCCGCTCGAGGCGACCTATCTCGCCTGGGTCGACTTTGCCGGCACGGGAATGGGTCAGGCCGAGTTCATCGCGCGGGTCGAGAAGGGCGCGCGGATCGCGGCGAACCACGGCGCCACCTTCGGCACGGTCGGCGAAAGCGTCCTGCGGTTCAACATCGCCGCGCCAAGGGCGACGGTCAAGGAAGCCCTGGGCCGGCTTGCGCAGGCCTTCGGCGACCTGCAGTAGCGTTCAGCTGCGCGGAAGGTACCCTGCCGGGGCGTTCTCATCCTTCCAGAAGTCGAGCGGTGCGCTGGCGGCGACGGCGGTGGACCGCTTGAAGTCGCAGATGATCTCGCCGTTCTCGACGGTCGAGGCAACGATCAGGCATCGGAACAGGTGGCGCGAACCGTCGTAGACATCGACATGGCCGCGCAGGTGGGGCGTCATCCCTGCGTCCAGCGCCATGCCGTCGTCCCAGAACCGCAGCACCGGAAAGACGGCATCACCGACCTGCGCGCGCAACCGTGACTTGCGCCGCAGCGCACGCTTTCGCGCAGCTTCCAGCCCGTCCCGTATTTCCTGCGACAGAAACTCCAGCATGGTCAGCACTCCCCTCTTCCACGATGGGATCAAACCGGGACAAATCAAGGCAAAAGAGGGAAAAAATCGGTTGACGGGATCGCGGTGATCCAGCGGCCACTCCCCCGGGACGGTGGACAGCGGCGGCAGGATGGGCTTTCAGTAGGCCGCGACGGCGAAACCGGGGGAGCACGGACGTGGACGGCGACCGGGTGGGGGCAGCGGAGGCGGCCGCCGACCATGGGGGGGGAATCGATTCGGCCGCGGCCCGCTGGGGCGGAACGCGGGACGACTGGCTGGATCTGTCCACCGGCATCAACCCGAGACCCTGGCGTCCGGGCCGCCTTCCGCGCGAGGCCTGGACAGCCCTTCCCGACACTGGCGCCGTGCAGGCGCTGGCCGCGGCGGCGCGGGCCTTCTGGGGGGCGCCCCGCGAGGCCGCGGTGATCGCGGCGCCCGGCGCCTCGGCCCTGATCGCGCGAATGCCGGCGGTGGCCCCTGGCGGACAGGTCTGGATTCCCGGCCCCACCTACAACGAACATGCCAGGGCCTTCCGCATGGCGGGGCGGGATGTCACCGACGATCCCGCCAGCCCGGTTCGCGTGGTCGTCCACCCGAACAACCCCGACGGCCGGCTCTGGGCGGCGGGCGCGCTGGAGGGCGCCGCACTGGCTGTCATCGACGAAAGCTTCACGGATGTGACGCCCGTTTCCAGCCTGATCGCATTGGCCGACCGGCCGGGCGTCGTGGTGCTCAAGAGCTTCGGCAAGTTCTGGGGTCTGGCGGGGCTGCGGCTCGGCTTCGCCATCGGGGACCCGGGCATCCTGCGGCGGCTGTCGGACCTGCTCGGCCCCTGGCCCGTCAGCGGGCCGGCGCTGGCGATCGGAACAGCGGCGCTGCGCGATGCTGCCTGGGCCGGGACCACCCGGTGGCGCCTGACCCGCGATGCCGCGCGGCTGGACCGGCTGATGGCCGCAAGAGGTGCGCGGATTGCAGGCGGAACCGACCTGTTCCGCCTGTACGAAGTCGACCACGCCGCCCTGTGGGCCGACCGGTTGGCGCATGCGCGCATCCTCATCCGCACCTTTCCCTACAGCCGCACCGCGCTCCGCCTCGGCCTGCCCGGACGCGCGGCCGACTGGGCACGCCTGGAGGCCGCGTTGTGAGCGCCGCGCTGCTGCTTCCTGCGCTGCTCCTCGACGCGGCCCTGGGCGAGCCGCGGTGGCTCTGGTCGCGCCGGCCGCATCCGGCGGTGCTGATGGGGCGGGCCGTCGACTACCTCGACCGGCGGATGAACCGCGGCTCCGCCCGCCGGGCAAAGGGGATGGCGGCAGTGGTCCTGCTGGTCACCGGGGCCTGGACCATCGGCGCCCTGATCGCCGCGGTGCCCGACTTCGGCCTGCTGGAGATCGTCGCCGCCGCCATCCTGCTGTCACAGCGGTCACTGGCCGACCATGTGGCGGCAGTGGCCGCGGGCCTTCGTCTGTCGCTGGCCGAGGGTCGAGCGGCGGTCGCCCGCATCGTCGGGCGCGACACCGCCGCCATGCAGGCCCCGGACGTGGCCCGCGCTGCCATCGAGAGCGCAGCCGAGAACCTGTCGGACGGTGTCATGGCACCGGCCTTCTGGTTTCTCGTCGCGGGCCTGCCGGGCCTTGTGGTCTACAAGGCCGTGAACACCGCCGACAGCATGATCGGACACCGCACCCCCCGTCACGAAGCCTTCGGCTGGGCAGCCGCCCGTCTGGACGACGTGCTGAACTGGGTTCCCGCGCGGCTGACCGCCGGGCTGATAGCGGTGGCGCATCTGAACGGCAACTGGCGGGCCATCCGCCGCGACGCGCGGCTGCACCGTTCGCCCAATGCCGGCTGGCCCGAGGCAGCAATGGCTGTCGCGCTGGATGTGGCCCTTTCCGGTCCGCGCAGCTACCACGGGCGGCTGCAGGCCTTCCCCTGGGTCTGGCCCGAGGGGCGACGCGATGCCGGCGCGGCCGACATCGACCGCGCCGTGGCCGCCCTCTGGCGGACCTGGGCGCTCGGTCTCGTGGTCGTCGCGCTGATCGCGCTGGCGTGACCGGCAGGCGGCTTTGACATTCCCTCGCCAGCCCGTAACCTGCCGCGAAAGCGACCGGAGGACCGCATGACCCTTGCCGCCCTGACCCGCCGGACCGGCCTTGTGATTGCCGCAGTGATCGGGCTTTCGGGCACACCGGCCACCGCCGCCCTTGTGGCCTGCGGCGGGTCGCTGAACCGATTCCTTCCGTCGCAGGACGAGGCCGACCGCTTCTTCCGCACCGCCGCGCTTGATCCCAAGGTAATCCGGGCCGACCGGGGGCAGGGAATCTTTCGCCGCACCTTCACCGATTTCTCGCGCGCGCTGATCAGCCAGGGGCGCATCAACGGCGGGGCCGCGAACCTCAAGAAGCACCGCGCCGTGTTTGATCGGGCGCAGCGCGAATTCGGCGTGTCGCCAGGCATCCTGCTCGCCTTCTGGGCCTTCGAGACGGATTTTGGCGCCGTTCAGGGCGATTTCAACACGCTGAACGCGCTCGTCACGCTGGGGCATGACTGCCGCCGCCCCGGCCTGTTCCAGCCGCAGATCGTGGCGGCGGCGAAACTGTGGCAGCGCGGCATGTTCGACCCGGCGCGGACGACCGGCGCCTGGGCCGGCGAGATCGGGATGGTCCAGATGCTGCCCGGCGACATCCTGGAGCGCGGGGTGGACGGCGACGGCGACGGCAAGGTGACGCTCAAGACCTCGGCGCCCGACGCGCTGATGTCGGCGGCGCGCATGCTTCAGCACCACGGCTGGGGGCGGGGCGAGCCCTGGCGGCAGGAGGCGGTGATGCCGGTCGAGTTCGACGGGAGCAGGACCGGCCTCGACCATCAGATGACGGGGGCCGAGTGGCAGCGGCTGGGGGTGCGCCCGCGGCAGGGGTCCATCCCGGGCAACCTGCGCGCCTCGGTCCTGCTGCCTGAAGGGCGCAAAGGTCCGGCCTTCCTCGCCTATCCCAACTATCGCGTGCTGTTCGAATGGAACAAGAGCTTCGTCTATGTCACGACGGCAGCCTACTTCGCGACCAGGCTGGAAGGGGCGCCGGTGTTCCTGCCCGGCAATCCCGACCCGCAACTGAGCCTCGACCAGATGAAGTCGCTCCAGCAGAAGCTGCGCGGGCGCGGGCATGACGTGGGCGCGGTGGACGGGATTCTCGGTGCACTGACACGGGCAGCGGTGCAGAAGGAACAGGCGCGGCTCGGCCTGCCGGCCGATGGTTGGCCGACCGCCACGCTGCTCGGCCGGATCTGACATGACGCCCTTGCCCGACTGGGGCATCTGCACGACCGTCAAGGCGCCGGTCGATCAGGTGCTGGCTTTCGCGGCGCATCACCTCGCCCTGGGACCGGCGCGGATCTGGCTGCATTTCGACGACCCCGACGACCCCGCCCTGCCCCGCGCCGCCGACCTGCCGCGGGTCACGGCCGTGGCCTGCGGCGAAGCCTACTGGCAAGCGCTTCTGGGCCGGCGCCCGGGCAAGCACCAGTTGCGCCAGTCGCGCAACGTGGAGCGGGTCTACACCCTCGGGGCCGTCCCGTGGCTGCTGCACATCGATATCGACGAGTTCCTGCTGCCACGACGCCTCGTGCCCGAAGTCCTTTCGGAGGTGCCCGACGACTGCCCCGTGCTGCGCCTCGCCCCATGGGAGGCGCTGCATGACCCCTCCCTGCGTCCCGATATCTTCACTGCCCGACACTTCCGCCGTGCGCTGAAGGGCCGGGCGTGGGATCCCCTTCGCCGCGCGGTCTTCGGCGACTACGCCGACCTGCTTCCGCAGGGGGCGCTGTCGCATGCGGTCGGCAAGTGCTTTTTCCGCCGCGGCGTGCCAGGGATGCAGCCGCGCATCCACGGCGCCGAAGTCGACGGCGAAAAGCTGAACGGGGGCGCGTTCTGCCCCGACATCGCATTGTTGCACTTTCATGCGCAGGACCCTGCGGGCTGGCGGGCACGGCTGGATTTCCGGCGGATGAAGGGGGCGTACAGCTTCAACCTCGGGCTTGCCGGGTTCCTCGCCGCCGCCTCGGATGCGGAACGCGCCGACTTCTACGATGCGACGCAGGTGGCGCACCCGCATGTGCTGGCGCTGCTGCGCGAGGGCGGCGCGCTGATCGAGGCCGACCTAGGGCTTTCCGCCCGAGTCGCTGCGCTGGAGGCCGCATCATGACACCCGACGCCGAAACGCTTTCCGCGGCCCTGCCGCACGTCCGCGCCGCCCCGCGCAACGACGGGCCGGTGACGATGCTCTGCACTCGCCCCGGGATCGGCAAACGGACGTTCGTGAGTCGGCTGCGCCTGACAAAGGCAGAAGGAATTCCCGGCGACCGCTGGCTGACGATGCCCTGGCTGCGACTGCCCGACGGCCGGCCCGACCCGGACATCCAGGTATCGATCCTGCCGGCCCGCGTGCTCGACCTGGTCTGGCGGCAGGGCGACGCCGCGCCCCATCCGGGCGACCCCATTGTGGCCGACATGGACCTGTCGGCCGAGAACCTGCCGCCGGGCACGCTTCTGCGTGCGGGCACGGCCGTGCTGCGCGTGTCGGCACTGTTCAACGACGCCTGCGTCAAGTGGAAGGCCCGCTACGGCGCCGATGCCAAGGCCTGGATCACCGCGCCCGGCCATCCGGACCTGCGGCTGCGCGGCATCCTTTGTGCCGTGGCCGAGGATGGCGAGGTCGCGGTCGGCGACCGGCTGACGCGCCTGTAGGCATGGCCTTCCCGCCGGGCGCGGGCAGGGCTAGTCTGCGCGTCATGCTGCGGATCACCGAAACCGTGACCATCGCCGACTGGGAACTGTCGGAACAGTTCAGCCGCTCGCAAGGACCGGGTGGGCAGAACGTCAACAAGGTCGAGACGGCGGTGGAACTGCGGTTCGAGGCGGAACGCTCGCCGCACCTGCCGCTGCCCGTGAAAGCGCGGTTGAAACGCCTCGCCGGGCGGCGCTGGACGGCCGAGGGCGCCATCGTCATCCGGGCCGAGGAAACCCGCAGCCAGGCCCGCAACCGCGAAATCGCGCGCGAACGGCTGGTCGACCTGATCCGCGCCGCACTGGTCGCGCCGAAGGCCCGCATCGCAACGCGCCCCACCGCCGGCAGCCAGCGGCGACGGCTGGCCGCCAAGGCCGCGCGCGGGCAGGTCAAGGTGCTGCGTGGCGCGGTCGAGGGCGACGAATGACCGAGACGCCCGCCGAACGCCGCACCCGACTGATGGGGCCGAACGTGCCCACCTTCTACCGCCAACCACTTCATCTGGTGCGCGGCGAGGGCGTCTGGCTGTGGGACTCAGCGGGGCGCCGCTATCTCGATGCCTACAACAACGTGCCGCATGTGGGCCACTGCCACCCCCGCGTGGTCGAGGCCATCGCCCGGCAGGCGGCGGTCCTGAATACCCACACGCGCTATCACCACGATCTGGTGCTCGACTACCTGGAACGACTGACGGCCAAGCTGGGCCACGGCATCACGCAGGGGATCATGACCTGCACCGGGTCAGAAGCAAACGACATCGCGCTGCGCATGGCGCAGGCGGTGACAGGGCGCACGGGGCTGATCGCCACCGACAACACCTATCACGGCAACACCGCCGCCGTTTCGGCGCTGTCTTCGCGCCGCCCGCCGATCGGGGGGTATCCGCCGCATGTGCGGCTGGTCCCGTCGCCGGACACCCTTCGGGTGCCGGATCCCGAAGGCCGCCAGTTCGGCGCCCATGTCGCAAGGGCAGCAGAAGCGTTGCAGGCGGCCGGCTACGGCATGGCAGCGCTGATCATCTGTCCGGTTTTTGCGAACGAGGGTTTGCCTGCGGTCGGCCCGGGGTTCCTGGGCCCCGCCGCCGACGCCGTCCGCAGCGCCGGCGGGCTGGTGATCGCCGACGAGGTGCAGCCGGGCTTCGGCCGAACGGGCAGCCATTTCTGGGGCCACGACTGGCTGGGTTTCGCGCCCGACATCGTGACGGTGGGCAAGCCCATGGCCAACGGCCACCCCGTCGCCGCCGTCCTGACCCGACCTGACGTGATGGGGGCCTTTCGAACAGCCTTTGGCTATTTCAACACATTCGGCGGCAATCCGGTGTCTGCCGCCGCGTGTCTGGCGACGCTGGACGTGCTGGAGGACGAGGCATTGCAGGACCGCGCCGCCCGTGTGTCGGCGCTGGCGATGGAACGGATGCGCCCCCTGCGCCACCCCTGGCTGGCCGAGGTGCGAGGCGCCGGCCTGTTCCTCGCCGCGGAATTCCTGCGCGATGATGCCAGCCCTGCTTCCGTCTTCGTGGAGGAGCTGGTGGAGCGCATGGTTGCACGCGGCGTCCTGATGAACCGGATCGGCCGGCACGGGCAGGCACTGAAGATCCGCCCGCCTATGCCCTTCGACACAGCCGAATGCGACCTCTTGTTCGACCAGCTTCAGGATGTGCTCGACTCTGCCCCGCTGGTGTCCGGATGACGCCTGCCGAAACGGCCGCCGCGATCTGGGGCGGCCGGCCCGTGCGCCTGATTCAGGCACGCGAGAATGCGGTCTGGGAAATGACAATGCCCGGCGGCGCCCGCGCCGCGCTGCGGCTGCATCGCCCCGGCTACCAGACCCGAGCGGCGATCGAGGCGGAACTGACCTGGTGCGCGGCACTCGCCGACGCGAACCTGCCGGTGCCGCGCCCGTTGCCTGTTGGCGGCGCGCTGACCGTCGAAATGGCGGGTGGCGGCCTTGCCTCGGCCATCACATGGGTCGAGGGTGGCCCGATGGGCGAAGCCGGCGTACCGCTTCCCGGCGACACGGCAGAGCAGGCGACACGGCACCGCGCGCTTGGGCGTCTGCTGGCCGAGGTCCACACCGTGACGGACGCCCTGGACATGCCGTCCTTCGTGCGTCCCGCCTGGGACAAGGCGGGACTCGTGGGCGAGGCACCGCTCTGGGGGCGGTTCTGGGACCATCCCGCCGCCGCCCCGGACGAACGATCCGTGCTTCTGGCGGCGCGGTCGTTCCTGGCCGAGGGTTTGGCCCGCGCCGGGACCGACTTTGGCCCGATCCATGCCGATGTGCTGCGCGAGAACGTCCTGGTCGGGCCGGACGGAGGCCTGACGCTGATCGACTTCGACGACAGCGGGACGGGCTGGCGGGCCTACGACCTCGGCACAGTGATGTCGCAGAACCAGGCCGAACCTGCGCGAGAGGCGCTGCGCGCCGCGCTGGTCGAGGGCTACGGCGAACTGCGCCCAGTCGACCCCGCGATGGTCGACCTGATGACCCTTGCGCGCTGCTGCGCATCGGTCGGCTGGACGATGCCGCGGCTCGCACCGGGCGACCCGGTCCACCTCAACCACATCGCGCGGGCGGTGAAACTGGCGCGGCTGTTGATGGGCTAGACCGCCAGGCCCAACATCTTGGGGAAAACGGCCAGCCTCAGTCCAGATACGGGGGCAAGCGGTTGACTCCGACCGCATGGCGCCCGACGATACGCGCCCCGGCCGCCGGACACCCATGCGATTCACCCGCCTTCGCCTCAACGGTTTCAAGAGCTTCGTGGACCCCACGGACCTCGTCATCCACGACGGTCTGACCGGCATCGTGGGGCCGAACGGCTGCGGCAAGTCGAACCTGCTGGAGGCGCTGCGCTGGGTGATGGGCGAGAACCGTGCCTCGGCCATGCGCGGCGGCGGGATGGAGGACGTGATCTTCGCAGGCGCCGCCTCGCGCCCCGCCCGCAGCTATGCCGAAGTGGCCATTGTCATCGACAATGCCGAACGCCTTGCCCCCTCGGGTTTCAACGAGGCCGATCAGGTCGAGATCGTGCGCCGGATCACCCGCGATGCCGGATCGGCCTTTCGCGCCAACGGCAAGGAGGTGCGGGCGCGGGACGTGCAGATGCTGTTCGCCGATGCCTCGACCGGGGCGCATTCGCCGGCATTGGTGCGGCAGGGCCAGATCGCCGAACTGATCGCGGCCAAGCCGCGTGCCAGACGCCGCATCCTGGAAGAAGCCGCAGGGATTTCGGGGCTTTACGCCCGGCGGCACGAGGCGGAGCTGCGACTGTCGGCGACCGAGGCGAACCTGGCGCGGGTGGATGACGTGCTCGGCGCGCTGTCGGAACAGATCGCCGGACTGACCCGGCAGGCCCGGCAGGCTGCCCGCTACCGCGAGATCGGCGAGGCGCTGCGCATGGCCGAGGGGCAGCTTCTGTGGCGCCGCTTCCGCGAAGCGCACGAGGCGGTGCAAGCGGCCGAGGCGGGCATGCGCGAACGGCTGGTCGACCAGGCCCGGGCAGAGGGCACCGCCCGCGCGGCCAGCACCGCGCGCGAGGCCGCCGAGGCCGCCCTGCCGCCCCTGCGCGAGGAAGAGGCGATAGCAGGCGCGGTCCTGCAACGGCTGGCCGTACAGCGCGACCAGACGCAGGCCGAGGCGGAACGGGCAGAGCAGGCCATCGCCACCCTGCGCGCACGGCTGGCCCAGATCGACCGCGACGCCGAGCGCGAAGCCCAGCTGAACCGCGACGCGGCCGAGGTGATCGCCCGGCTGGAGTGGGAAACCGACCAGCTGGCGAAGGCCGGCGAGGGCGAAGCCGAGCGCATGGCCGCCGCCACGACGCTGGCGGCAGAGGCGGCGACCGCGCTCGCGTCAGTCGAGGCCGGGTTGTCGCGGCTGACCGAGGATGCCGCGCGGCTTGTCGCCCGCCACCAGTCGGCGCAGCGACTTCTGTCCGACACCCGGTTGACCCTGGACCGCGCCGAGGCGGAAGCCGCACGCGCCCGCAGCGCCGAGACGACGGCCGGGGAGGCACTGGCCGCCGCCAGCGCGGCGCTCCGGTCGGCGCAGGCGGCACAGGTGGCAGCGCGGGATCTGGCCGCCCGCACCGAGGCCGCGCTGGCCGAGACCGAGGCCGCCCGGTCCGACACCGCGGGCCGCGAGGCCGAGGCACGCGCCGCGCGGTCCGCCGCCGAGGGCGAGGCGCATGCCCTGCGGGCCGAGATGGCGGCGCTGCGCAAGCTCGTGGACCGCGAGTCGCAGGCGGGCCACCACCTGCTAGACCGGCTGCGCGTCGAACCGGGTCACGAGGCGGCGGTCGGCGCCGCGCTCGGCGATGACCTGCGGCTGGCGGAAGCCGAGGGCGCCGCACGCTCGGGCTGGGTCGCGCTGCCCGCCTATGCCGACGCGCCCGCCCTGCCCCCTGGCGCAGCGCCCCTGTCGGCCCATGTCGCTGCGCCCCTGGTGCTGTCGCGGCGTCTGTCGCAGGTCGGCCTGGTGGCGCGGGCCGAAGGCGCCGCACTGCAGGCGGCACTGGTCCCGGGGCAACGGCTGGTCAGCCGCGAGGGTGACCTGTGGCGATGGGATGGCCTGCGCGCAGCGGCCGAAGACGCGCCGCAGGCAGCGACCAACCGGCTGCGGCAGTTGAACCGGCTGGAAGCCCTGAAGCACGACCTTGTCGAGGTCGAGGCGCGGGCAGACGGGGCCCGGCAGGCGCATGAAGCGCTGACGGCAAGGCTTGCCGATCTGGCGCGGGGAGAGGCCTCGGCGCGCGAGGCCCGGCGATCCGCCGATGCGCGGCTGGCCGAGGCGGGTCGCGCAGAGTCGCGGGCCGAGGCCGACCGTTCGATTGCGGCGGGGCGGCTGGAAGCGGCACGGCTGGCCTTCGCCCGGCATGGCGACGAGGCCACCGACGCCCGTGCCCGGCTGGCCGAGGCCGAGGCGGCGGCGGCCGACCTGTCGCCGGTGGAGGAGGCCCGCGCCGCGGTCGAGGCGGCACGGACGGGGGTCGAGGCCGCACGGCTTGCGATGATCGCCCGGCGTTCGGCGCAGGACGAGGCGCGGCGCGACGCCGAGGCGCGCACGAAGCGCCGGCAGGAGGTGGTGCGCGATTTGTCCGGCTGGCGCCACCGTCTGGAGACGGCCGAGAAACGGGCCGAGGAACTGGCCACGCGGCGTCCGAAACCGACCTGGCCGCGGCCGAGGCTCTGCCAACCGAGATCGCATCCCGCCAGGCGGCGCTTTCGCGCGGGCTGGAGGAGGCCGAGACCCGACGCCGGCGCGCCGCCGATGCGCTGGCCGTGGGCGAATCCACCCTGCGCGCCGCCGCCGCGGCCGAACGCGAGGCCGAACGCATGGCAGGCGAGGCACGCGAGGGGCGGGCACGGGCGGAAACCCGGCTCGATGCCGCGCGCGACGGGCTGACCACGGCGGGCCAGCGCATCCGTGACGATCTGGATCTCACGCCAGACCAGCTTCTGTCGGCCGTCAAGATCCCACCAGACCAGATCCCTGGGGCCGAGGCGCTGGAGATCGAGGTCGCCCGCCTGCGCCGCCAGCGCGAGGCGCTCGGCGCCGTCAACCTGCGCGCCGAGGACGACCTGGCCGCCGTGGGGGCGGAGCACGACACGCTTGCCACCGAAAAGACCGACCTCGAGGAAGCGATCAAGAAGCTTCGCGCGGGCATCGCGGGGCTGAACCGCGAGGGGCGCGAACGCCTGCTCACCGCCTTTGAACAGGTCAACGCCAATTTCGCCACGCTGTTCAGGACTTTGTTCGGCGGGGGCGAGGCCCGGCTGGTACTGGTCGAAAGCGACGATCCGCTGGAGGCGGGGCTCGAGATCATGTGCCAGCCGCCGGGCAAGAAGCTCTCGACACTCAGCCTCTTGTCGGGAGGCGAACAGACGCTGACGGCGCTGGCGCTGATCTTCGGCGTGTTCCTGACCAACCCCGCCCCGGTCTGCGTGCTCGACGAGGTCGATGCGCCGCTCGACGATGCCAACGTGACGCGCTTTTGCGACCTTCTGGACGAGATGACGCGGCGGACCGAGACGCGGTTCCTGATCATCACCCACCACGCCGTCACCATGGCGCGGATGGACCGGCTGTTCGGCGTGACGATGGCCGAACAGGGCGTGAGCCAGCTGGTCAGCGTGGACCTGCGGCGGGCCGAGGCGCTGGTCGGCTGAACCCCCCCCGCCGAGAGGGTCCGCGCCCCGCCAACGCCTGCCCCCGCCCCATCCCGCCGATGGCCCCCGCCCGGTATCCGCAGGGGTCGTCGCCCCGGGCCGAGATCGCGAGTGCGATGGCCTCGTCCCAGCCCCAGTCGCCCAGATAGGTCCCCCCGGTCAGAAGCTGGCCCATGCCGGCGATGGCAGCGGCAAAGCGAGCCTCCTCCGGCACGCCGCGGTCGTCGCCGCGGACCGGCGTCTCGATCAGGCGCGAGGCCGCCTCGCCCGGCGCCTTCCAGCGCAGCCGCAGGTGGCCCCATTCGTCGGACGCGCCGGCGGCGGTGGCCGCGCCATAGCGCAGGTCCTGCGTCAGGCGGGCGGGGCTGTCGGGCGCGGTGACCTCGTAGATTGCCGTCACGGCGTGGCCCGCCCCGATCTCGCCCGCGTCCACCCGGTCATTGGCGAAATCCTCGCGCGCCAGCGCCCGCGTCTCGTAGCCGATAAGCCGGTATTCGGCGACCTGCGCGGGGTTCCATTCGACCTGGATCTTGACGTCGTCGGCGATGGGAAACAGCGCCCCCGACAGCTGGTCCACCAGTACCTTCCGCGCCTCCTGCATCGTGTCGATGTAGGCCGCGGTGCCGTTGCCGGCCTGCGCCAGGGCCTGCATCGTCGTGTCCTGCAGGTTGCCCCGCCCGAAGCCCAGGACCGACAGATAGACGCCGGTATCCCGTTTGCGCGCGACATAGGCCTCGAGCCCCGCGGGGTCCGAGAGACCCACGTTGAAATCGCCATCGGTCGCCAGCAGGATGCGCCCGATCCGCCCCTCGCCCGCCATGGCCTCGGCGGTGCGGTAGGCCAGTTCCAGCCCCTCGCCCCCCGCGGTCGAGCCCCCGGCCTCCAGCCGGTCGAGCGCGCCGAGGATCGTCGCGCGGTCGGTCGCGGGCGTCGGCGCCAGCACCTGGCCCGCCGATCCGGCATAGGCGACGATGGCGACGCGGTCCTCGGGGCGCAGTTGCGGCAGGACCAGCGCTAGCGACTGCTTCAGCAGGCCCAGCCGGTCGGGCCCCTGCATGGAGCCGGAGGTATCGACCAGAAAGACGAGGTTCAGCGCCGGCCGGTCCTCGACTGCCGGAAGCACACCCTGGATGCCGATCGTCACCAGGCTGCGGCCTTGGTTCCAGGGCGCTGGCATCACGGTGACGGTGGTGCGGAAGGGCGCCTCGTCCGTCGTCGCCGGCGCGGGCCAGGCATAGGGGAAGTAGTTCACCATCTCCTCGATGCGCACCGCCTCGGGCACCGGCAGCATCCCGCGGTTCAGGGACGACCGCACCACCGACCAGGACGCGGTATCGACATCGACCGAGAAGGTCGAGACCGGCACCTCGGCCGTCACCTTGACCGGGTTCGCCGCGGCATTGGCAAAGGCCTCGCGGTCCTCTGTCCGCGGCATGGGAAGGGCATCGGCGGCCGGCGCCGGGGCGATCGCTGTCAGGGCGGGGGCGGACATGACCGGGGCCGCGGGGGCGACCTTGCGCTCCAGCGCGCCCGCCGGCGCTTCCGTGCGGGTGCGCGGCGCGGCCTCGCCCAGGATCGCCGGCGCGGCCTCCTCGACCCATTCGAACTGCATGTCGGCGATGGCCGGGGGCGCGGGTTCCGGCGCCGCGGCCAGCGGTTCGGCCGGCGGCGGGACGGCAGGGGCGGCCTGCGCGGGCAGCGTTGAAACCGCTCCCTCGGCGCCCGGGGCCGCACCCGCGGGGACCTCGGCCTGCGGGCGGACGGGCGGGGCGGGCGGCACCGCCATGCTGTCCGACAGGCCGGGGCGCGGCGCGGTGTCGTTCAGCACGGGCTGGATCATCAGCACGCCGATGCAGAGCGCGGCAACGGATGTCGTCGCCGCCAGCGCCTGGCGCGAGGTTAGGGTGTTCAGCATGGCAAGCACTCCGGTCAGGAACCCCGTCCCCTGCGGACGGACCTGACTGGGACGCGCCTGCGCCGCGGTTCCTTGGGCAGGGTATTCACGGTCGAAGGCGTCCATCGCTGCGGCCATCGCAGCGGCCCGGGCGGTGGGCGCGGGCGCGGGCGCCCCCTGCCGCAGGCCCGCGGCCAGCCGGTCCAGATCGTCGTCGCTGCCCGTCATTCCCGTGCCTCCTCGGCCACCTGCGCACGCAGGCGCCGCTTCGCTTCCGACATCCGCCAGGCCACTGTGCCCTCGGCCACCCCCAGCACCTCGGCGGCCTCGGCCTGGTTCAGCCCCTCGCCCAGGGTCAGCGCCAGCGTCGCCTGCACATCCGGCGGCAGACAGCGCATTGCCTGGGCCAGCCAGTCCTGCGCCGCGCGTTCCTCGGCGATGTCGGCCTGCCGACCCGCTTCCCAGTCGCCCCAGCCCTCGGCGGCGCGAGACCGTGTCGCCTGCCGGCGGCGCGCATCCTCGGCGGCGTTCACAACCACCCGATAGAGCCAGGTGGTGAACCGCGCCTCGGCGCGGAAGCTCGCCAGCTTGGCCGGCAGCCCGGCGCAGATGTCCTGCGCCAGATCCTCGGCCGCATCGCGCCGTCCGGTCAACCGCCAGGCCAGGCCGAAGATGCGGTCATAATGCCGCCCGACCAGCGCGGCGAAGGCCGCACGGTCGCCCCGGGCAGCGGCCCGGGCCAGGGTCTCGTCGGGCGTCTCCATCCGCATGTCATGGCTTGGACGCAGCCCGCACGTCAATTCTTGGGACCCGTTGCACAGGGCGGAAATGCCACAATCGGTCAGGGGGCTCGGCCGGGCGCGACGCGAGATGCTGGACCGGGGGCCAAGGCCCCGCTATCGTTTCCAATTACCGGGGCGACAGACCCCGGACCCGAGGCGAGAACAGGCGAAACCCGGCACGATGGATCACCCCGCGCGGTTCCAGGGCCTGCCCGAATATGCGTTTCCGCGGCTGCGGAGGCTTCTGGACGCGCATGCCCCCGGCGCCGATCCCGTCGTCATGACGATCGGCGAGCCGC
>DAOLBY010000242.1:0-3459 GCA_035324325.1 Paracoccaceae bacterium | reverse complement strand
CATCGACCCGCGCGGCCGTCGGGGAAAGCCTCGACAAGATGCACCTCGACCGGCTGGACCTGGTGCTGATCCACTGGCCCTGCCCCGCCCGCGGGTTGTTCGTCGAGACCTGGGAGGCGCTGATCGACCTGCGTGCCGAGGGTGCGGTGACCTCGATCGGCGTGTCGAACTTCGACGCGGCCCAGATCGACCGGCTGACGGCGGCGACCGGCGTGACCCCGGCGCTCAACCAGATCGAGCTGCACCCGCGGCTGCAGCAGGCCCCCCTGCGCGCCGCCCATACCGCCCGCGGCGTGGTCACGCAAAGCTGGACGCCGCTCGGCCGCGGCCTGTCGTTCGATGCAGCCCCGGTGCAGGCCGCCGCCCGCCGGCGGGGGATCACTCCGGCGCAGGCGATCCTGCGGTGGCATCTTGACCTCGGGCTGTCGGTCATCCCCCGTTCGACCCGCGCCGAGGGGCTGGCGGAGAACCTGGCGGTGCTGGCGGCCGAGCCGCTGGACGAGGCCGAGATCGCCGGCTTCGCGGCGCTGGAGACGGGTGAGCGCACCGGCCCCGACCCCGCGCAGTTCGCCTGAAGGCGCGCAGGGGGGCGCTGCCCCCAGGCCCGTCCCGGGCCTCCCCCCGGGATATTTGGGCCAAGATGAAAGGGCCCGCCCCTTCACCTTGGCGGCAAGTATCCGGGGGTCCGGGGCACAGCCCCGGGGCCTGTCCGGGGTGCGGCGCCCGGCCGGTCAGCCCAGCCCCGCCGCCGCCATCAGCCGCGCCGCGGCTTCGGCCGCAAGCCGATCGCGCCCCTCGCCCGCGACCGGGATGCGCCCGGGTTCGAGGAACAGCGGCGCGGCCAGCGGCGAGACGCGGGACAGCCGGCGGACGTCGATCCGGCCGGCCACACGCGCGAGCATTGCCTCGATCCGGCCGAAATCCACCAGCCCGCGCTCGGCCTCTTCCCGGGTAACCTGCAGCAGCAGGTGCCCGGGGTCGTAGCGGCGGAGCGTGTCGTAAAGGATGTCTGAGGAGAAGGTCGCCTGCCGCCCCGTCTTGCGCCGACCCTGGTGAGATCGCTCGATCAGCCCCGCGACGATGCCCACGGCGCGGAAGGTGCGCTTCATCACCGCGTTGCCGGCCAGCCAGCCCTCGAGCCCCGCGCGCAGGCGGGTGGCGTCGAACAGGGGCAGCGGGTCGGTCACGGGCTCGATCCCCCAGATCAGCGTCGCGTGGTCGGTCGCGACGAAGCCGAGCGGCGCGAGCCCCTCCTCCTCCATCCGCTTGGTCAGGAGCAGGCCGAGCGTCTGCTGCCCGTTGCGCCCGGCAAAGCCATAGACGCAGAGGTGTTCGCGCCCGTCATGGGGAAAGCTTTCGACCAGGAGCCGGTCGCGTTCAGGCAGGCGCGAGACCTCGGCCTGCAGGGCCAGCCAGCCGGCGGTGTGGCCAGGCAGGTCGGGCCAGGCGCCGGCCTCCAGCATCGACAGGATGCGGTCGCAGAGCTGGGTCGAGGTGGCGAACTTGGTGCCGTTGAACACCGCGACCTTGGGGTCGCGGCCGGGCTGGCGGCTGACCTCGACCGTCATCTCGCGCAGGCCCTCGTAGCGGACCACCTGCCCGCCCATCAGGAAGGTGTCGCCGGGGGTGAGGGTGGCGGCGAAGCCCTCCTCGACCTCGCCCAGCGGCTCGCCGCCGAACCGCCCCTTCAGCCGCACCTTCAGCGTCTCGGTGTCGATGATGGTGCCGAGGTTCTGGCGTATGACCGCCGCCGTCCGCGGGTCGCGCAATTGCCAGCGCCCGTGGCGGAACAGAAGCCGCTGCCAGCGGTCGTAGGCGCGCAGCGCGTAGCCGCCCGTCGCCACGAAATCGAGGCAGGCGTCGAAGGCGGCGCGGGTCAGGTCGCGATAGGGGCCGGCCTGTCGCACCTCGTCGAACACCTCCTCGGCCAGGAACGGCCCGGCGCAGGCGGCGATCAGGATGTGCTGGCACAGCACGTCGCGCGGTCCCGGCCCGCGCGGCTCGCCGTCGAGCGCGCCCGCGCGCACCGCCTGGAGGGCCGCGGCGCATTCCACCACCTCCCAGCGGTTCGCGGGTACCAGCAGCGCCTTCGAGGGCGCGTTGTAGCGGTGGTTGGCGCGCCCGATCCGCTGCACCAGCCGCTTGACGTTGCGCGGCGCACCGACCTGGATCACCAGGTCCACATCGCCCCAGTCGAGCCCGAGGTCGAGCGTGCCGGTGCAGACCACCGCGCGCAGCTGCCCCGCCGCCAGCGCCGCCTCGACCTTGCCCCGCGCCTCGCGCGAGAGACTTCCGTGGTGGATGCCGATCGGCAGTCCCTCGTCATTGGCCAGCCACAGGTCGCGGAAGAACAGCTCGGCCTGGGCGCGGGTGTTGTGGAAGATCAGCGTGGTGCGGTGGCACCGGACCTGTTCGAGGATCGCCGGAATGGCGTGGCGCCCGCCCCCGCCCGCCCAGGGCGGCGGCGCGCCGGTTTCCAGCATCGCGATGTCGGGGGCCGGGCCGGGGTCGGCCGTGATCAGGCCGCAGCCTTCGGCGAACCACCGCGCCAGTGCCGGCGGATCCTCGACCGTGGCCGACAGCGCCACCCGCCGCAGCCCGGGGACAAGGCGCGACAGCCGTGCGAGCAAGAGCATCAGCTGGTCGCCGCGCTTGGACTCTGCCAGCGCATGGACCTCGTCCACCACCACGCGCCGCAGGCCGGCAAAGATGCGCGGCGCATCCTCGTAGGACAGAAGCAGCGCCAGGCTTTCCGGCGTCGTCAGCAGGACATGCGGCGGATCGGCGCGCTGGCGCCGGCGTTGCCCCTGCCCGGTGTCGCCGGTCCGGTCCTCGATCCGGATCGAAAGGCCCGCGCCCTCGACCGGGCGCGACAGGTTGCGGCGGATATCGGCCGTCAGCGCCTTGAGGGGCGAGACGGAGAGCGTATGCAGACCGGGTTCCGGTGCTGCCCCGAGGTCCGCGAGCGGCGGCAGGAACCCCGCCAGTGTCTTGCCGCCGCCGGTCGGCGCCACCAGCAGCGTGGCGGCCTCGGCGGCGCGGTCCAGCATGGCGCGCTGGTGGGAATGCAGGTCCCACCCCCGTTCGGCGAACCATTCTGACAATCGGGGCGGCAGTGCGGGCGTCATCTGCACGACCTAGGCCAGCAGCCCCCAAGATGAAACCGGCAGCGGGCGGCGTGCCCCATGCGGCGTGCCCGATGCGCCCTGCGCTCAGACGGGCCGGGCGGGCCGCGCGTTGCGCCCCTCGACCAGCCATGCGGCCAGGGCCAGGCCCGCGGCGAGCACCAGCCAGGCCCAGGCCGGCAGCACCTCGGCCACGCGGATGTCGCGGGTGGCATAGGCGCCGCGCGGGGTGATGCCGATCCAGCCGCGCCCGGCGGCCACGCGTCCCTCGGCCACGCGGCGCAGGTCGGGCGACCCGTCCGAAAGCGACAGGATGCCGCCACGCGTGGCCGCG
>DAOLBY010000241.1:0-3466 GCA_035324325.1 Paracoccaceae bacterium | reverse complement strand
GGCAGCTTGTCTACGGTGCGGGCGACCGCGGGCTGATGGGGGCGGTCGCCGCGGCGGCCATTGCGGCGGGGGGCAGCACGCTCGGGGTCATCCCGCTGCACCTGATCCCGCGTGAGGGCGGGCGCCGTGACCTGACGCGCTTTGTCGTGACCGAGGACATGCACGAGCGCAAGAAGGTCATGTTCATGAACTCGGACGCGGTCGTGGTGCTGCCCGGCGGCGCCGGCAGCCTGGACGAGTTCTTCGAGGTGCTGACCTGGCGCCAGATCGGGCTGCACACCAAGCCCATCCTGCTGCTGGACAGCGCGGGATACTGGCAGTCGCTGGCGGCGCTGGTCGGCCATGTCGTGGCGCAGGGCTTTGCCGAGCCGTCCCTGGCCGCGTCCTTCGCGCTGGTGCCCGACGTCGCGGCGCTGACCGCCCGGCTGGAGGCGGCGCTCGCCTGAGACCGGCGCCGCCGCTACCCGAGCGCCTCTTCCACCAGCGCCGCGATCTTCGGCAGGGGGTGGTTTGTCAGTGTCTTGGACAGCTCCGCCGCCCCCGCGGCCCGCACCGGCGGCGCCAGCCGGTCGCGCAGCGCGCCCAGCATCTGCGGCGGGGCCACCAGGACCAGCCGCCGCCCCTTCCCCGCCCGCAGCGCCTTGGCCAGCGCCTCGGCCACCTCGGCAGCCAGGGCCTCGGCCGCGACGCGCCCGGCATCGGTCTGTTCCAGTGCCGAACGATGGCCCGGACCGGGATCGGGCATTCGGCCGGGACGGTCGGAAGCCAGCGCAGGCTCGGGCGCCGTCAGAAGCGCGCGCTGCACCAGCCGCGGCGCCAGCGCCGTGCCCTCGTTCGCCAGAAGCATGGCGCGGCCCGCGTCGGCCACGAGGATCAGCGTTTCGGTGGTGATGAAGGGCATCGGTTCCTCCCGCTTGCAGTGCCTGTCCTCCGACGTGGGGACTTCGGCACCCGCGCGCAAGCGGGGGGCGGTGCGACGGGGGCCGGCTGGGCAGGCCCCCGCCGAAAGCGGGATCAGAGGCCGGCGGCCACCGCTTCCCAGTTCACGAGCTTTTCAAGGAAGTTCGACAGGTAGCCGGGCCGCTTGTTGCGGAAGTCGATGTAGTAGGAATGTTCCCACACGTCGCAGCCCAGCAGCGCGGTCTGCCCGAAGCACAGCGGGTTCACGCCGTTCTCGGTCTTGGTCACCTTCAGCGACCCGTCCTTGTCGCGGACCAGCCAGCACCAGCCCGAGCCGAACTGCCCGGCACCCGCGGCGGCGAAATCCTCCTTGAACTTGGCGACCGATCCGAAGGCCTCGGTCAGCGCCTTGTCCAGCGCGCCGGGCATCTTCTTTCCCTCGCCCGGGGCCATCCAGCCCCAGAACATGTTGTGGTTCCAGTGCTGGCTGGCGTTGTTGAAGATGCCGTTCTGCGCCACCGCGCCGGCCTGATAGGTGCCGCGCACGATGTCCTCGAGGCTCTTGCCTTCCCATTCGGTGCCGGCAATCAGCTTGTTGCCGTTGTCCACATAGGCCTTGTGGTGCAGGTCGTGGTGGTATTCCAGCGTCTCGCGGCTCATGCCGAGGGGGGCCAGCGCATCATGGGCGTAGGGCAGGTCGGGCAGCGTGAAGGCCATGGTTGCGATCCTTTCGCGGGTTCGGTTGCCGGGGGAATAAGCGGCGCCGGGGGGCCGAGGTCAAGGGGTGCGGGCCCGTCCGGCCGATCCCGGGGCGCGTTCAGCCCGTGACGCGGCCCTGCCGGGCGGTGCAGGTGCCCTGGCCGGCAAAGGGGCCCGCATAGCCGAGCGGGTTGGCCAAGAGCGTCGCGCGGTTGTCGGCCTTCAGCCGCGTCAGGCGGTACTCGATCCGCGTCTCCTGGTTCTGGGCGTCGCGGGCGCGCAGGGACCAGGTGAAGGTCGTGCGGCGCGGGTTGTCGACGGCCACCGTGGCGCGGATCGGGGCGCCGCGGAAATACTTGATGATCGGGTCGAACACCGTCACCTCGTTGCCCTCGCGCCCGACCTCGACGACAACCAGCGTCGGAACCCAGGTGTTGTCGCCACGCAGACGGCATTCGAGGATCTCGGCGGCCTGCGCCGGGGCGGTCAGGGCAAGGACAGCGGCGGCGGCAAGCGGCCATAGCGCCTGCGGGCGGAAAATGCGCGGCATGGCAATCTCCTGCGGCAATGCTGCGCCCATTAGACCCCCTGCGGGTGCCCCGCTGTCAAGCGTCTTGGCGCGCCGGCCCCAACTCGCCGCCCGGCGCCGCCGCATTGACCAGAAGGCCCCAGGCATAATCGCCCACCGAACGGAAGGTGACGACGCTGATGCCGCCCCCCTCGCGCCAGAAGGCGGCGGCGACCTGCGCCAGCCGGCTGCGGCGGATCTCGCCCGCGGGAAGGTGCGCCACATCCGCGGGCGTCAGCTTGGCCAGCACGTCAGCGGCCAGCGCGCCGTCGATGCGGAACATCGCGCGGGCGTCCGAGACCTCGGCCGCCAGGTGGTGGCGTCCCGCCAGCGCGGCGGAAAGCGTCGCCAGCGCCGCGGTCACGTCTGCGCGCGGCAGGATCAGCAGCCATTCGTCCGGCGACATCCAGGCCGCGGCGCGGGGGCCGTCATGAAGGATGGCACGTTGCCCCGGCAGGCCGGTACCGGTGACGGATTTGACTGCCTTGGCAAGCCCTTGCGTGCCGGTCTTCGCCCGCAGGCTGATCATGCCGGGGGCCTCGGGCTGCGACACACGGGCGAAACCATCAAAGCTGCGCAGGGCAGCGTCCAGGTCCATGCTGTCAGACATCCTGACGCTCTCCCTTCGGGTCGTAGAACACCGGGTTCACGATGCGGGCCGGCACGCGGGTACCGTCGATCCGGCCCACATGTACCGTCTCACCCATCCTCTGCGGGCCGCGGGCAACCAGTGCCATGGCGATCCCGCGCTTCAGGGTCGGACTGTAATAGGTTGAAGTCACACGGCCTTCCGCTTCCTTCTGGCCATTCGCGTTGATCCTTTCCGTCACCAGGTAGGCGCCCTCGGGCAGAACGGATCCGTCGAAGGCGTCCAGCCCCACCAGTTTCCAGCGATCGGCCTTGTGGAAATGGCTCCGCTCCTGCCCGCGCTTGCCGAGGTAGTCGGGCTTCTTCTTCGAAATCGCCCAGTCGAGGCCCAGGTCCTGCGGGATCACGGTGCCGTCGGTCTCGTCGCCGATCATGATGAAGCCCTTCTCGGCCCGCATCACATGCAGCGCCTCGGTGCCATAGGGCATGATGCCATGGGCCATACCGGCCGCGACCAGCTTTTCCCACAACGCGAGGGTCTGTCCGGAAGGCACGGAAATCTCGTAGGAAAGTTCCCCCGAGAAGCTGATGCGGAACACCCGGACGGGGTGCCCGTCCAGGCTGCCCCCGGCCCAGGCCATGAACGGCAGCGCCTCGCGGCTCACGTCCATGCCCCCCACCGCCTCCAGCACCGCGCGCGCCTTGGGGCCG
>DAOLBY010000033.1:13849-25713 GCA_035324325.1 Paracoccaceae bacterium | reverse complement strand
CGTTGTCCACGGCTGGCCCTGCGCCGCGGCGCCCGACACGCAAGAGACCCCGCCGGTCAGTGTCACCCTGCCAGATCCCGCCACTCCCGGCACCTATGCCTATGGGGTGGCCGACCTTGACGCGCCGTTGGGCGGTCTGCCGCCGGCCTCGGCCGCCTGTGCGGTGCTGGCCGACCTGTCGGTGGCCTTCTGCAGGGCGCTGCCGGGCGGCATCGGCCTGCATTGCGGGGCGGTGGGGATCGGCGGCCGTCTGGTCC
The DNA here is from genome assembly GCA_035324325.1 of Paracoccaceae bacterium. GTDB lineage: Bacteria > Pseudomonadota > Alphaproteobacteria > Rhodobacterales > Rhodobacteraceae > DAOLBY01. The sequence continues at coordinate 25,456 of DAOLBY010000033.1, read as the reverse complement.
TGATACTCGGCGGGCACCGTGCGGGGAAAAGCACGCTGGTGGCACGACTGGGTGCGGAACCGGGCGTCTCGGTCATCGGCGACGACGTGCTGCCGGTCACGGCCGGGGGCGAGGCGCTGGCGCTCGGCCTGTCGCCGCGGCTGCGGCTGCCGCTGCCGGCTGGCATCGGCCCCGCCCTGCCCCGCGCGCTGGCGCGCCACGGGGCCGCTGCCGACGACCGCTATGCCTTCTTCCGCCCCCCCGGCCTCCTGCCCTTCGGCACCCGGATGCGCCCCGGCGCCGTCGTGCTGCTGCGCCGCGGCGCGCCCGGCACGCCCGCAAGACTGCATCACCTGCCCCAGGCCGAGGCGGTGCGCGTGCTGGTCGGCCAGGCCCTGACCGGCCTCGGCCCGCCGGAAGAGGCGCTGGACCGCGTCGGCCGGCTGGTGGCCGGCCTGCCTGCCATGACGCTGTGCTACAGCGATCTCGACGGGGCCGCGCATCTTCTGGCCGGCGGCTTTGCGCGGGGCGGCGTGCCGGCCGCGGACCCCGCCCCGGCCGCCCCCGCGCCGGCGCCGGCAGCGGATCCGCCCGCCGATCCCGACGCGGCGCTGCGCTGCGCCCGCGGCCTGGCGCTTCGGCTGGCCGAGGGCGGCGCCTTCCTGTGGCGGGCGGGCGAGACCCGGCTGTGGCACCTGAATGCGATGGCGCGCGCGCTCTGGGTGCTGGCCGAGGATGCGGGGCCGTCGGGCCTGACGCCGCGCGACGCGGCCCGGGCGCTGGAGGCGCTGTTCCCCGACACGAAGGGCGCGGTGATTCTGGAGGATGCCTGCGCCGCCTTCGGTGGCTTTCTGGCGCAGGGCTTCGTGGAGGCTGCGGGCTAGGGCCGTTTCGCGCAACTTTCTTCCGATTCCGGCCGGCCGCGCGACATTTTCCCCATCTTCGCACGACCTGCGGCCATTGACGCCCCCCGCACCCCGGCATATGGTCCGCCGCGCATCAGGGGATGGCCATGACCGGGCTTCTTGTCATCGTAGGGTGGGCGCGCATGGGCCGGTGACGGTTGACCATCACGGTTCCCATGCGCCCCCGATGAACCCTCGGGGGCTTTTTGTTGCGCGGTCGGGACGGGCGAAGAGGACGGAGACGGAGATGAGCGGAGCGAAGGACGGCCCGAGGGCCCAGCAGATGACCGGGGCGCGCATGGTGGTGCAGGCGCTGCGCGATCAGGGCGTGGACACGGTGTTCGGCTATCCCGGCGGCGCGGTGCTGCCGATCTATGACGAGCTGTTCCAGCAGAACCACATCCGCCACATCCTCGTGCGCCACGAACAGGGCGCCGTCCACATGGCCGAGGGCTATGCGCGTTCGACCGGCAAGCCCGGCGTCGTTCTGGTGACCTCGGGCCCCGGCGCCACCAATGCCGTCACCGGGCTGGTCGATGCGCTGATGGATTCGATCCCGCTCGTGGTGCTGACCGGCCAGGTGCCCACCTTCATGATCGGCACCGACGGCTTCCAGGAGGCCGATACGGTGGGCATCACGCGGCCCTGCACCAAGATGAACTGGCTGGTCAAGGATACCGCGCGGCTGTCCGAGACGATCCACCAGGCCTTCCATGTGGCCACCAAGGGTCGCCCCGGCCCGGTGCTGGTGGATATTCCCAAGGACGTGCAGTTCGCCACCGCCACCTACACGCCACCCGCCGCGGTAAGAGTGCCGCATTACCAGCCGCGGACAGATGGCGACCCCGACGCCATCCTGCGCATGGTCGAGATGCTGGAAACCGCCGAACGCCCGGTCTTCTACACCGGCGGTGGCGTCATCAACTCGGGCCCCGAGGCCAGCCGGCTGTTGCGCGAATGGGTCGATGCAACGGGCTTCCCCTGCACCTCGACGCTGATGGGGCTGGGCGCCTATCCGGCGCGGGGCAAGAACTGGATCGGGATGCTGGGGATGCACGGCCTCTACGAGGCCAACCTGGCGATGCACGGCTGCGACCTGATGCTCAACATCGGCGCCCGCTTCGACGACCGCATCACCGGCCGGATCAAGGACTTCTCGCCCCATTCCCGCAAGGTCCACGTCGACATCGACCCCTCCTCCATCAACAAGGTGATCCGGGTCGATGTGGGCATCGTGGGCGACGTGGGATCGGTGCTGCGCGAGGCATTGCGCATCTGGACGGAACGCGGCCGGAAGGTGAACCGCGAGGGGCTGGCCGGCTGGTGGCGCCAGATCGAGGACTGGCGCGCCGTCAACTGCCTGAGCTACCGGGGGTCGGAGACGACGATCAAGCCGCAATACGCGATGCAGCGGCTGGAGGCGCTGACCAGGGATCACCCGAAACGCTACATCACCACCGAGGTCGGCCAGCACCAGATGTGGGCGGCGCAGTATCTGGGCTTCGACGAGCCCAACCGCTGGATGACCTCCGGCGGCCTCGGCACCATGGGCTACGGCCTGCCCGCCTCGATCGGCGTGCAGGTCGCCCACCCCGACGCGCTGGTGATCAACGTGGCGGGCGAGGCATCCTGGCTGATGAACATGCAGGAGATGGGCACCGCGATCCAGTTCCGCGCGCCCGTCAAGCAGTTCATCCTGAACAACGAGCGGCTGGGGATGGTGCGCCAGTGGCAGGAGCTGCTGCACGGCGAGCGCTATTCGCACAGCTGGTCCGACGCCCTGCCCGACTTCGTCAAGCTGGCCGAGGCGTTCGGCTGCAAGGGCATCAAGGTCGACCACCCCGACCAGCTCGACGACGCGATCCGCGCGATGCTGGCCTACGAGGGGCCGGTGATCTTCGACTGCCTGGTCGAGAAGCACGAGAACTGCTTCCCCATGATCCCGAGCGGAAAGCCGCACAACGAGATGCTGCTGGGCGAGGCCGAGACCCAGGGCGTGATCGACGCCAAGGGGTCGGTGCTGGTGTAATGCTTTCAATAGCTATCCATGCATTTTCAGCTTTCTTGATGTACCGGATCATGACGGCTGCAATGTTTGATGTGCCAATGTCCATAATTGCGTGCCTATTGGCTGCAATCATAAACACTGGCGTGACGTGGCTCGGAAGTGGGATGACTGCTTTCTGGGCTGCCGAGAACCGGCTTGCCCTTCAATCCTTTTACAGCCCAATTAAGGTAGTTATTGGGTGGCTCTTATTGCTATTTGTATGCTTTTTTGTTGCTTGGGTGATTAGTCTTGGCTTTTCGGAGATTTTTTATGACGTGGTTTCAACTACGTATCGAAACCGTTCTTTCGTGGAAGAAGATTGGTTCTGGTTTTTCATAGTAATCGCAATACCTGCGACTGTATACTTTCAATTGGTATTGCGGTCAGTTCGTCGTGGGACATAAGTGTCCGGTTGGGTATCGAGTGATTAGGTAACGCTTAGCTGTGGCCGCGGCTGAATTGTTGCACGAAACAGGGAGGTTAAGATCGCTCATGAGTGCATGTGCTAGGAGGGTGTGCGACTTGTTTCACAGGAGTTTCGCTGAGCAGATTGAGAACTTCAGTGGCGCTGCCCCTCGCAGAACCACCCCCGTATATGTCGACCGTATCGAAGCAGGAAAGGGCCGGATATGTCGCCGCTGAACATCAAGCAGGGCGCCTCGCGCCATTCCGCCTATGACCTCCGCGACCCCAACGCCGAGGCGGTCGAGACGCATACGCTGGCCGTGCTGGTCGACAACGAACCCGGCGTGCTGGCCCGCGTGATCGGCCTCTTCTCGGGGCGCGGCTACAACATCGAGAGCCTGACGGTGGCCGAGACCGACCACACCGGGCACCGTTCGCGCATCACCGTCGTCACCACCGGCACGCCCGCGGTCATCGCCCAGATCCGCGCGCAGCTCGAACGCATGGTGCCGGTGCACGAGGTCCACGACCTGACCGAGGAGGGGCCGGCCGTGCAGCGGGAACTGGCGCTGTTCAAGGTGGCGGGCAAGGGCGAGGGGCGGATCGAGGCCCTGCGCCTGGCCGAGATCTTCCGCGCCAACGTGGTCGATTCCACGCTCGAAAGCTTCGTCTTCGAGATCACCGGCACGCCCGAGAAGATCGATGCCTTCGCCGAACTGATGCGCCCGCTCGGCCTGCGCGAGATGGCGCGCACGGGGGTCGCGGCGCTGGCGCGGGGCCTTTGACCCTGCCCTTTCATCTTGGTCCAAATACCCCGGGGGGAGCCCCGCAGGGGCGGGGGGCAGCGCCCCCCTACCGCCCTTCGAAGCGCGCGGGGCGCTTTTCGAGGAAGGCGATCACGCCCTCCTTGAAGTCCTGCGTCAGCCCGCATTCGCCCTGCAGCTTCGCCTCGAGCGACAGCTGCGCCTCGAGCCCCTGGCCCCAGCTTTCGCGCAGCGCCCGCTTGATGCCGCGGTAGGCGACCGAAGGCCCGGCGGCCAGCTGCGCCACCCGCGCCTCGACCCCGGCGGCGAAGTCCGCGTCGGGCAGGCAGTCCCAGATCATGCCCCAGTCGGCGGCCTGGCGGGCGGGGATGCGGTCGGCGAACAGCATCGCCCCCATGGCGCGGGCCTGGCCGATCTGGCGCGGCAGCCACCAGGTGCCGCCGGCGTCGGGCATCAGGCCGATGCGGGTGAAGGCCTGGATGAAGCTGGCCGACTCCGCCGCGATCACCACATCGGCCGCCAGCGCCAGGTTCGCCCCCGCCCCCGCCGCCGGCCCGTTGACCGCCGCGACGACCGGCGCCGGGCAGTCGTAGATCGCCTTCAGGAGCGGCTCGTATTCGTCGCGCAGCGTGCGTTCGAGGTCGGGTGCCGACAGGCGCGCGCCGTCGCCCAGATCCTGCCCCGAGCAGAAGGCGCGACCCTCGCCGGTGATCACGACCACCCGCGCCGCCTTCGACGCCGCGCGCATCGCGTGCAGCAGTTCGGCGCGCATCTGGGCGTTCAGGGCGTTCATCACCTCGGGGCGGGCCAGGGTGATGCGGGCGATCCCGCCTTCGGTTTCGGCCCGGATCGTCTGGTAGATCATCGCGCTCTCCTGCGGTTGGCCGCGCGATCCTAGCCGGGCACCGCGGCCGGGCAAGCGGAACCCCGCGTCACGTGCCCTGGTCGTGCAGGATCGCCTCGAGCCGCGCGCGTTCCTCGGGGTCGAGCGGCCGGCCCGGATCGGGCGCGCTGCGACGCCGCCGCAGGTAGGCCAGGGCCAGTCCCCCCCCGGCCAGAAGCATCACCGGCCCGGCCAGCCACAGTGCCAGGTTCGCCCCCCCCGCGCGCGGCCGCAGCAGGACATATTCGCCGAAGCGGTCCACCAGATAGGCCACCGCCGCTTCGTCGCTGTCGCCCTCGACCAGCCGTTCGCGCAGGATCAGCCGCAGGTCGCGCGCCAGCGGCGCGTTGCTGTCGTCGATCGACTCGCTGCGGCAGACGAGGCAGCGCAGGTCGCGGCTCAGCGCGCGGGCGCGGGCCTCGAGCGCGGGGTCGTCCAGCACCTCGTCGGGTTGGACGGCCGGGGCGGGGGCCGGGGGAAGCCCCAGCGCCAGCACCGCCCCCAGAAGGGCTGCGCGCAGGGCGCGCCCCTTCATTCCGCAGGCACCCCGGACGCCGGCACCCGCCGGGCGCCCGCCGCCACGCGCCAGCGCCGGTCCGTCAGGCTGAGGGCGCCGCCGAGCGCCATCAGCAGCGCCCCGCCCCAGAGCCAGTTGGCGAAGGGCTTTATGTAGGACCGCACCGCCCAGCCGCCGCCGTCCTGCGGGTCGCCCAGCACCAGGTAGACATCGCGCCAGAAGCCGTAGTCGATGGCAGCCTCGGTCGTGGGCATCTGCGCCACCGGATAGATTCGCTTTTCCGGCGTCAGCACCGCCACCGGCCGGCCGTCGCGCGTCCCCTCCATGATGCCCATCGTCGAGATGTAGTTGGGGCCCTGAACCTCGCGCACGTCCGCCAGCCGCACCTGATAGGGGCCGAGGGCGAAGGTCTCGCCCTCGCGCGCCACGCGGATGTCCTCGACCACCCAGGCGTTCATCGCGGCACAGGCAAAGACGGTGACGCCAAGGCCCGCATGGGCCGTGGCCTTGCCCCAGTCGGCACGCGGCAGCCGCGTCAGGCGGGCCAGGCGGGCCGCCGCCCCCTCGCGCCCCGTCCGCGCCCAGAGGTCGGCCATGGCGCCGAACACCACCCAGGCCCCCAGCATCAGCCCCACCGGGCCGAGTGCCGAACGCCCGGTTTGCGCGGCGAAGGCCAGGGCCGCCAGCGCCAGCGCCAGCAGCCCCGCGGGCCAGAGCGGGGCCAGCGCACGGCCGAAGCTGCCGCGCTTCCAGGCCAGCATCGCCCCCACCGGCAGGATCGCCGACAGCAGGACGAAGAACGGCGTGAAGGCCGCGTTGAAGAACGGCTCGCCCACGCTGACCTTGGCGCCCCAGCCCATCTCGGCGATCAGGGGCCAGATCGTGCCGATGAAGACGACGAAGCAGGACACCGCCAGGATCACGTTGTTGGCGACCAGCGCGCCCTCGCGGCTGATCGGCGCGAAGACCCCCCGCGCCTCCATCGCGCCGCCCCGGGCCGCGAACAGGACCAGCGCACCGCCGGTGAAGACGGCCAGGATCATCAGGATGAACACCCCCCGCTCGGGGTCGTTGGCGAAGGCGTGGACCGAGGTGATGACACCCGAGCGCACGATGAACGTGCCGATCAGCGAGAAGCCGAAGGCCATGATCGCCAGGAGGATCGTCCAGGCCTTCAGCGCCTCGCGCTTCTCGACCACGATCGCGGAATGCAGCAGGGCTGCGGCCAGCAGCCAGGGCATGAAACTGGCGTTCTCGACCGGGTCCCAGAACCAGAAGCCGCCCCAGCCCAGTTCGTAATAGGCCCACCAGGACCCCAGCGCGATCCCGATCGTCAGGAACACCCAGGCGGCCAGCGTCCAGGGCCGCACCCAGCGGCCCCAGGCGGCATCCACCCGCCCCTCGATCAGCGCGGCCACGGCAAAGGAATAGGCCACCGACAGGCCGACATAGCCGAGGTAGAGGAAGGGCGGATGGAAGGCGAGGCCCGGATCCTGCAGCAGCGGGTTGAGGTCCTGCCCGTCGAAGGGCGGTTCGGCCAGCCGCAGGAAGGGGTTCGAGGTCAGGAGCATGAACAGCAGGAAGGCCACCCCGACCGATCCCTGCACCCCCACCACACGGGCCCGCAACCGTTCGGGCAGGTTGCCCCCGAACCACACGACGCAGGCGCCGAACAGCGCCAGGATCAGCACCCACAGGAGAAGCGAACCCTCGTGGTTCCCCCAGACGCCCGAGACCTTGTAGAGCATCGGCTTGAGCGTGTGCGAATTCAGCGTCACCAGCCGCAGCGAGAAATCCGAGGTCACGAAGGCCCAGGTCAGCGCGGCGAAGGAAAAGGCCACCAGCAGCACCTGCGCATTGGCCGCAGCCTCGCCCGCCGCCATCCATCCGCGCCAGCCGCGCGCCGCGCCGACCAGCGGCAGCACCGTCTGCGCGCAAGCCACCGCCAGCGCGAGGATCAGCGCGAAATGCCCCAGTTCGACGATCATGCCCGGACCCCGTTTCCCCCGCACGACAACCTAGGCCATCGCCGCGCCCAGCGCCACCACCCGCGCCGCCGCGCCGCACCCTTGTGATCGCAGGGGGCGCTGCCCCCTCGCGCCTGCGGCGCTCACCCCCGGGATACTTGGGCCAAGATGAAACAGCCGGCCCCTTTCATCTTGGCCCAAGTATCCCCGGGGGGCGGGCGCAGCCCGTGGGGGGCAGCGCCCCCCCGGCCACATCTCCACTGGCACGGCAGCGCGGCTTTGGGGCAGGATGCACGGCGCGCGACACGGCGGGGAGGGAACGATGGCACGCTGCATCCTGATCGGGGCGCCGGTGGACACCGGCCAGAAGCGGCCGGGCTGTCTGATGGGGCCTGCTGCCTATCGCGTCGCCGGCATCGCGCGGGCGCTGTCCGACCTCGGCCATGCGGTGGCGGATGGGGGCGATCTGTCGCTGCCTGACCTGCAGCCCGCCGCCTGCCCCAACCCGGCCGTGCATTCGTTGGCCGAAACCGTCGGATGGACCGAGGTCATCGCCGATGCCGTGGGCGATGCGCTGGCCGACGGGCGGCTACCCATCGTCATGGGGGGCGACCATTCGCTCGCCTTGGGGTCGGTCGCCGGGGCGGCGGCCCATGCAGCGCGCAACGGTCGGCCACTGTTCCTTCTGTGGCTCGATGCGCATTCCGATTTCCACACGCCACTGACCTCGACCAGCGGCAACCTGCATGGCACGCCGGTCGCCTATGTTGCCGGGAGGCCGGGGTTCGAGGCCTTTTCCCCCTTTCCTTCCCCGCTGCCGGCGGCGCGCATCTGCCTGTTCGGCATCCGCTCGGTCGATCCGCCGGAACATGCGGCGCTGCTGGCGCAGGGGATCACGCCGGTCGACATGCGGCGGCTGGACGAGGAAGGGATCGTTGCCCCCCTGCGGCGCTTCCTGTCGGCGGTGGCGGCGGCAGGCGGGATGCTGCATGTCAGCCTGGATGTCGATTTTCTCGACCCCGCCATCGCCCCTGGCGTGGGCACCACGGTGCCCGGCGGCACCACCTTCCGCGAGGCGCATCTGGTCATGGAGATGCTGCACGAGTCGGGTCTGGTGACCAGCCTCGACCTGGTGGAACTGAACCCCTTCCTCGACGACCGAGGCATGACCGCACGGCTGATGGTGGACCTGACGGCCAGCCTGATGGGACGCAAGGTATTCGACCGGCCGACGCGGGGGAAATGACCGCGGGCGCCTTGCCGGGCAGACGCCGGCAACATATGCTGTCGGCCAGCCCAGGAAACCCCAGATGTTGCAGTCGCGCCTGCCCGCCTTCGTGCGTGATCACTACGAATGCCACGAATGGCGCCATGCAAGCGCGATCCTGTCGGCCGACTTCCCGCAGGAATGGACCGACCTTCTCGACCTGCTGACGGCCTTCCGCCTGCGCCATTCCTGGATCGCCAAGGGCGGCGGCAACAAGTCCGAGCTGGCGGCCTGGATCGACGCCTTCCTGTTCCACCGCGGCTGGCGCGAACGGCAGTTCCACACGGCGCTCGAGGTGGACTGGGTGCGCCTGAACGCCCCCACCCACAAGGTCGACTGCTTCCGCAACCGCGTGGCGCTGGAGATCGAATGGAACAACAAGGACCCGTTCTTCGACCGCGACCTGAACAACTTCCGACTGCTGTTCGACCTGCGCGCAATCAGCGTGGGCGTGATCCTGACGCGCGCCGACAGCCTGCAGGACATCTTCAACCGTCTCGGCCGCGGATCGTCCTATGGCAATTCGACCACGCATATGTCCAAACTGCTGCCACGGATCGAGGGCGGCGGCGGGGCCGGCTGCCCGCTTCTGGTGTTCGGCATCACGCCCGCGCTCTACGAGGAGGAGCCTCAATGACCAGCGCCGCCGATGACCTGCTGGCCCGCGCCGGCAAGACGCGCTTCGGCACGGTGCTGGCCGACCCGCCCTGGCAGTTCCAGAACCGCACCGGCAAGATGGCCCCCGAACACCGCCGCCTGTCGCGCTATCCCACCATGACCCTGCGCGAGATCTGCGACCTGCCGGTGCAGGCCGTCGTGGCCGATACGGCGCATCTCTATCTGTGGGTGCCGAATGCGCTTCTGCCCGAGGGGCTGAAGGTGATGGAGATGTGGGGCTTTACCTACAAGTCGAACATCGTCTGGTACAAGGTGCGCAAGGACGGCGGGCCCGATCGCCGCGGCGTCGGCTTCTACTTCCGCAACGTGACCGAAATCCTGCTGTTCGGGGTGCGCGGCCCGAATGCGCGCACCAACCAGCTGGGCCGCACGCAGGAGAACATCATCGCCTCGCAGAAGCGCGAGCACAGTCGCAAGCCCGACGAGCAATATGCCCTGATCGAAGGGTGCAGCAACGGACCCCGGCTGGAGATGTTCGCGCGCGGCCCGCGTCTGGGCTGGACGGTCTGGGGCAACCAGGCCGAGGACTACACGCCCACCTGGGACACCTACGCCAACCATTCACAGGCGTCCGTCGTACCCCTGCGCCGGGGTTGAGCGCTACTTGCGCCCCGGCGTTCCGTCGAACTTCTTCTCCAGGCTCGTCCAGCAGTCGATGTAGTCGTCCTGCAGCGGCGCCTCGCGCCCGGCGAAGGCGGTCAGGTGCTGGGGAAAGCGCGTCTCGAACATGAAGGACATCGTGCGGTCGAGCTTTTCGGGGCCGAGGTTGGCGTTCGAGGCGCGCTCGAAGGCCTCGCGGTCGGGGCCGTGGGGCAGCATCATGTTGTGAAGGCTCATCCCCCCCGGCACGAAGCCCTGGGGCTTCGCGTCGTACTGGCCGTAGATGTTGCCCATCAGTTCCGACATGATGTTCTTGTGGTACCACGGCGGGCGGAAGGTGTTTTCCGCCACCATCCAGCGTTCGCGGAACAGCACGAAGTCGATATCCGCGGTGCCCGGCACGCCCGAGGGTGCGGTGAGCACGGTGAAGATCGACGGGTCGGGGTGGTCGAACAGGATCGCGCCGACCGGGCAGTAGGTCGCAAGGTCGTATTTGATCGGGGCGTAGTTGCCGTGCCAGGCCACCACGTCGAGCGGGCTGTGCCCGATCTCGGTCCGGTGGAACTGGCCGCACCATTTGACGGTGACGGTGGAGGGTACCTCGCGGTCCTCGAAGGCCGCCACGGGCGCCTTGAAGTCGCGCGGGTTGGCCATGCAGTTGGCGCCGATCGGGCCGCGGCCCGGCAGATCGAACTTCTGGCCGTAGTTCTCGCAGACAAAGCCGCGGGCCGGCCCTTCCAGCACCTCGACCCGGTAGAGAAGGCCGCGCGGCAGGATGGCGATCTCCTGCGGGGCCAGGTCGATGAACCCGAGCTCGGTGCAGAACCGCAGCCGGCCCTGCTGCGGCACGACCAGGAGTTCGCTGTCGGCCGAGAAGAAGTAGTCGTCCACCATCGACCGGGTCACCAGATAGATGTGGCTGGCCATGCCCACCTGCGTGTTCACGTCGCCCGCCGTGGTCATGGTGCGCATTCCCGTCAGCCAGGTCAGGGGCGCGTCGGTCAGGGGCAGCGGATCCCAGCGGTATTGCCCGAGGCTCGTGACCCCCTCGACCACATGCGGCGCGGTCTTCCACAGGGGCAGGTCGATGCGGGTGTACCGGGCGGAGTGCTTCACGCTGGGGCGGATGCGGTAGCACCAGGTCCGTTCGGGCCGTTCGGCGGTAAAGGCGGTGCCGGACAGCTGTTCGCCGTAAAGGCCATAGTCGCATTTCTGCGGGCTGTTCATGCCGCGCGGCAGGGCGCCCGGCAGCGCCTCGGTCTCGAAATCGTTGCCCCAGCCCGGCATGTAGCCGGGGTCCACCAGGGTGCCCGGGGCCTGCGTCATCGGTCGGGTGTCGGCATGGGTCGCGATGTGGGTCACGGGGGCCTCCCTGCAGTCATGATCGTTTCGGATGCAACGAGTTTATGCTTGCATCCGCCGCCGGGGTCAATATCGTTTCACTCGCAACGATCATGGGGCCGACGATGCCGCAGGGGTTCGACCTGTCCAGCTTCCTTCCCTATCGCCTCGCGGTTCTGGCCGAACGCGTCAGCCGCCGGCTGGCCGAGGACTACGGGCGCAGCCACGGTCTCAGCGTGGCCGAATGGCGGGGG